>DATFXK010000062.1:0-3327 GCA_035316005.1 Acidimicrobiia bacterium | reverse complement strand
GGTGCAGGCCATCCGCCGGTACCTCTTCGAGGAACGCGGGATCCCGCGCACGCAAACGGCGGTGCGCGGCTACTGGAAGCACGGACGTGCCGGCGACGGGGGAGATGCCGAGTGACGTCGCGCCGAGCCCGCCGCTCCGGGGCACCCCGGATCAGCGCCGAGCTACGAGAAGGCGAGGTCGTCAAGCCGCTCGAGCTCTTCTTCGACCTCGTCTTCGTGCTCGGGTTCACGCAGTGCACCGCGCTCATGGAGGCTCAACCGACATGGGAGGGCGTCGGACGGGCGATGCTGGTGCTGGCCGTGCTCTGGTGGGCCTGGGTCGGGTACGCGTGGCTGACGAGCGTCATCGAGCCCGAGGAAGGCGCGGTCCGCATCGTGATCTTCGCCGCCACGGCCGGCCTGCTCGTCGTGGCGCTGTGCGTCCCGGATGCGTTCGGTGACCGGGCGCTCCTCTTCGCGGTGGCGTACGGAGTCGTGCGCGCCGCGCACATCGCGCTGTTCCTGATCGCCAGTCGCGACGATCCCGCGCTGCGCCGGTCCGTCGTGGGGCTCGCGGTGAGCTCCGCCATCGCCGTCGGCCTGCTCGTCGGCGCGTCGTTCCTGTCCGGCGGCGCGCAGGAGAGCCTGTGGGCAGCGGCGATCCTGCTCGACTGGGGCGGCCCCGGCGTGTTCGGCACGCAGGGATGGAAGCTGGTCCCGGGTCACTTCGCCGAGCGGCACAGCCTGGTCATCATCCTCGCGCTCGGCGAGTCGATCGTCTCACTCGGCGTCGGCGCCAAGGCCGATCTCACCGTCGGCGTGGTGACCGCGGCCGTGCTCGGCGTCGCGCTTGCCGCCGCGCTGTGGTGGACGTACTTCGACGTCGTCGCGCTCGTGAACGCCCGGCGCCTGACCATGACGCCCGAGGGGCGCCGGCGCAACGCGCTCGCGCGCGACTCGTACTCCTACCTGCACTTCCCGATGGTGGCGGGGATCGTGCTCGCCGCCTTCGGTCTGGAGGAGACGCTCGCCCACGTCGACGACGCGCTCGAAGCCGTGGCGGCGTTCGCCCTCTTGGGCGGAGTCGCGATCTATCTGCTGGCCCACGTCGCGCTCCGGCTCCGGAACGCGCACACGATCAACCGGCAGCGCCTCGTGCTCGCCGTCGGGCTGTTCGCCCTCATCCC
Organism: Acidimicrobiia bacterium; assembly: GCA_035316005.1. Taxonomy (GTDB): domain Bacteria; phylum Actinomycetota; class Acidimicrobiia; order IMCC26256; family JACDBD01; genus JALZAA01. The sequence continues at coordinate 2,161 of DATFXK010000062.1, read as the reverse complement.
CGTGGCGACCGTGGTTCCCGCCATCGTCGCCGTCGCCGGGGTCGACGCTCTCCTCTGGGCGGTGATCGCCTACGAGACCGCCAACTACGACGAGCGCCGCTACCGCCTGCGCCACGGCCTCGACCCGGACCCGGAGGCACCGCTGGGCGGCGAGCGCACGCCCGGGGAGCACGACGACCACGACGCCTGACGCCGGGGAGAGGGGCGTCTGCCGCCCGCCGATCCCGCCGGCCGCCTGACCTCCTACGGGGACGGCTGCAGGCCCGCGACCTTTTGGCGCAGTCGCTGTGCACCGCGCCCCGCCGCCGCGACGTCCTCCTTCTTCGCGGCCCGCTCGAGGCTCGCGAGCTGGGCGCCGATCGCACGCGCGGCGGACGCGTCGATCGTGTGGGCGATGCGGTCCCACACCCTCGTCAACGCCGCGACGTCGCCGGCGACGTGACCAGGGTCGGGTTCGGCGCTTCCGCTGTCCGCCACGAGGCGCCGGCTCCAGAGGTCGAAGCGTGCAAGGTCGACGTCGCCGGCGGGCCGGTACTGGAGCTCGAGGTCGTGGCTCGCGATGCCCAGGTCGAACGCAGCCTGTTGTGTCCCTTCGGCGTTCCGGGCCGCGGCGGCGGGGACGAGCGCGTTCCCGGCGAGGGCGTCGAGCGCCAGGTTCATCTGGGTTTCGAGCAGCGGAGGAACCGCGTCGCCGGCGCGGTGCGCGGCCCAGGCCGCGCTGATCGCGTCGAGTGTCGACGACACCGCATCCCAGTTGCCGGTTGCGGCGGCGTCGAAGATGTCGTTGGCACCGCGCGAGATCGTTGCGATCGCGGGCGGCACCCCGCCGGGGAGGGCGTCGGTGGGCACGGCGACCGCGAGCGCCTCGAGGTTTCCGCCGGCGCCGGAGCGAAACTCGCCGTAGCCGGGGACGAAGGTCTTGTCCTCGTAGCTGTTCTCGAGCAGATGGTTCTCCTGCCCGACGATCGCGCCCGACACGGGGCCGCGGGGTCCCGGCACGGTCTGTCCGGTGGCCTTCACCGTGACCTCTTCGAAGACCTTCCCCGGGATGTTCTCGGTGCGGTACACCGCGCCGGCCTGAGGGTTGGCGGGCATGATCATTCCTGGCGGCCCGTCCCTGCCCGCGCGCCAGGTGCCGTTCGTATCGGCGACCTTGCCGTCCTGGTAGTTGAAGACGTCCTCACCGAAGTACCAGACGGCGCCGTCGTCGGCTTGGGCGTACGAGTCGAGCGCGACCTCGAGGATGCGGCCGTCGAGGTACGAGACGAATTGCGAGACCAGCGTCTCGACCTTCTTGCCCTTCCACTGGATGGTCTTGGTCCGAGCGAGCAGAGAGGTCTCGATCCGCAGCACGTGACCGCCGTCGTTCCCGAGAAGGATTGCGGAGCGCAGGTCTGCGATCGGGAACAGCGGATTGTGGACCTCTGTCGGGTGCGAGAAAGAGGGGCGCGCGAGGTCGACTCGATCGCTCCTGGGTGCGGTCGGGTTCGGCTGCGGATCTGAGGACGACGTCGAGGCTGAAGCTCCGACGGTGCCGGCACCAAAGGCGAGCGCCACGGTCATCGCGACTCCTGCGAGCTTCATGTATTCACTGCTCCGTTCCCTTGCGTTCTGCGGACGATGTCACGACACGCGTCTCAGGACCGTGTGAGGATGGTGTGAGCGCACACACACGAGGTTCTGAGCCCTGATCCACATCCGTGCTGTCAGCCCGACCGACGTGACACCGCGACTCGTGGACTCGCTGACGGCCAACGGTGGGGTCGTGAACCTGACGGTCCTACCGGGCGTCGCCCGCAACCCCGACGGCGACTCGTTGCAGTTCGACGTCATCACGGCCGAGGCCAACCGCGTGCTCGACGAGCTGCGAGGCCTCGAGCTGGACCGGCGCGGTTCGATCGTGATCGAGAACATCGACACGTCGATCTCAGAGCTGGCCGCGCAAGCCGAACGCCGCGAGCCGTCGAAGGCGAACTTCACACCGATCTGGGAGGAAGCCGAGGCCCGGATACGGGAGCGCGGGACCTACCGCCCGAGCTGGTTCATCCTGCTCGCCATCGCCGGGATCATCGGTGCGGTCGGCATCCTGACGAACTCGCAGATCCTCGTCGTCGGGGCCATGGTCGTCGGCCCCGAGTACGGGGCGATGATCGGCGTCGCA
>DATFXK010000061.1:0-3211 GCA_035316005.1 Acidimicrobiia bacterium | reverse complement strand
CGCTGTCACAGGGCATCGACGAGCTCACCCGCCCCGTCGACGCCATCAAGCACCAGGCCAAGACGGTCACCGTCGGCATCTCGCGGTCCGACGAGACCCTCCTCGAGGCGCCGTTGGTGCGGGAGGTGCTGGCCGCCGGCGTGGCGCGCGACAGCCTCAGCTACCGCGCGCTGCGGACACTGGTCGACCTCGACCCCGCCGTCGAGCAGGTCACGGGGTTCACGCGCTACCGGATCGAGGGCGACGTCGACGGCGACGCGGCGACGATCCACGTCGTCGACCGGGGCGGTGTCGCCGCCGGCCTGCCGTCGCGCACCGACTCGGACCCGCGCCTCATCGGGACGAAGCACCGGGTGGCGTACGAGCGTGAGGTCACCGTCGCCAAGGGCCGGCGCGACGGCAGGACGCTCGTCATCGTCCCCGAGCTCAAGGGCGCCCTGGCGACGGGTCTGACGCTGCTGCACGTCGCGTTCCGCGCCCGCCTCACGCCCGATGTCGCCCGGGGCGTCCTCCAGGGCTACCGGGGTCGCTACGCCGCCCTCAAGGACGCCGTCACCGAGACCGAGCCGACCTTCGACGACACCCGCCTCGCCGACGTCGACGTCGTCGACCTGCTGACCGAGCCCGTCTACGTGCTCGCCGAGCGGTGGCGCACGCGCGCGTGAGCATCGTCGGGATCGGCACCGACCTGGTGGAGATCGAGCGCTTCCGGCTCGCGATGCAGCGGCGGGCGCGGCTCCCCGAGCGTCTCTTCAGTGACGACGAGCGCGCGTACGCGTTCCGTCACCACGACCCGGCGCCCCGGCTGGCGGCCCGGTTCGGCGCCAAGGAGGCGGTGATGAAGGCGCTGGGCGTGGGGCTGGGCGCGTTCAAGCTGCGTGACGTGGAGGTCGTGCGCCGGCGGGGCGGCGCGCCCGTCGTCGCCCTCCAGGGCAAGGCGGCGGTCCTGGCCGACGAGCGCGGCGTCGCCGCCTGGCACCTCTCGCTCACCCACACCGACTCGATGGCGATGGCGGTGGCCATCGCCGTCGGCTGACGCGCGAGCCGAGGCGCGTGATGCGTCCCGTCCTCACGCCGGGCGAGATGGGGGAAGCCGATCGGCGCACGATCGCGGCCGGCACCCCCGTCGACGCGCTGATGGAACGCGCTGGGCGCGCCGTCGCATGGGCGGCGCGGCGCGAGATGGGCGGCACGTACGGCCGGCGCGCCGTGATCGTGTGCGGCAAGGGCAACAACGGCGGCGACGGCCACGTCACGGCCCGCGCGCTCCGCGAATGGGGTGTGCGGGTCGACGTGTTCACCCTCGAGGGCGGCGTCGACCGCCAGCTCTGCGAGCGGTCGATGCTGCGCGCCGACGCGTTCGTGGACGCCATGTTCGGCACCGGGTTCCGCGGCGCGCTCGACGGTGACGCGGCGTGGGTGGCCGGGGCCTCCGACACCGTGCTCGGGCCGTGCGTCGCCGTCGACATCCCGTCCGGCGTGAACGGCGCCACCGGCACCGTCGAGGGAGCGGCGGTCCACGCGTCGCACACGGTGACGTTCTCGGCGCTCAAGCCCGGGCTCGTCTTCGAACCGGGCGCCGGCCACGCCGGCGAGGTGCAGGTGGCCGACATCGGCATCGACCTCGGCGACCCGCAGGTGTTCGTTCCCGATCCCCTCGACCTCGCGCTCGCGCTCCCCGACCGCGCCCCCGACGCGCACAAGTGGCTCAGCGGCGCGCTCGTGGTCGGCGGGTCGGGCGGCATGACCGGCGCGCCGTCGTTCGTGAGCCACGCCGCCATGCGCGCCGGCGCCGGCATCGTGTGGTGCGGCGTGCCAGGCGAGGAGGCCGCCGCCCGCGCGTCCGGCACCGAGGTGATCACCAAAGCGCTGCCATCCACGTCCGACGGCGCCCTCGACGAGCCCGCCGCCGCCGAGGTGCTCAAGGCGGCCGACCGGTTTCGGGCGCTGGTCGTCGGGCCCGGGCTGGGCGGCGACGACCGCACCGCCGCCGCCGTCCGGCGCATCGTGGCCGAAGCACCCGTCCCCCTCGTGCTCGACGCCGACGGGCTGAACGCGCTCGCCGGGGACGTCGGGCCGCTCCGGGCCCGCCGCGCCCCCGCCGTCCTCACCCCGCACGCGGGCGAGTACGTGCACCTGGCGGGAGAGAAGGTCGGAGACGACCGGCTCGCGGCCGCCCGGCGGCTGGCCGACCGGGCGCAGGCCGTCGTGCTGCTGAAGGGCCCGGGCGAGGTGATCGCCGACGGCACCTCGACGGCGGCGCGGGCCGCGATCAATACGACCGGCGGGCCGTGGCTGGCCACCGCCGGCACCGGGGACGTGCTCTCGGGGATCATCGGCGGCTTCCTCGCCCGCGGCACCGAGCCGTTCTGGGCCGCCGCCGCCGGCGCCGTCGCCCATGGGCGGGCCGCCGATGTCGCCGGGCATACTGGCCTGGTCGCCGGCGACCTGATCGCCACGCTCCCCGCGGCCATCCGCTCCCTGGAGAGCCCCGACGGTCTCGAAGGTCTGGAGGACTAGATGCCCGACACGACGCCCGTGCGCGAGGTGATGACCCGCGACGTCGTGACCCTGCGCCCCGACCAGCCGGTCCAGGAGGCGGCTGACGTGCTCGCCGGCAAGGCGATCGGCGCCGCGCCCGTCGTCGACGCGGGCGGGAAGCTCGTCGGGCTCCTGCGGGACGAGGATCTCATCGTGTCCGAGGCCCGCCTCCACGTCCCCACCGTCATCTCGTTCCTCGGCGCCGACCTCGTGCTGCCGTCGTCGCTGCACCGCTTCGAGCACGAGCTGAAGAAGGCGGCCGGCGCCACCGTCGCCGACGTCATGATCACCGACTTCCACGTCGCCGAGCCCGACGACACGCTCGACGGCGTGGCGGCGGAGATGCACGACCGCGACGTCACCCACGTCCCCGTCGTCGACGACGGGAAGCTCGTCGGCATCGTCGCCCGCGGCGACCTCGTCCGCTTCCTCTCCCGCACCAGCTGATGGGCGACGAGCGCCTGTATCGCCCCGTCTGGGCGGAGATCGACACCGACGCGATCCGGGCCAACGTGCGGACGCTCGCCGCCGTGGCCGCACCCGCCGCGCTCATGACCGTCGTGAAGGCCGACGGCTATGGGCACGGCGCGGTGCCCGTGGCTCGCGCCGCGCTCGACGCCGGCGCGCAGTGGCTCGGCGTCGCGCTCGTCGAGGAGGGGGCCGAGCTGCG
>DATFXK010000060.1:0-19594 GCA_035316005.1 Acidimicrobiia bacterium | reverse complement strand
CATCGGGAAGAGGTAGCCGATGTTCTGGTGGGTGACCGTGCCCAGCCCGATGTTCGGGTCCCACATGGAGGGCGCCCGCTCGAGGAGCCGCGTCGGGTCCAGGTACAGGTACTGCTTGGTGTCGGCGGCGACCTTGCCCGGCGCCGTGCGCAAGGGCGGGATGTACGAGAGCGCCGCGAGGAGCGTGTACCCGAGTACGCGCCGCCGGCGCGCGGTCTCGGACGGTGCCGCCGGCGCCTCGGTCGTGGCCGGCGCCGGCCGTCGGGTCACGGTGGTCACAGTCGTCCTCGGCGGCGGACGGCATCGGCCGCGAGGACTTCGAGCGTCCCACGAGCCGTTGCCGCCCAGGTGAACCGGGACGCGTGCTCGATCGCACCACGGCTCAGTCGATCGCGGAGCTCCGTATCACGCAGCACCCGGTCGAGCGCGCCTACGAACTCATCGCGTCCGTCGACGAGCAACCCGCTGAGTCCGTGCGCGATGGCGTCGCTGTGCCCGGCGATTCGAGTTGCCACCGCGGGCGTCCCGCTCGCGCCCGCCTCGGTGATCGTCATCCCCCATCCCTCGCGCGCAGCCGCGCTCGCCACGACCCACGCCCGCCGGTACAGACCGAGCAGCTCGTCGTCGCTGACGTGGCCGGCGAGACGGATCCAGCGGTCGGCACCCGTCTCCCGCAGTTGCGCCTCGAGATCCTCGCGGCGGTATCCCTCTCCCACGATGACCGCCTCGAGGCGCGGCTGGTGCTCCTTGACGCGGACGAGCACCTCGACGAGCTCCTCGAAACGCTTCACGGGAACGAGGCGACCGGCGGCCACGACGAGCGGCGTCGGCGACTTCGCGTCGCCCGGCGAGAATCGTGCGTCGACTCCGGGGGGCACGACCGTCACGCGGTCGGGCTTGAACCGCAGCTCGTCGACGAGCTCGCTCTTCGACGACTCCGAGAGCGTGACGATCGGTGTCCGCCGGTAGAAATGTGGCGCGACTCTCGACTCGAGCGTGCTCCCCATCGCAGCGAGACGCCGCGGCAGCGTCATCTGCCACATCTCGGCGTGCACGTGGTGGAGCCAGACGATCCGCGGCCCCTTGCCCCACACAGGCGAGAAGAAGGGCATGCCGTTCCAGATCTCGACCAGGCCGTCGCGCGAACCGTGCCAACCCATCATCTCGCTGAACGCCGCCCGCGGGAACACCATGTAGCGGCCCGCCTTGCGGATGACGCGGTATCCGTCGCGCCAACTGATCTGCGGGTGCCCGGCGGCATAGGACGTCCGCATCGTCACCTCGATGCCCGCGTGACCCCAGAGCGCGGCCACGGTCGACGCGTGCACCTCAGATCCGCCGGCCTCAGGATCGTCGAGGTCGCGCCAGGCGAGCATGCAGACGCGTCGGATGCCGGCCTCGGCCGCAAGGTCGCCGATCTTGGCGATCTCCTCGGTCGGGTCGGGGACGCGCCGGGACGGCGTCGACGCACTGGGGTCCATGAGTCGGGGAGAAATGCTAGGTGAGCGGGCCGTCCGAGGCCGTTCGGGGCCGCCGTTCCCGACGCTCCTAGGCTCGAACCCGTGCGACTGACCGGCGAGCGGCCCATGGCGGGCGCGACGCCCGACTCGCTCCTCGCCTTCCACGACGCGGGCTACCGCGAAATGGTGGCCCGCCTCGGCCCCGGCACGGTGCTCGACATCGGCTGCGGAGTCGGCAACGAGACGGCCCGGCTCGCCTCCTCCGACCGGTTCGTGCTCGGCGTGGACTACGACGCCGACACTGCGGTGGCGGCGTCGGCCGACTGGGGCCCCGGCCTCCGGGACGGTGTCGGCGTGCACTTCGCGGGGATGGACGGCGCCCGGCTCGGCCTGCGCGGCCGCTGCGTGGACTGGGCGTGCTCGTCGCACATCATCGAGCACTTCACTGCGCCCGAGCTCCATGTCGCCGCCGTGGCCCGCGTGCTCACCGACTCCGGCACCGCGTTCGTCGTCACCCCGAACCGGCCGGCGGACTTCGAGAACCCCTTTCACGTCTATCTGTTCGAACCGCGCGAGCTCGAAAGTCTGCTCAAGCTGTTCTTCCGTGACGTCGAGGTGTGGGGTCTCGAAGGCTCCGACGAGCTCAAGGCCGACTTCGCCGCTCGTCGGGCGCGCGGCGAGAAGATCCTCAAGCTCGACGTGCTGGGGTTGCGCCACCGCATGCCGCGCCGGTGGTACGTCTGGTCGTACGAACGCGCCCTGCCGCTTGTATACCGCGCGCTCGGCAGCCGCGGCTCCGGCATCGGCTCGGGCCTGGACGACTCGCACTTCTTTATGGCGCCCGAGATCGTCGACACCACGCCCGGCCTCTTCGCCGTCGCCCGCGGCCCGCGCCGCTGAGATCTGCCCGATTTCGGGCTTGCGGGCGGTTTAGAGCACTTCTGCCGGATTGCCCTAACCTGCCGCGTCTGTCGGGGGCGGAGTCGGGGGAACCGTGGACGGGCAAGCCGGGATCCGATATCAGCCTGCGCTCGACGGCCTGCGCGCGTTCGCGGTCGCGGCCGTCATCGCGTACCACTTCGGCGCAGGGTGGGCCTCGGGCGGGTTCCTCGGCGTCGACGCCTTCTTCGTCCTGTCGGGCTACCTCATCACGACGCTGCTGCTGACGGAGTTCGGCCGGCGAGGTCACATCAGCCTGCCCTCGTTCTGGGTCCGCCGGGTCCGCCGTCTCCTCCCCGCCTTGCTCCTGGTGCTCGCCGCGGTCGCGCTCTACGCGGCGGTGCTCGCGCCGGCGGCGCAGCTCGGCACCTTGCGCGGAGACGGCATCTCGAGCCTGTTCTACTTCGCCAACTGGCACTTCGTGCTGAGTGGCCAGTCCTATTTCGACCTCTTCTCTCTGCCGTCGCCGATGCGGCATCTCTGGTCACTCGCGATCGAGGAGCAGTTCTACCTGGTGTGGCCGCTGATCGTGCTCGTCTGTCTGCGCGTCGGCCGCGGCTCGCGCACGGTGCTCACCGGCGTCTGCGTCGCCGGCATCGCCGCGTCCGCGTTGGTCATGGCGGTGCTCTACGAGCCGACCGACCCGTCCCGGGCGTACTACGGGACCGACGCGCGCGCCCACACGCTGCTCGTCGGCGCGGTGCTCGCGATCGTGCTCATTCGGTGGCAACCCGAGCGGAGGGGCAGCGTGATCGCGCTCCACACCGGGGGTCTCGTCGCCGCCGGCGCATGCTTGTGGGCGTGGGTTTCGGTCAGCGACCAGGGATCGGGCCTGTACCACGGCGGATCGCTCGTCTTCGCCATCGCCGTCGCCGTCGTGATCGCGTCAGCGGTGCAGCCCACTCGATGCGCAGCCTGGTCACCGCTGCGCGCGCTGCTGTCGCTCGGCGCCCTGCGCTGGATCGGCCTCATCTCGTACGGGCTGTACCTGTGGCACTGGCCGGCCACGGTCGCGTTGACCGAGACGCGCACGGGCCTGTCGGGAGCGGCTCTCACCGTCGCTCGGCTCGCGGCAACCTTCGCTGCCGCCACACTGTCCTTCTATCTCGTGGAACAGCCCATCCGCCGCGGGGCGCTCCGAGGGTGGCGGGGACGCGTCGCGGTACCAACCGGGTTCGCGACTGTCGCAGTGATCGTCATGGTGACGACGGTCGGCGCGACGGCGGCGACGCCGCTCCAAAACGTCCGGGTCGGCCAGCGGCTCCCGTCACGACGGGCGCCGCCCGCGGCCTTGCGATCGGACAGAGTCCAGCGCGTCGGGAACCCGCCTGCGCCGACCGTGCTGCTCGTCGGCGACTCCATCCCCTACACGCTCCTGCCGGGCTTGGAGCCGGTCGCGGCCAGAAGCGGGATCGTCCTCGATACGGCCCTCGTCGCCGGGTGCGGTGTCGTGGGCGGCGTCGCCACATATTTCGACGGCAAGATCCCCGCTCAGGCCCGGGGCTGCGAGAACCTCGTCACCGACTACGAACGGGAGCAGCTCTCGCGTGACCGCCCGGACATCGTCGTCTGGATGAGCATGTGGGAGGTCAACGACCGCATCGTGGACGGCGAGCTGGTCAAGTTCGGGAGCCCGAGATGGGACGCCACGATGCTCGGCGAGATCGACGCCGCGGTGACGCGCCTTACCGCGACCGGCGCGCATCTCGTCATCGCGACCGTGGCATCGAGAGCGTCCAGCGACTATGCGCCCTCGAATGCAGCCGAAGACGCCCGCTACGTCCGGCTGAACGACCTGTATCGGGAGTACGCGCGTACGCACCCTGCTGCCGTGTCGCTCATCGACTTCGCCGGCTCTGTGTGCCCCGGCGGTCCACCGTGTCCGCGCTCCGTCCACGGCATCGAGCTGCGACCACTGGACGGCACGCACTTCACGCCCGACACGGCACCGTGGCCGGCGAAGCGGCTGCTCGACACGGTGCTCGAGTGCCGGCGCGAGCCGTCGGGATGGCAGTGCCCGGAGGCGATGGCGGGCGGACCAGGAAACCCATCGGACCACAAGTAGCATCACCCGACCATGACGGAGACGGCGGGCGGTCTCGAGAGCCCCGGTCAGGCTCCGGCGGAGCGGGTCAAGTTTCCCTGTTTCGACGGGTTTCGCGCGCTGGCCGCGATCAGCGTGCTGATCACCCACGTCGCATTCCTGAGCGGCTTCGACATCCACTCGAGCTTCGGCGCGTTCACGGCCCGGATGGATGTCGGCGTCGCGGTCTTCTTCATGATCTCGGGGTTCCTGCTCTACCGACCGTTCGTCGCTGCCCGCTTGGCGGAACGCCACGGTCCCCGACCGCTCGCGTACTTCTGGCGCCGCGCGCTTCGCATCTTCCCGGCCTACTGGGTCGCGCTCACGATCACAGTGTTCATCCTGCACGTGCCGAAGCAGCTGCCCTCGGCCCGGATCCTTGTGCTCGATTACGGGCTACTCCATCTCTATAGCGTCAACAACCTCGTCGGGCCCATCCTGTCGTCCTACACACTCACGACGGAGATCTCCTTCTACGTATTCCTCCCCGTGTGGGCGTTCCTCCTTTCGCGTTCGGCGGTGACCCCGGCACGCCAGGTGCGGCGCGAGCTCACGTTCCTGTCGGCGCTGTTCGTCGTCGGGATCGTCTACCGCGCGTCCGTCACCGCGGCGAACTTCGACGCGCCACGGACGGGCCAGCTGCAGAACATTCTCCCGGGATGGCTCGACGTCTTCGCCGTGGGGATGGCCCTCGCCGTCATCAGCGCATGGGTGGCCCAGCGGCGCGCGACAGCACCGGCCGGCCTCGACCGGCGATGGGCGCCACCGCTGTCCTGGGCGATTGCCCTCGTGGCGTTCATCACGATCTCGCTCTGGATCGGCAAGCCGCCGCACGGCATCGTCACCTACACGTTCTCCGAGGACATGGGCATTCACTACTTCTACCTGGCCGTCGCCGCCTTCTTCCTGTTGCCCGGCATCTTCGGCGCTCAGAAGGAAGGCGCGATCCGACGGCTGCTCCGCGCCCCGGCGGTGGTCTTTCTCGGACTGGTGTCGTATGGCCTGTACCTCTGGAACGAAACCCTCATGGAGAAGTACATCGAGTGGACGAGCAGCACGCCCTTCGACACGTCGTTCCTCGTCATGCTGGTCGTCGTGTTCGTCGCGACGACGCTGGTCGCCACGATCAGCTACCTCATCGTTGAGAAGCCGGTCCTCAGGCTGAAGAGCAGGGTTCCCGATCGGGCGCAGGCTCGGGCCACCGTCACATGAGCGCGCGCCGTGGTCGCCGACGCAGCGACGGCTCCGGCCTCCCGTTCAGTCGGAAGGCTTCGTTGTGGATCAACGACGCCCTCGACCGCTACGTGCCTCCGGTGATGCGCGACTCCAAACTGTTTGGAAACCTCGCCCGCCGGATGTACCGGAGCCTGACGATCGACATCATCGACCTGAAGGACCGCGCGTTCTACCTCTCTCGCGCCGACTTCGCTGCCTTCTATCAAGGTCTCCACTCGCGATTCGACCAGGGCGTATCGGACCTCACCCCCGAGTCCCTGCGCGGCGTGCTGGAAGCGGTACGCGGTTGCAGCGTGCTCGACGTCGCGTGCGGGCTCGGCCATCTCTGCGAGAAGCTCGCGCCGGATCACGACGTCGTCGGCTGCGATGTCGCGGTGTCGGCAGGCCGGCGAGGCCGGCATCCGCACGTGCGATGGTGTGACGGGAACATCGAGGAGCTGCCCTTCCGTCACGCCGCGTTCGACACCGTCGTCTCGACGCACACGTTGGAGCACGTCCAGCACCTTGGAGTCGCGCTCAGCGAGCTCCGGCGCGTCGCCAGGCAGCGAGTCGTCGTGGTGGTCCCACACCAGCGCCCCTACCGCACCACGTTCAATCCCCATATTCACTTCTTCCCGTACAAGTTCTCGCTCCTCGCGTGGACGGGCACCGACCGTCCCCACAAACTGGATCTCGTGGGCGGCGACTGGCTGTATGTCGAGGACGTCGTCCCGGAGGTATCGCGGCCCTCGCCGTAGCATGGATGCTCGGTGAAACGCACCCTGGTCATCATTCCCGCGCTCAACGAGGAAGAGAGCCTCCCGGCGACGCTGAAGGAGCTGTTGGAGGTCGTCGACGACGTCGATCTGGTCGTGATCGACGACGGCTCGACCGACGCCACCACCGAGGCCGCGCGGCGCGCCGGCGCGGTCTCGGCCCGGCTGCCCTTCACGTTGGGCGTTGGCGGCGCCGTTCGCGTCGGCCTGCGTTACGCGCAGCGCGACGGCTACGACCGAGCCGTCGTCATCGACGCCGACGGGCAACACGACCCGACCGGCATCACCGATCTCCTCGAGGCCCTCGACCGGGGGGCAGACATGGCCGTCGGGAGCCGGTTCGCGTCCGGTGACGACTACCCGGTCGGCCGGACTCGGCGCCAGGCCATGCGATTCCTCGGCGCGATCGTGCGATTCCTCACCGGCCAGCGGTACTCCGACGTCACGTCGGGCTTTCGCGCCTTCGACCGACCGGTGATCGAGCTCCTGGCACGCGAGTACCCAGTCGAGTACCTCGCCGACACCGTCGAGGCGCTCTTGATCGTGCGCTACGCCGGCTTCCGGGTCGACGAGGTCCCGATCCACATGCGTCCCCGCGCTGCGGGCGTGCCCTCGACTCGCAGGCTCCGGCTCGTCGTCAACTACCTACGCCTGCTCATCGGCATCCTCGGCTCGGCCTCCCGCCGCGCCCGACTCCGAAAGGACGAAGCATGACTGACCTGCCGAGAGGATCACTGAGCGGCCAGGCCCACATCCTCGTCATCGTGGCCACGGCGATCATCGCGCTGTTCATCTTCCGGCTCGTGCGAGCCCGGCAGCTCCGCAGCAAGTACGCACTGCTCTGGCTGGTGATCGGACTGCTCATGCTGCCGCTGGCCGCCGTCCCCGGCGTGCTCAACACCGTCTCGGAGTGGCTCGGCGTGCTGTACTCGCCGGCGATCTTCCTCCTGTTCGCGGTCGGGTTCCTGTTCGTCGTCGTCGTGCACTACTCGTGGGAGCTGTCGCGGCTCGAGAACCGCACCCGAGTGCTCGCCGAGGAAATAGCTCTCCTGCGTGCCCGACTCGACAACACAGCTCCCGCCGGAGCCGCCGCCCCCGAGTCCGACTAACGAGGCGACCACCATCCTGCGCGGTCGCACGATAGAGACGCCCGAGCGGCGCGGGACCACCCGGGTCACTACCGTGCCTAGTGTGACGACCCGAACTTTTCGGCGCGGCTTGATCGCGGCCGCAGTTCTGGGACTGGCCGTGCGCGCCGCGTACATCCTCATCGTGCGCCGCGACGTGCTGTTGGGAGGCGACGCGTTCTTCTACCACCTCGGCGCGCGCCTTCTCGTCGAGGGACACGGGTTCATCGAGCCGGCGCCCTTCATCAACGGCGTCGTCGAGCAGAGCGCGAGCCACCCGCCGCTGTACCTGCTGTGGCTGGCGATCCCGACCTCGGTCGGCCTCGATGGGCCCGTGTCACACATGCTCTGGTCGAGCGTGGTCGGCGTCGGAACCGTCGTCTTCGTGGGCCTGACGGGGCGCGAGGTGGCCGGCGCGCGCGCGGGACTGATCGCCGCAGTCATGGCGGCCGTGTATCCGAACCTGTGGATCTTCGACGGGTTCGTAGTCTCCGAGACCATGGCGATCTTCATGGCGATGTTGTCGGTCTATCTCGCCTATCGCTTCCTTCGAGCGCCGAGCTTCTGGCGCGCCGCCGGTCTCGGTCTCTCATGTGGCATCGCTGCACTCGCGCGGGCAGAGCTCGTATTGCTCCTTCCGCTGCTGGTTCTCCCGTGCGTTCTGTTCACGCGTCGGACCGACGAGATGCAGAAGCTGAAGGAGCTGGTCGCCGCCGGCGTCGCCGCGGTCATCGCGATGGGGCCGTGGATCGGGTTCAACCTGGTGCGCTTCGAGAAGCCGGTGTTCCTGTCGACCGGCTTGGAACCGACGATGTTGGGAGCCAACTGCGACACGACCTACTACGGCAACCTCACGGGGTACTTCTCCCCGGATTGCACCGAGAAGGCGGCCCGTGAGTACAAGCGTGGTGACGATCAGTCCGAGCGCAACGAGATCTCGCGCCGCGTCGTCTTCGACTACATCAGTGATCACAAGGCGCGTGCGCCGGTCGTGGTGTTCGCCCGTTGGGGACGTATTACCGGTCTGTACCGGCCGTGGAACCAGGTGCAGCTCGACCGCGTCATCGAGGGACGCGAGGGTTGGGCCGCGCTGGCATCACTATTCAGCTTCTACGCAGTGGCCCTGCTCGCGATCGCGGGCGCCGTCATCGTCCGGCGACGGCGGCGTGTGCCGCTCTTCCCCCTCCTCGTGCCTCCTGGGATCGTGCTGTTCGCGGTGGCGATCTCGCTGGGCAGCAATCGGTATCGAGCGAGCGCCGAAGGCGCGCTCGTGGTCCTGGCGGCGGTGGCCATCGACCGCGCCGTACAGGCGATGCGCAACCGGCGCGCCGCATCCGTCGAACGCGTCCAAGAAGCCGACGAGCATTTTGCTACCGTGCCCGGGCGATGAAACCGGCCACGCGCCGCTTTGCTTGGACGCTCGCGGCGATCACCGTGGCGAGCGTCGTGATCCGCGTTGCGTACGTGCTCCTCGTGCGGCGCGACGCTGCGGTCCAGGGCGACGGTCTCTACTACCACTACGGCGCCAACTTGCTCGCGCAGGGTCACGGGTTCATCGTGCCCCTGGAATACGTGAAGGGACTCACGCTCCAGGCCGCTGACCATCCGCCGTTGTACCTGTTGTGGCTGGCGACCACGTCGGTGTTCGGGCTCGAGAGCCCGGTCACGCACATGCTGTGGACCTGCGTGCTGGGCACCGCGACCGTCGTGGTGATCGGTCTCGTCGGGCGAGAGGTTGTCGGCCCGCGCGTCGGTCTGATCGCCGCCGCCGTCGCGGCCGTCTATCCCAACATCTGGTCGCACGACGGGATGCTGCAATCCGAGTCGCTGGCGATCCTGCTCGTAGTCGTCGTCCTGCTGCTAGCGTACCGGTACTGGGCACGACCGAGTCTGCGCCTGCTCGCCGCCCTTGGTGTCGCCTGCGGTCTTGCTGCCCTCACGCGCTCCGAGCTGCTCCTGCTCGTTCCCTTCGTCGTCGTCCCACTCGTGTGGTTCACCAAACGCGTCGCGGTGCGCGAGAAGGTCAAGTGGCTCTCGGTCTCGGTCGTGGCCACGGCGGTCGTGCTCGCCCCGTGGGTCGGTTACAACCTGACGCGCTTCGAGCATCCGGTCTATCTGTCGACTGGGTACGAGGTCACGCTGCTCACCGCGAGCTGCGACAAGACATGGTACGGCCAGTACACCGGCTACTGGAGCTTCGAGTGCGGGGTACCCACTCGCCGGCGCGACGACCAGTCGCAGAAGGCGATCGTGTACCGGCGCGCCGCCCTCGACTACATCGCCGACAACAAGGCCCGAATCCCGGTCGTCGTCGCCGCCCGGTGGGGCCGAATCACCGGACTGTTCCGTCCCGCACAGCAGGTGCGCCTGGACCACGATGCCGAGGGCCGTGAGACCTGGGTGGCGTGGGCGTCGTTGCTGATGTTCTATCCCATCGCCGTGCTGGCGGTCCTCGGGGCGATCTTCCTAAGGCGCCGGCGCGTGCTTCTGTTCCCACTCGTCGCCCTCCCCGTGATCGTGCTGATCTCGGTGACCCTGACGTTCGCCACGAATCGCTATCGAGCGATCGCGGAACCCGCGCTCGTCGTCCTGGCGGCCGTCGCCGTGGACGCCGTAATAGAGCGAATCCGTACCCGTCGAGAACGCGAAGCAGCCCGGGTCGACGCCGCCGAGCACCCGGCCGACGACCACGTGCTAACCGGCTCATGACAACACCCGTCGCGAGCGAACGCTCGGCGGCGACGCCGGCCGCCGTCAGACGTCGCGGACGTCGCCGACTCACACCGCGGCAACGCGACGCGATCGCGCTCGGCATCATCCTCGTGGCCTTCCTGATCCCGCTGCGCGGCCTCCTCCGCACGCAGGGCCCGCCCATGGAAGAGGGCTTCATGCTCGTCTTCCCCGAGCGCGTGCTGAAGGGCGACCTTCCGAGCCGGGACTTTCTCCACCTCTACGGTCCCGGCGGCCTCTGGGCGCTCGCAGGGTGGTTCAAGGTGTTCGGTACGACGCTGATCACGGAGCGACTGTTCGGGCTGCTCCAGCAGATGGCGATCGTGTTCGGCGTGTTCGGCATCGCCCGGTACTGGGGCCGGATCATCGCCGTCCTGGGCGCGCTCGCGTCCGCGGTCATCATCATTCCCGCGATCGGGCTCACGGCGCTGGCCTGGGTCGGTGCCGTCGGGTTCGGTCTGCTCGGGCTCCTCGCCGGCCTCGAGGCCCGCCGGGCGACAGACGACCGCCGCGCCGGTCGCCTCGCGATCGTCGCCGGCGTGCTGCTCGGCCTGGCGCTGCTCTTCCGCCTCGACCTCGTCCTCGCCATCGGCCTCGGCCTGATTCTGCTGCTGCGCGGGATGGACCGAGCGCGAGTGCGACGCCTGCTCGTCGGGCTCGCCGGCGGTGTATCGCTCTACATCGTCGAGCTCGCCACATCGGGGCCGGGTCACGTGGTCCGCGGGATCATCCTCGACCCGATCGTCTATCTCCGCGGCGGGCGGCGCCTGCCGATCCCGCCGTCGTGGAACCACCTCGACGGGTTCCTCCAACGGGCGGGCGACCTCGAGCAGCTCTCGTGGCCGGTGCCGGCGCCGACGACAGCGCAACAGTTGTTCTTCTGGTTCTTCGTCCTGCTCGGTGCGGTGGCCATACTCCTTGCCGTCGCGGTGTGGCTCTTCCGCCGCGACAAGGGTTCGTTTCGGGCGCGGGCGCTGATCGTCGTGGCGCTCTTCAGCGCCGGGCTCCTGCCCCAGGGGCTTCAACGTGTCGACTCGACCCACTTTGCGTGGGTGGGCTGCGTGCCCCTCGGGTTCCTCCCCGTCGCCCTGTTCGAAGTGGCTCGTCGGCGTTGGCCGCGCGCCGGAACCCGCGGCCTCGCGCTCGCGAGCGGCGGCAGCGTCCTCGCGCTCCTGTTCTTCGTCCTGCCTTACTTCACGTTCCGGTGGTACAGCGACTACTCCTTGCAGTCTGTGGGCGTCCACCGCACGGCCCACATCATCGAGCGCAACGGCCGGGTCTTCTATTACGGCAAGAAGGACCGAGCCGACGCGGCACAACTCGTCATCGACAAAGCCGCACGCATCTCGAAGCCCGGCGACCGGCTCTTCGTCGGCCCGAAGAACCTACGCAAGACTCCGTACAGCGACGCCTTCATCTACTACCTGCTGCCGGAGCTGACGCCGGCGACGTACTACATCGAGATGGATCCGGGCGTCGCCAACGCCAAGGGGTCACGCCTCGCCAGCGATCTCGCCTCGGCCGACGTCGTCATCCTGTCCTCCATCTGGGACAACTGGAGCGAGCCGAACGACTCCCGCGACGTGGGCTCGCGCAAGCCCGAAGAGGTGCTGCGGCGCGACTTTTGCCACGTCGCCAACTACCTCGAGCGATACGACCTCTACCGGCGCTGCCAGAAATAGAGTCGGCGAGAGTAACCTCACTCGCCGTGCGCGCGCTCGTCATCACCCCGACCTACGTCGAGGCGGAGAACATCGACGAGTTCCTCCGGCGCGCCCGTGCGGCCGTCCCGGACGCCGACATCCTCGTCGTCGACGACAACAGTCCCGACGGGACGGCCGACGTCGCCGAGAAGACGGCCGTCGAGCTCGGGAGCATCGACGTGCTGCGCCGGCCGGCGAAGACCGGACTCGGGAGCGCGTACCGCGCCGGGTTCGCCATCGGGCTGGAGAAGGGGTACGACGCCCTCGTCCAGATCGACGCCGACCTCTCGCACGATCCGTCGGTCCTCCCGAGCCTTCTCGGGGAGATCGCGTCTGGCACCGACCTCGTGATCGGCTCGCGGTACGTGCCCGGTGGCGAGATCCCGCACTGGCCGTGGTTCCGGCGGGCGCTCTCGCGCTACGGCAACCGGTACGCCGCGCTCGTGCTCGGCAGCGGGGTCAAGGATGCCACCTCGGGATACCGGGCCTACCGGGCGGACACGCTGAAGGCGGTCGACTACTCGTCGACACGGGCGAAGGGCTACGGCTTCCAGATCGAGACGGCGTACCGCGTCCACCGATGGGGCGGCCGGATCGTCGAGGTGCCGATCGTGTTCACCGACCGGGTGCGCGGCCATTCCAAGATGACGTGGTTCATCTTCGCCGAAGAGTTGCTGCTCGTCACGTGGTGGGGGATTCGCGACCGGTTCGGTCGCCTGTGGCGGCGCTGGAGCGGCTAGCAGCACCCTTTCCCCCGGCGTCCCCCGCCGATTTCTCTTCGTGGTATTCGGCTTCGACGTTGACGTTCCACACATCGTTGTTCGCGCCGAAGATGTTCTCGACGGACAGCATCGCCGTGTACATCGAGTGGTCCTGGTTGTTGTACTTGTGCATCCCGTTCCGGCCGACCGGGAACACGTTCGGCGCGTTGGCATCGAGCCACTTCCGCATCGTCTCGACGTTGGCCTTGTAGGTGTCGTCGTACATCGGATAGGCCTTCGGCATCCGCACGACGTATCCGGTCTCGACCTGAGACGGGTCGTCGAGGAGCCCGATCTCGCATAGCTCGCGCTTCCCTTGCTCGATCAGGTCCGGATCGGCCTTGGTCCACATGTCGTCGCCCTCGTTCACGAAGTACTCGAGGCCGAGGCAGGTGCGGCCGTCCTTGACGAGGTACGGCGACCAGCGGCCGAAGTTCTGGATCCGGCCCACGGCCACGCTGGCGTCGTTGATGTAGATCCAGTTGTCGGGAAAGCCACGTTCCTCCGGCAGCACCAACGCGACGGTGATGAAGTCCCGATAGCGCAGGCCGTCGGCGGCGGCCTGGACCTCCGGCGGCACCGGCGGATCGATCGCGCGAACGAGCGCGCTGATCGGCATCGAGGAGATCACGTGGGTGCATTCGTAGCGGGTCGGCGCGCCGTCGGTCTCCGCCGTGACTGCCACGGCCTTCCCGTCGCGCACCTCGATCTTGGTCACGGCGGAGCCGAAGACGACCTTGGTGCCCCGGGCGGTCACGAGCTCAGTGGCACGCTCCCACATCATCCCCGGGCCGTACTTCGGATAGTTGAACTCCTCGATCAGGCTTGTCACCTGCTTCGACTTGTCCTTCTTGCGCCGGAACGATTTGGGCTTCAGCGCCTCCCACACGGCGCGGAACAAGGACAGGTTCTTGATGCGTTGGGCGCCCCAATCGGCCTGGATCTCGGTGCACGGGACGCCCCAGACCTTTTCGCTCTGGGTCTTGAAGAAGTGGCGGTACAGGCGCCATCCGAATCGCGACGCCACGAACCCCTCGAGCGTTGTCTTGTCCTTCGGCGGGTGGATCCGCACCCACAAGTACGACATGACGCACCGCACGGCTTCGATGGGGCCGAGGTTGCGCAGGGCGTTCATCGCCGAGATCGGGTAGTCGTAAAACTTCCCCCGGTAGTAGATGCGGCTCAGCCGGGGCCGGCGCAGGAAGTCGTCGGGCCCGAGGATCTCGAACCACAGGTCCTCGACCGGCTGCACCTTGGTGAAGAACCGGTGACCGCCGATGTCGAAGCGCCACCCGTCGCGCTCGGTGGTGCGGCTGATGCCGCCGACCACCGTGTCGGCCTCGAGGACGGTGGAGGTCACCCCGCGCTTGGTGAGCACGTACGCGGCGGTGAGGCCGGCAGGGCCGGCGCCGATGATGACGACGTTGGGCGAGGACGTCGATTCGGTCGTCACGAAGGCGACTCCGGCTTCATCGTCGGGATCGGGCCGGGTGCGCACCCGGCGCCCGAGCACGACAGTCTACGAGCCGCGCCGACCGACCCGCCGACTGCGGAGCTCACCCTCATGGGCGCCGTCGCAAGCTCCGGCTCTGTGACGACGGTCGGCGAAGCCGCCGTCCTCACGGCACGTAGACCCCGAGGAACCCGAGGATGCTGTACCCGACCAGTCCTGCCGCCGAGACCACCAGCACGGGTCGCTCGACGTCCGGCCGGTCGGTGACGAGCGCGACCGCCAGCACCAGCGGAAAGGCGCTCATCGCATAGCGCTCGAACGAGTCGAGGTTCCGAGCCGAGACGTTGACGAGGACCATCGCCGCCGCGTACCAGCCGTACGACGACGGGAGTCGCTGCAGCAACACGACGATCAGCACAACGAACAGCGCCAACCAGAGGATGTGGAGCCCCGACCCGAAACGGTCGCCGTGAACGAGGTCGGAGACCCCGTCGTAGGTGCGGGTGAAGGGATCGACGAACCCGCCTCGATGGGCGCGGTTGTTCTGGATGCTCAGCGGGAGGAAGGCGTCGCCGTACGCGTACCGGACCCACAGCAGGTACAGCCCGCTTCCGACCGGTCCGGCGAGCACCGCGCCGATGCGTGCCGCGCGGTCTCGCAGCGTCGCGGTGCCCCACGTTCGGGCGGCCTCGATCGCCGCCGGCACGACGAGCAGCACGCCGACCGGTCGCGTCAGCCCCGCGAGCACGCCGAACGGGATGGCCCACGCGAACCTGCGGGTCCGCAGAGCGAGGAACATCGCCACCGACAGCAGCATGAAGGTCGCCTCGGCGTACCCGAGGACCAGCACCATGGCCGGCGGGAAGATGGCGGCGAACCACGCCGCCCGCGTCGCCGTGTGCGGGTTGCCGGTCTCCAAGCGCGTCAGCCGGTAGACGAGCGCGCCGAACAGCAGCGCGGAACCGTTCGCCACGACGATCAGCGCGGCGGCGTCGTTCCCGAGGAACACGACGCCCAGCCAGCGTGAGGCCAACGGCACGAGCGGGAAGAACCGCAGCGTCTCCGAGCGCGCGGCGCCGTATCCGTGCTCGGCGATCTCCCGGTAGAAGGCTGCGTCCCACGCGAAGAGGCCCTGGCCCAGTTGCACCGGGCGCACCGCGTGCTCGAGGTGATCGACCGCGAAGCGCGCCAGAGCCAGGGATCCCACCACGAGCACCCGAGCTAGGGCCCACGGCACCGCAGCGGCGCGCAGGTCGCGCCGGACGAACTCCCGAACGGCCTCGGTCACCGCGGCGGGTACTCGAACAGAGCGAAGAACTCGTTGTACTTGTCGTTCGCCAGGACGAGCTGCCGTGCGCCGGGACGGGCTGCGTTCAACGAGCGCTGGATCGCGTCGCACTTCCCCTCGTTGCCGCCGCGGTACTGGATCGCGACGACGTACCAGATCGTGCTGCCGGCGCCGGCGCGGTCGAGCACCCCCTGGCTAAACGCGTTCGCGTCCACCCGGTCCCGCCGCTCCTTGTAGTCGACCCAGTCGACGAGCTCCGGCCGGTCCCCCGCCGGGAACGTCAGTTGCACCAGCCGCTTGCCTCCGAGGAGCCGGCTCACGCTCGGGCCCAGCTGGTCGGGGCAGTAGAGGACCACATCACCCGGCTTCGCGCCGGCTCGGATCGCGTCGGCGACCGGGCGAGCCTCGGTGCGGTCGTCGAGGACGACGCGTAAACCGCTGCCGAGGCCGAAGATCGCCACGATGGCGAGCACGACCACTCGGACCCGCCGGTCGGCGAACACGGTGACGCCGTACACCAGCACGAGGACGAAGAGCGGATAGAGGACGGATGCGTACCGGCCGGCGAAGGTCCCTCGGGTGAGGAACGCGGCGGCGCCGCCGAGGATGAGCGTGACCACCCAGATCCCCGCCTCGACTCGGACACCGGGGCGCGTGCGCACGTCGAGCTCGATGCGGTACCGGTCGATCGCACGGCCGAACACGGCGACGATCGTCAACGTGATGAGAACGACCAGGAAGGCGTACGACTCGGAGTGCTCGCCGCCGGCGAAGTCCCGCAGCGCGAACGCGAACGACGCTGTCATGAAGATCGGGTCGCCCCACGGGGTCCCGGTGTGCTTGGACTGGTAGAGGAACGTCGGGACCCACGGAAGGAACGTGATGGCGCCGGCGACGATCGCGACCAGCGCCGACCGGGCCGCGTGGCGCCGCTCGGCGTCGGCTCCGCGCCACGCCTGCCAGACGAGCACCCCACCCACGGCCGCGAGCAGATAGAAGGACCAGTAGTGCGTGTACAGGAGCAGCGCCGTAACGAGCGCGACGACGGCCTGCCGCCCCAGCGACGGCTGCTCGAGGAGCCGCCGGACGGCGAGGTACCCGACCGTCACGAGCAGCATCACGAGCGAGTACATGCGCGTCTCGGAGCCGAACGTGATGGCGAACGGCGACGACGCCAGGATCAGCACCGCGATCCAGCCGCCGGTCCGCCCCGCGATGCGACGGCCGGCGAACCACATCGGCACCAAGGTCGCCACCGACAGCACGGCCGAGAGCGACCGGACGGCGACGTTGCCGGTGCCGAACACGTCCGTCCAGAGGTGGAGCATGAAGTAATAGAGAGGCGGCGCCCCGTCGTGGCGCAGCCAGTCGGGGATGTCGCCGAGCGGCAGACGGGCGATGTTCACCGACAGCGCCTCGTCGAGCCACAGCTCGCTGACGGCGACAAACCGCATCACGATGCCCGCAACGATGACGAGCACGGCGGCGACCACGAGCCACCGAGGGATCGACCCCTGCGTCGCGGGCTCGGCGCCGTCGGGCGGGCTGGCGGCGCGCGCGGGTGCCTCGGAGGCCACCTTCATCGCACGAACCGTAACAGTCGCGACCGGATCAGGCGGGTTCGTCCCGTTTCTTGAAGTCCCACCACTGGATCTCGACCATCATGGGCAGGAGGTAGCGCACGTAGAAGCTCGTGATCGCGAGCATCCCGTGGTCCGTCACCTCCCGGTCGACGATGTCGACCCGGTCGTCGCGGGCCTGGAACGCCTTGGCGCGAGCGAGCATGTCGTCCAGCTCCTGCTCGGTCTCGACGGACATGCCGAAGTGGTCGAGACGCGGGCATGCCATCGGCGGGTCGTCGGCGATCAGGAACACGAACTGCTCGTAGGTGTACGCCGACAGCACGAGCTTCTTGCCGTCGACGGTCTCGGTCGGCAGCTCCTTCCACCCGAACACCTCGTCGTAGAAGCGCACGAGGTCACGCCGGCCGTCCTCGCCGAGCAGCTCGGTCGGGACGCTCATGGCCACGTGGTTGAACCTCGGCGTGCGCGTCGGTGTCGTCATCGTGCGCCTCCGTTTCCGCGGTTCGGGGCGATGAGCACCTTGGCGGGGAGCTCGCCCGACACCAGCCGTTCGACGGCGTCGTACAGGCCCTCGAGGGGCACGTCCTCGGACTCGATGAGCACGTCGGTCGGGAAGTCGGGCGAGGCGAGCAGCTCGAGCGCCCGCGGGAACCCGTCGGGGTCGTACACGAACGCACCCGTGATCACGAGCTCGTTGAGGAGGATCCGGTTGTTGTCGAACCGGGGCCACGTCATGCCGGCGCCCACGAGCACGAGGGTGCCGCCCCGCTTGAGCTGGGACAAGGCGCTCTCCATCGCCACGCCGTGGCCGGAGCACTCGAGCGCGACATCGAAGGGGTCGTCGACGAGATCGAACGGCATCCGGGGCTTCGGGAGCTCGTCGGGCGTGACGACTGTGGCGCCGAGGCGCTCGGCCAGCGCCTGGCGCGTCGGGTGCGGCTCGCTGGCCACGATCTCGGTGACGCCGCGCGCCCGTGCGGCGGCGATGCTCAGCGCGCCGATCGGCCCGCACCCGGTCACGAGCACACGCTGGCCCACTTCGACGCCGCCGCGCGTCAGCCCGTGCAGCGCCACTGCGAGCGGCTCGGCCAGCGCGGCGGCGCGCATCGACAGGCCCGGAGGGACGCGCAGGAGCTCGGCCTCGTGGACGCGCACGAAGTTCGCGAACGCACCTTGGAACGCCCCGACGCCCGGGTTGCTGCGCCCGGTGCACAGCTGCGGCCGGCCGGCGAGGCAGTACTCGCACTCGCCGCACCGCTGCGACGGTCCGCCGACGACCTCGTCACCGGGTGACCAGTCGCGCACGTCGTCCCCCACCGCCAACACGCGCCCCGAGTACTCGTGCCCGCCGATTGAGTTCGGTGCCCCCCACCCGTCGACGAACATGTGGAGGTCGCTGCCGCACACCCCGCAGTGACTGACCTCGACGAGGACGTCGCGTGGGCCCAGCTCGGGGACCGGACGCTCCTCGACGGCCACGTCGCGCGGGCCCCGGTACACCGCCGCACGCATCGTCTCCGGCACCGCTCGCCCCGCGTTCCCTGACACGAGTGTCAGAGCGTAATAGGGTCCGCAGTCGTTGTCGGACGCCGTCGCAAGCTCCGGCTCCTGCGCCGCCGGTCGGCAAAGCCGCCGGCGCCGCGGGGGGAATCGTGCGGAAGCTGCTCGTGACGCTCGCCGCGGCCGCGCTCGTCGCGGCGGCGGCGCCCGGAATCCCGGCCGCCGCCGGGAGCGCGCGTCGTGTCGCGCCGAAGGACGACCTGCGCATCGTGACGATGAACGTCCTCCACGGGATCCTCTGCCCGAACGCGCCCGATGACTGTCAGGGCGACGACCGGATCGCGCTCCTGGGACAAGCGCTGCAAGCAGCGAAGTGCCCACCGGTGGTGGCGCTGCAGGAGATCGCCCCCCGGACGTACGACCGGATCACGGCGGCGCCGTGGGTGAAGCACTGCAAGTACCAGATCGTGTGGCACAACATGCCGCTCACCGACCGCGAGCTCGTCCTCACGACGCTGCCGGTCACGAGCCAGAAGCTCACGATCCTCGCGGGAAGCTTCCGCAGCGCGTACCGCGTCGAGTTGCGCTCCAAGCTCGGGCCGCTCGTGCTGGTCGTGAGCCACCAAGACGGCGATCCCAAACCGGGAGACCCCAAGCCGTGCACGCCGGCCGACTGCCCGCCGGAATGCCCGTCCGGGGTCACGATCCCCGATTGCCAGACGATCCAGGCGAGGGCGATCGCGGGCGAAGGCGGCGACAAGCGCACGATCCGCGTCCTCACCGGGGACTTCAACGTGACCGCGGCCTCGCAGCGCTATCAGTCGATCGTCGCCGACGGCTGGGTCGACTCGCACCTCGCGGCCGGCAATCCCGAGTGCGACCCCGCCACCGGCACGGCGTGCACCAGCGGTCGTCAGGACATGAACACCGACGACCTCAAGAACCCGGCGAGCAAGGAGACCGAGCGCATCGACTT
>DATFXK010000059.1:0-4688 GCA_035316005.1 Acidimicrobiia bacterium | reverse complement strand
CGATGCTCATCGGCCTCGTTCGAGGCCTTCCCGACAAGGAAGAGCGCGAGGCGGCCGAAGGCGGTGCCCTCCCGCTCTCGAACTAGCCGTCGTCGGCGGGCACGGTCCCGTCTGCGATCGCACCGACGAGTTGAGCGTGGTCGCGCTCGGTCTGGTCCGCGTAGGCGCGGGCGAAGTCGCCCATGGCGTCGTCGAACCGCTTGCCCTTTCCGATGTAGGACGAGATCGCGACCGGGTCACCGGTGCGGGCGTGGGCACGGGCGAGCACCGCACCACAGGCGGTCGCGAACTCGCCGAGGACCGGCGCGATCCGCGTCGCGTCCGGGATCACCTTCATGTCGCGGAACTGACGCACGTAGAAGTCCATCCCGTCCATCGACGTCCATCCGACGAAGATGTCCGTCGCGCTCTGGATCAGGCGCTTGCCGTTGACCACGCGGGCGCCGTGGTTGGGGTACTCGGTCGCACGAAAGTGGGTCTCGTACACGGATGGGACCGCTTGCTTGACCTGCAGGAACAGCGGATCGTCGCCTCCGCCTCCGTCGAGGAGCACGAGGTTGACGCGCATCCCGACGCTTCCGACGCCGACGACCTGGCGGGCGGCGTCGACGTACGTGAACCTCGCCAGGCAATGACGTCGGTCGTCCTGAAGGCTCTCGGTGTACCGCTCGTAGACCTTCCGCACCGTCTCGAGCTGGCTGGGATCGTCGAAGTGCGTGAGCCGCGGCGGTTCCTCGATGATGCGCACCCGCCCGTCGACGGTATCGGTCAGCTTCTCGAAAGCGCCGGCGCTCGTGCGACGCCTTCGCTTCTTCTCGATGTGCTTCGAGACGCGATCCCGGCCGTCCTCGCCGAAGTACCCGAGCAGCTCGTCGACGTAGATGCTGTCGTACCAGATCTCCATCTGGGCCGCGCCCGCGTAGTGGCGAATGCGCGAGCGGTATGCGTCGAGAGCGGACGCAACGGCGTCGTCCGCGACCGCAGGCGAGAGCCCGTTCTCCCGCGCGACGACCACGAGGCTGGCAACGAACCGCATCACGTCCCACTCGAAGGGGCCCGGAAGGGTCTCGTCGAAGTCGCGCAGGTCGAACGAGAGGTTGCGCTCGGGTGTCGCCCACAGCCCGAAGTTCAGGACGTGCGCGTCACCGCAGAGCTGCACATCCAGCCCCGAGTTCGGCGATGACGTGAGATCGGCGGCCATGACGCCCGCCGCCCCCCGGAAGTACGTCCACGGTGATTCCGCCATTCGGCCGTGCCGCAACGGGACCAGCTCCGGTACGCGAACCGCGTTCTGCGCCAGCACGACGTCGAGCGCGCTGCGTCCAGCGCGCCACTGGCCGAGCTCGCGAAGCGGGAGGCGCGCCCGCGCGGCCGTGCCGCGCGCCTGCCGCTCTGCCCGCGACGGAGGCGGTGCATGGACCACGTCGCCAGTATCGCCGTCGACCGCGCCCTAGGCCGGTTCGCTCGCGGCGTAGACCGAGACGTGCTTCACACTGCTGTCGGTGTAGGGCTCGCAGGCCCACCCGCCCCACCGCTGTTCGAGTCTCAGTCCGGCGTGCCCGGCCATGAGGTCGAGCTCGGTCGGGTAGGAGTACCGGATGGGGACGGGCCACGTGCGGACGCGGTCGTTCGAGATCCGGATCAACATCGAGTCGACCCGTTGGGTGGCCGGGTGGTGACGGCTCAGCATGAGCAGCGCCGAGTCGCCGTCGAGGTGCCGCACCTCGACGCGCTGCCCGCGTTCGAACCGGCTGAGGTCGGGGACGAACGCCTCGATGACGAACCGGCCCCCGGGCGCCAGATGGGCGGCGACGCGCTCGAAGCAGCGTTGCTGCGTCGCCTGGTCGAGCAGCGCGAAGAACGTGTTGTAGACGACGAACACCAGAGCGAAGCTGCCGTCCACGTCGACGTCGGCGAAGTCGCCGATCGTCACCGGGATGCGATCGCCGCCCGGCTTCGCCCGCAACCTAGCCACCATCGCCGGGCTGGCGTCGATGCCGCTCACCGCCACACCCCGGTGGGCGAGGGGCAGGGCGATCCTTCCCGTCCCGATGGCGAGCTCGAGTGCCGGGCCGGTCCCGGCGAGCTCGGCCAGGCATGCGGCCGCGGCGTCGGCATCGGGGGGATGCGTCGGGAGGTCGTCGTACACGTCGGCGATCTCCTCGCCGTACCGTGCGGCGTCGTAACCTTCGGGACCGCCCACGAGTCGATTGCACCAGACGCGCCAGCGGGTGGCGGACGATTTGCCGGGACTGCAACGCCGCGGTCGCTCGTCCTACGCTGGCCGCCTCTCCACCCCAAAGGGGGCGTTTCTGCATGAGCCGTACCGTCGAGACCGCCGGCATCGGGCTCGCCCAGGCCACCGTCGACCCGCGATCGTTCGCCCTCTTCGGCGACAGCCGCACCCCGCGGGTGCGCTGGTTCACCGAGGGCCTGCAGCAGTTGATGATCGAGCGGGGCTATCACCAGCACGCCGAGGCCGGCCCCGAGGTCCAGGTGGTGCTGAACCGGATCGACCCCGAGCGGCCCCGGCCCTACCGGCGGAAGTCGGCGCCCACCTTCGTCGTGGCGCTGGCCGACGTGGGCACGCCGCCCGAGGACGTCCTGCGGGCGGGCTACCCGCTGCTGGTGCGGGCGCTGGCCAACCTGGCCGTGATGGTGAGCGACGACGGCAGCCCGGCGGCGCACTTCGTCACCCTCGAGCAGGGGCGGTACGTGGTGCGGCACACCGGTGACGACGACGAGTTCTTCGCCGCCGTCTTCGAGCGCATGGAGCCGCTGGCCTCGTCGCGGCTCGTCATCGCCAACGAGTTCCGCGCCGACCTGCCCGAGGAGCTGTGGGACGGCGACGAGCACACCCGCCAGATCCGCCGGGCGGGCGAGCACCTCGACGCCCTCGACCTGCTGCCGGCGGCGTTCCCGATCGAGGAGATCCTCTCCGAGCGGGACCTGCGCCACGTCAAGCTGCTGTACGGGATCGGCGGGCTGAGCTACGGCAACGCCAGCTCCCGGCGCACCGCCGACGGCGAGCTCGGCCCCGAGTACTGGATGAGCGCGAGCGGCGTCGACAAGTCCGCGCTCACGGACGTCGGCAAGCACATCCTGCTCGTGAAGGGCTTCGACGGCGAGCGCGACACGATGATCCTGAGCGTCCCGCCCGACGTGAAGCCGAACCGGGTCTCCGTCGACGCCATCGAGCACTGGATGATCTACAACGAGCACCCGGAAGTCGGCGCCATCCTCCACGTGCATGCGTGGATGGAGGGCATCGAGTCGACGGAGATCAACTACCCGTGCGGCACGGTGGAGCTGGCTGGTGCCGTCGCCCAGCTCGTGCGCCAGGCGCCCGACCCCGGCCACGCCGTCGTCGGCCAGCGCAACCACGGCCTCACGATCACCGGCGAGAGCCTGAACGAGATCCTCGACCGCATCGACGGCAAGCTCGTCCGCAACGTCCCGATGGACTAGATGACTCCTATCCCAGTCGCTCGTCGAGGAGGCGGTTGACGAGCTGCGGGTTGGCCTTGCGGTCGGTGGCCCGCATGACCTCGCCGAACAGGAAGCCGCGCTTCTTCTTTCGTGCCTTGTCGTCGCCGGCGCGGTAATCGGCCACCGCGTCGGGATGGGCGGCGACGATCTCGTCGACGACCGACGCCAGCTCGCCTTCGTCGCTCACCTGCGCCAAGCCCCGCTCCTCGACGACGTCCTTCGGGCGCTTCGGCTCGCGCAGGCACTCGCCGAGCACGTCCTTGGCCAGGTTGCGCGACAACGTGCCGTCGGCGACGAGGCCGACGAGCTCGGAGAGCCCGTCCGGCGCCAGCGGCAGCGCGCCCGGCGCCAGGCCGGTCTCGTGCAGGTACCCGAGCAGGTCGCCCGTGCACCAGTTCACGATGTCCTTGGGCGTCCCGCCCCGCAGCGCCGCCACGGCGGCTTCGGCGAACTCGGCCAGGCCGGGCGTGCCCACGAGCACGCGGGCGTCGTGCTCGCCGATCCCCCACTCGCCTGCGAGGCGCGCCCGCCACGCCGCCGGCAGCTCCGGCATCGTCGACCGAACCCGCTCGCGGATCGCGGCGTCGGGCGCGACGGGCACGAGGTCGGGCTCGGGGAAGTAGCGGTAGTCGTCCGCCTCCTCCTTCGTCCGCATCGTGTGCGTGACCCCGGCGTCCTCGTCCCAGTGGCGCGTCTCCTGCACGACCCGCTCGCCGGCGTCGAGCAACGCGCTCTGGCGCTCGATCTCGTACTCGAGGGCCCGACCGAGCGACCGGATCGAGTTCATGTTCTTGACCTCGACCTTGGTGCCGAGCTCGCCGGCGCCGGCCCGACGAAGCGACACGTTCGCATCGATGCGGAACGCGCCTTCCTCCATCTTCACGTCCGACACGCCGATCGCCTGCAACACGCCCCGCAGCTCGTTCACGTACGCGCGCGCCTGCTCGGCGCTACGCAGATCGGGACGGCTCACGACCTCCATCAACGGGATGCCGGCCCGGTTGTAGTCGACGAGGGAGTGGTCAGCCTCGTGGATGCGCCCGCCGCCGCCCACGTGGATGGTCTTGCCCGTGTCCTCTTCCATGTGCGCGCGCTCGATGCCGATGCGCGTGCCGTCGACCTCGAGCGAACCGTCGACGCAGATCGGCTCGTCGTACTGGCTGATCTGGTAGTCCTTCGGCATGTCCGGATAGAAGTAG
>DATFXK010000058.1:0-2317 GCA_035316005.1 Acidimicrobiia bacterium | reverse complement strand
CGGTGAGGTCGCTCACCATCGTCTGGAAATTGAGCAGCGCCTCGAGCCGTCCCTGCGAGATCTCCGGCTGGTAGGGCGTGTAGGCCGTGTACCAGGCGGGGTCCTCCAGCACGTTGCGCTGGATGACCGGCGGCGTGATCGAGTCCGAGTAGCCCATGCCGATGAGCGACGTGAACACCTCGTTGCGCGAAGCGAGCTCGCGAAGCCGCCCGACCACGTCCGCCTCGCCGTGGGTGGGTGGCACCCGCAGCGGGTCCCGGGTGCGGATGCTCTCCGGGACGGCGCGATCGATCAGCTCGTCGAGCGACGGGAGACCGAGGGTGGCGAGCATGCGCGACTGCTCGTCGGCGTCCGGCCCCACGTGGCGGCCGACGAACCGGTCGCGCTCCTCCAGCTCCGACAGGGTCGGCTCGGATGCCATCGACACCTCCGGTTGCTCGCTCGGCGCTGGGCACGCCGTGCCGGTCTCCGGTGGCCACGACCCTCGTGGCCGTTCCCCGCTCTGTCCCGAGACCTGAGAGATTCACCCGACCGGCGCCGGCCGGGCTTTCCCCGTCGGTGAGACCCGACTCGCGTGCACGAGCGGGTCTGCTCTCCAGAGGCGCCTCGCCCGAACGGTCCGTTCGCCTGAGAGTTTCCGGGGAGGTTGCTCCTTCGGCTCCCCCAGCCCGCAGCAGCGGGTCGGGGGTCTCTCCCACTCGGGTTCGACGGCGTTTCGGACGAGGTTAGTTGCCGCGCCGGACGAACGGCGGCCTCGTGACCGTCGCCGGCGCCGGGCGGCCCCGGATGTCGACGGTCACCCGGGTGCCGTCCTCGACGTCGGGTCGGAGCAACGCCAGCGCGATGCCGCGTTCGAGCACCGGCGAGAAGTTCCCGCTCGTGACCTCGCCCACGCGCTCCTCCCCCACCTGGACCGAATGCCCGCTGCGAGGCACCTGCCGCCCGTCCAGCACGAGCCCGCGCAGCTGCCGATGCACGCCGCGCTCCCGTTCGGCGAGGAGCGGCGCCCGGCCGCGGAAGTCCCCCTTGTCGAACCGGACGACCCTAGACAGGCCCGCCTGCAGCGGCGTGATCCCGGGACCGAGCTCGTGCCCATGAAGCGGCAACCCGGCCTCGAGCCGCAGGGTGTCGCGGGCACCGAGCCCGGCGGGCCGGATCCCGGCGTCGACCAGCAGACGCCACACCGCCGGCGCGAGCGGCGCGGGGACGTGCAACTCGACGCCGTCCTCACCCGTGTACCCGGTACCCGCCACCCAACCGGGTTCGCCGTCGAACGTCGTGGGGCGAACCGCGAAGCGGGGCACGTCTGCCCACGCGTGGTGCAGAGCGGCGAGCTCCTCGCGGGCCTTGGGTCCTTGCACCGCGATCACGGCGCGGTCGCCGGTGATGTCCGCCACGGCGCACGCGGCCGTGGCGTGGTTGCGGGTCGCATCCTCGAGGGCGGCGAGCAGCGGCGCCGTGTTCGACGCGTTCGGCATCACGATGAACTGCTCGTCGCCGACCCACCACACGATGATGTCGTCGACGACGTGCGCGTCGTCGGGGTCGAGGAGGTGCGTGTACTGCGCCCGTCCCGGCTCGATCCGCGTCAGGTCGTTCGTGAGCGCCCACTGCAGCATGTCGAGCGCACCCGGCCCTTCGACGCGCACGGAACCGAGATGCGACACGTCGAACGCGACCGCGTGCTCGCGGCAGGCGCGGTGCTCCTCCAGCACACTCGAGTACTGGATCGGCATCTCCCACCCGCCGAACGGCGCCATGCGCGCGCCCCGCGCCCGATGCTCGGCGTCGAGCGGGCTGTGGCGGAGCGCAGCGTCGTCGACCACGGCCGGGCAGCCTAGGGCGCCGCCCGCGCGCTCAGGCCGACTCCGCCTCCGAGCCGGCACGCCGCGGCGCCGGACCGGCAGGCACGTCGACGTCGAGGCGCAACGGTCCGCCCTCACCCAGCTGCTCGCTGAGCTGCGACGGCGGCTCGAGCCCGTACTTCACGAGCAAGTGCAGATAGTCGCGCTGATAGAGCACCTTGATGCGGACCTCGGGGTGCAGCTCCCGCAGCCGGCGTGCCTTGCGGTTCTTCTTGGTCACGAGCTTCTGGTTGAGCGTCGTGATCTCGATGTACAGGTCGTATGCCGGGAGGTAGAAGTCGGGTGTGAACGCCTGGGCGGGCCGCCCGTCGCGGTCACGCTCCAGCGTGAACGTGCGCGGCTCGTACCGCCATTCGATGCCGTAGAAGTCGAGCAGCTTGGCGAACTGCCGCTCGGAGTTGTGGGCGAAGCGAACGTGCTCGTGCGGCAGCGGCGCTTCGCTCACGGGTGCT
>DATFXK010000057.1:0-2028 GCA_035316005.1 Acidimicrobiia bacterium | reverse complement strand
GGAGAGTGGGCGGGCATGGGCCGCCCAGTTCGCGGCTCCGTCGGCGTCGATATTGAGGTGGAGATGGAGAAGGAGAGACGGGACGCGAGGGTGGTGACAGCCGACCTGATCTCGCGGGCGCGGGCGGGGGACGGCGACGCGTTCCGAACGCTGGTCGAGCCGTACCGCCGCGAGCTGCAGGTGCACTGCTACCGGATGCTGGGATCCTTCCAGGACGCCGAGGACGCCCTCCAGGACACACTGCTGGCCGCCTGGCAAGGCCTCGCCGGATTCGAGGGGCGCGCCTCGCTCCGCACCTGGCTCTACCGGATCGCCACCAACCGGTGCCTCGACGGCCTTCGCGCGGCCAGCCGACGCCCGGCCAAGGAGTGGGACGTGCCCAACGTTGAGCCGCCCGAGCCGACCCGCCTGGGCGAGGTCGTCTGGCTGCAGCCGTTTCCCGACGCGCTTCTCGAGGGTGCGATCGACGTGCCGCTCGGCCCCGAGGCCCGCTACGACCAGACCGAGTCCATCTCCCTCGCGTTCGTGACCGCCCTGCAGGTCCTGCCGCCTCGTCAGCTGGCCGTGATCATCCTGCGCGACGTCCTCGGGTTCCACGCCAACGAGGTGGCCGACATGCTCGACTCGACCGTCGAGTCGGTGAACAGCGCCCTCAAACGAGCGCGCGCCGGCCTGCAAGGGCGCCGTCCGCCCACCACCGACCGCGAACCGGCTCCTGTCCCCGACTCGCCCTCCGAGGATGCGATCGTGGCGAAGTTCGTCAGCGCGTGGGAGTCCGCCGATGTCGACGCGCTGGTGGAGCTTCTGACGGACGACGTCTTCATGTCGATGCCGCCGATGCCCTTCGAATACGAGGGCCGAGACGTCGTGGCCCGCTTCTGTGCCAGTTTGTTCGGCGCGGGCCGGAGGTTCGATCTCGTGCCGACGCGAGCCAACGGTCAGCCGGCGTTCGGGGCCTACCTGCGCACCCCTTCGGGCATCCGCCACGGGGTCGGCCTCTACGTCCTCACCCTCACCGGCGATCGGATCTGCGCCATGACCCGCTTCGACAACAGCTTGCTCCCATGGTTCGGGCTCCCGCGATCGCTCCCGAGCTCATAACCAGCTCCCGACCTATGCGGATCGGGGTCTCGCTCCGCAGCGCGTACACCGTCGCCGACGCCCGCACCGGCGCGCGCTGGATGATCGAACGCGCCGCCGCGGCGCGCACTGCCGGACTCGACTCGCTGTTCGTCGGCGACTACCACGTGATCGGCACGCCCTACTACCAGAACACGCCGATGCTGGGCCGGCTGCTGGCCGAGTGGGGCGACACGCCCGCGGGCGCGCTGTACTCGTTGCCGCTGTGGAACCCGGTGCTGCTCGCCGAGCACATCGGCACGCTGGCATCGATCGCCGAGGGGCGGTTCATCCTTCAGTGCGGGCTCGGTGACGGGCGCCGGCAGTTCGCAGCGATGGGCGCAGACATCCACCGGCGGGCGTCGGCCTTCGAGCGCGTGCTCGCCACGGTCCGCACGCTCCTCGCCGGCGGCCACGTCGACGGCTCCCGCGTCGCGCCCGTCCCGAGCGAGCCGGTCGAGGTCTGGATCGGGGGATCGGCGGACCCCGCCGTCGACCGCGCGGCGCGGCTCGGCGACGGGTTCCTCGCCGCGCCATACCTCACCCTCGACCAGGCCCGGGCACAGCTCGACCTATACCGCGAGCGCTGCGCCGCGCACGAACGACCAGTGGGTGCCGCCGCAATCCGCCGCGATGTCCACGTGGGCGCCGACGCCGCCGACGCCGAGCGGCGGGCGGCGCCCGTCCTGTCTGCGGGCTACCGCGGCTTCCCGCCCGACGCCCCGGTAGTCGGCGGACCGGACGAGGTGGCGGCCAGCTTTCGGGAGCTAGGAGACATCGGCTACACGGACGTGATCGTCCGACATCTCGCCGAGGACCAGGCCGAGGTGCTGCACTCCTTCGAGCGACTCGCCGCGGTCGGCTCGAATCTGACGTGACTTCAAGTCGGGTCGGGCCCGTGCCGTTGTC
>DATFXK010000056.1:0-9830 GCA_035316005.1 Acidimicrobiia bacterium | reverse complement strand
GAGTGGACGGGGAACGTGCGCTCGACGCCGACGCCGAAGCTGACCTTGCGGACGGTGAACGTCTCGCGGGCCCCGCTGCCCTTGCGCCGGATCACCACGCCCTGGAACACCTGGACGCGTTCGCGGTTCCCCTCGACGACGCGCACGTGCACCTTGAGGGTGTCGCCGGGCGCGAAGTCCGGAATGTCCTCACGAAGATTGGCGCGATCGACGAGATCGGTTGCGTTCATCGCTCGCCTTCTCGAGGGAGTGGTCTCGGGGGGCGGAGCCCCCGATGCTACCGGTCAGGTGGTCCCTCGGGGAACTCGTCCAGGAGCCGGCGCTCCTCGGCCGTCAGGGCGCGGGGGCCGAGGAGGTCGGGGCGGCGATCGAGGGTCCGCCGCAGCGCCTGGGCCCGGCGCCAGCGCGCGATCCGGGCGTGATCGCCCGAGCGCAACGCCTCCGGGACCTGCCAGCCCCGGAAGTCGGCCGGGCGCGTGTACTGGGGATACGCGAGCAGGCCTTCGCCGAAGGACTCGTCCTCTCCCGACTCCGTGTTGCCCATCACTCCCGGGACCAGGCGGGCGGCGGCGTCGATGACGACGACCGCGCCGGCCTCGCCGCCGGCGAGGACGTAATCGCCGACGGAGATCTCGTCGTCGCACAGGTGGTCGGCGACGCGCTGGTCCACCCCCTCGTATCGTCCGCACAGCAGGGAGAAGCCGCCGCGTTGCGCGAGCCGTTGCGCCATCTGCTGGTCGAACGGTCGCCCGGCCGCCGAGAGGAGGAGCAGCGGGCGGGGTGGATCGACGGCCTCGACGGCGGCGAACAGCGGCTCGGGCGTCATCACCATGCCCGCTCCACCGCCGAACGGCGTGTCGTCGACGCTGCGGTGCACGTCCGCGGCGTGCTCCCGGGGATCGTGGACGCGCACGTCGATCAAACCACGTTCGCGCGCCCGACCGAGTAGAGACGCGCGCAAGGGTGCGTCGAAGTACTCCGGGAAGATCGTGAACACGTCGACGCGCATGGCGTGACTAGGAGCGGTTGACGTCGAGCAGCCCGTCGGGCGGGTCGACGATCAGCACGCCTGTATGGCGGTCGACGACGAACACCATCGGGACGAGCACGCCGTCGTCGAGGACGAGGATGTCGTGCGCGGGGTTGGCCTCCACCGCGACCACGCGGCCGAGTGCGTTGCCGCGCGCGTCGCGCACTTCGTCGCCGACGAGCTCGTGGACCCAGATGCGACCCTCGCCGGGGTCGTCGAGCGGCTCCCCGACGAGGGTCGCGCCGCGGAGCTCCTCGGCGCCGTCGCGATCGGTGATGCCCTCGAAGCGGACGAGCCAGCGGCCTTGATGCGGACGCGCGCTGGCGACGACGAGCGTGCGATCGCCGGCATGGAGCACGGCTCCGGGGGTGGTGCGCTCGGGTCGGTCGGTGTGCAGGGTCACGACGACCTCGCCGCGGACGCCGTGCGGGCGACCGACCCGACCGAGCTCGAGGTCAGCCGCGCCCAAGGGGCGGTTACTCCACGACGTCGACGTTGGCCTTGATGCCCTCGGCGGCGCCGGCGGCACGCACGACCTGTCGCAGCGCCTGGATGACGCGGCCGCGCTTGCCGATGAGGCGGCCCATGTCGGCGGGGCTGGCGTGGACGAGGAGCTGCACGTCGTCGCGGCGCTCCGTCACGTCGATCTCGACCGCATCGGGCTCCGCGGCGACGTTCCGGGTCACGTGCTCGACAACGGCCTGGGCGCGGGCACCGAGGATCCGGTTCCCCTCCGGCGCGATCTCGTCGTCGTACTCGTCGTCGTCGAGATCGTCGTCGTAGGCGTCGTCACTCATCGCCCGACTCCTCGCTGCCGTCGCCGGCGCTGCCGTCGGCCGCGCTCGCCGCCTCGGCGGCGGGCTCCTCGGCCGCGGGCTGCTCGGCGTCCCCCGCCGGGGCCTCGGCCGGCTCGGCCTTCTCGGTTTCCTTCTTGGCCTTCTTCGCCGCGACCTTGGGGTCGCCCAAGCGGCGGCGGGCGAGCTTCGTGTCGACCGGGCCGCCCTTCTCGGACTCGAACTGCGCCCACACGCCCGTGACCGTCAGCAGCTTCTGCACCTGCTCGGTGGGCTGGGCACCCTTGCGCAGCCACGCCAGCGCCTTCTCGCCGTCGATGTCGACCAGCGACGGGTCCTGTCGGGGGCCGTAGTGCCCGATGGTCTCGATGTTGCGGCCGTCCCGAGGGGAGCGCGAATCGGAGACGACGACCCGGTACGACGGCTGCTTGGTCTTGCCCATCCGCATGAGGCGGATCTTCACGGACACTTGGCGGAGTTCCTCTCGAGCTCGGGGCGCGGGCGCCGGACGACACCCGCAGGACGCACCAGGCTAGCGACTCAAGGCCCCGGCACCGGCAGTCGCGGCATCTTGCCCTTGCTCATCGACCGCATCATCTGCTGGACCATTTTGAACTGCTTGAGCATCCCGTTGACGTCCTGGGTGCTCGTGCCGCTGCCCCGTGCGATGCGGAGGCGGCGCGAGCCGTTGATGATCGTCGGGCTGCGCCGCTCCTCGGGGGTCATGGAGCGGATGATCGCCTCGATGCGGCCCAGCTGCGACTCGTCCACCTCCGCCTGCCGCGCCTCCTTCGGCAGCCCGGGCATCATCCCGATGAGGTTCTGGAGCGGGCCCATCTTGCGCACCTGCTGCATCTGGTCGAGGAAGTCCTCGAGGGTGAACTGACCCTTGCGGAGCTTCTTCTCCGCCTTGGCCGCCTCCTTCTCGTCGAACGCGGCTTCCGCCTTCTCGATGAGCGTGAGCACGTCGCCCATGCCCAGGATGCGACTGGCCATGCGGTCGGGGTGGAACGGCTCGAAGTCGTCGAGCTTCTCGCCGGTGCCGGCGAACAGGATCGGCTTGCCCACGACCTCTTTCACGGAAAGGGCGGCGCCGCCGCGCGCGTCGCCGTCGATCTTCGTGAGGATCACGCCGTCGAGGCCGATCGCCTGGTCGAAGGCCTCCGCCACGTTGACGGCTTCCTGGCCCGTCATCGCGTCGACGACCAGCAGCGTGTCGTGCGGGCCGACCTTGTCACGTACGCGGCGCAGCTCCCCCATGAGCGCGTCGTCGATCTGCAACCGGCCGGCGGTGTCGAGGACGACGACGTTGCGACCGGTGCGATCGGCTTCCTTGAGCGCGCCCCGCGCCACCTTCACGGGATCGGTCGACTCGGAGAACACCGGCACGTCGATGCGCCCGCCGAGCACCCGGAGCTGCTCGACCGCCGCCGGTCGCTGGAGGTCGGCGCCGACCAGCAGCGGCTTGCGTCCGTCGGCCACGAGATGGCGGGCCAGCTTGCCGGCGGCGGTCGTTTTCCCCGAGCCCTGCAGGCCGACGAGCATCACGACGGTGGGTGGCTTCGAGCTCATGGCGAGCTTGCCCGTCTCGCCGCCGAGCGTCGTGACGAGCTCCTCGTGGACGATCTTGATGACCTGCTGAGCCGGGCTCAGGCTCTTCGCGACCTCGGCGCCGCGAGCGCGCTCCTTGACCCGGTTGATGAACGACTTCACCACCGTCACGTTCACGTCGGCTTCGAGCAGCGCGACGCGGATCTCGCGCGCGACCTCGTCGATGTCCTTGTCGCTCAGGCGGCCGCGGCCGCGGAGCCGTTGGAAGATGCCGTCGAACCGGTCGGCGAGGGAGTCGAACATGTCGTTACAACGCTACGCGAACAGCGCGGTGGCGAAGTCCTCGGGGTCGAAGGGGACGAGGTCCTCGGGCGCCTCGCCCACGCCGATCAGCTTCACGGGGATGCCGAGGTCGGCCTCGATCGCGAGGACGATGCCGCCCTTAGCGGTGCCGTCGAGCTTGGTCAGCACGACGCCGGTCACGTCGACGGCGTCGGCGAACTGTCGCGCCTGGGTGAGGCCGTTCTGCCCGGTCGTGGCGTCGATGACGAGGAGGACCTCCTGGAGCGCGCCCGGTCGCCGCTCCGCGATCCGGCGGATCTTCTTGAGCTCCTCCATCAGGTTGACCTTCGTGTGCATGCGGCCCGCGGTGTCGACCAGGACGATGCCCGCGCCGCGTCCGCCGGCTGCGTCGACGGCGTCGAAGACGACCGAGCCCGGGTCGGCTCCCTCCTGGCCGCGCACGACGTCGGCGCCGACGCGGTCGGCCCAGTGGGCCAGCTGGTCGGCGGCCGCGGCCCGAAACGTGTCCGCCGCCGCCATCAGCGTCGGCCGGCCGCCGTCGATCTCGCGCCGGGCCAGCTTGGCGATCGTCGTGGTCTTGCCCGTGCCGTTCACGCCCACGAACAGCCACACCGTCGGACCGTCGCCCGCGTGGTGCAGGGCCCGATCGCGCCCCGCGAGGTCCTCGACGATCTGCGCGCGTAAGAGGGCGACGAGCTGCTCCGGGTCGTCGACCCGTTCGGTGGCAGCGCGCGCTCGGAGCTCGTCGAGCAGGCGCGACGTCGTCGCCACGCCGACGTCGGCGACGAGCAGCGCCTCCTCGACGCTGTCCCAGGCCTCGTCGTCGATCGTCCGACGGCCGGTGAGCGCGGCGAGCGACCGCGCCAGGGCGGCGCGCGTCTTGCCGAGCCGATCGCGCAGGCCGGGCGCCGGTGGCGCGACCGCGGGCTCGGGCGGCGCGGCCACCGCGGTCGCCGGCGCGCCGTTCCGATCAACCTGGGTCAGGGGCGCGGCCTCCTCGAGCCGCTTGGACCGGCGCGCGAGGCCGAGGCCGAGCCAGATGAGCGCGGCGGCGAGCACGAAGATGCCGATGAGGAGCACGGCGGCGAGCGTCGGCGACATGGGCGGCCTGTCGGGTAGCGGAGCGGGCGGAGCCTACCGGCCGCCCTCGGCGTCGCCCGACGGGCGCTCGTCGGCTTCGGGAGGCGGCGGATCCCCCCGCCGGTAGGTGATCGTCTCGCGCGGCGTCTCGATCCCGGCGTCGT
Organism: Acidimicrobiia bacterium; assembly: GCA_035316005.1. Classification (GTDB taxonomy): domain Bacteria; phylum Actinomycetota; class Acidimicrobiia; order IMCC26256; family JACDBD01; genus JALZAA01. The sequence goes on along the minus strand of DATFXK010000056.1, from coordinate 4,908 downwards.
CGAGCGCGGCCTTGATGCGGGCGCGGAGCTCGCGGGCCACGCGCCACTGCTCGAGCGGGAGGGTTTGCACGACCATGCGGATCTTCATGCTCTGGGCGCCGAGCTCCTCGAGGCCCCACACATCGGGCTCCGAGAGAATCGAGTCGCGCCAGCCGTCGTCGTGCCACATGGCGTCGGCGGCGTGCTTGATCACCTCGATGGCCTTCGAGATGTCGGTGTCGCGATCGACCTCGATGTCGAGCAGGGCGCGGGACCACTGTTGCGACTTGTTGCCGACCCGTTTGATCTCGCCGTTCGGGACGTGCCACACGACGCCCTCGACGTCGCGCAAGCGCGTCGTCCGCAGGCTCACGCCCTCGACGGTGCCGCTGACGCCGGCGCCGGGACCCCCGACCGCGCCACCGACGTCGATGACGTCACCCACGCCGAACTGGTCCTCGACGAGCATGAAGAACCCCGAGAGGAAGTCCCGTACGAGGCTCTGGGCACCGAAGCCGAGCGCGATGCCGAGCACCCCGGCTCCTGCGATGAGCGGCGCGAGGTTGATCCCGAGCTCGCCCAGGACGACGAGCACCGCGATGCCCCAGATGACGGCGTTGGCGAGACGGCCGAGCACGTCGGCCATCGTCTTCGCGCGTTGCGCGCGCCGGGCGCTCTGCACGCCGCCCGTGTCGATGAACCCGAACGGCGACTTCTTCGCGGTGTCGGACTTCGGCTTGCGCTTCGGGGGCGTGGACAGGATGCGCCGGATGATCCGATTGACGAGATAGGTCGCGAACCACGCCGCGAGCAGGATGAGCACGATGCGGAGCGGCTTCGCGAACGCGTCGACGATCTCGGACGCCCGCTGGTTTTCCGTGACGCGAAAGACCGTCGAGCACAACCACGACCGCTCACCACGCGGCCCGCACGCCTGGGTCTCCGGGCTCGCCTGGGAGTGCACGGACGCCGCCACCGGCAACAGCGCGAGAGGTGACATGTCCGCCCGAACCTATCGCCGGTCGGGCGCCCCATCCGGCTCCGGTCAGGCGGGCGCCGGCTCCGCGTTGCGGATGGCTTCCTCGACCCGCTGACTCACGACCTTGCTCGAGCCGCCCGGCGGCATCGAGACGCCGTAGAGAATGTCGCCCGCTTCCATCGTCCGCTTCTGGTGCGTGACGATCACGAGCTGCGCCTCGTTGCGGAACTCGTCGACGAGGTCGAGGAACCGGTGCAGGTTGACGTCGTCGAGCGCGGCCTCGACCTCGTCGAGCAGATAGAACGGGGACGGGCGGGCGCGGAACACGGAGAACAGGAACGCGAGCGCGGTCAGGGAACGCTCGCCGCCCGACAGCAGCGACAGGCGCCGTACGTTCTTGCCCGACGGGCGCGCCTCGATCTCGATGCCCGTGTTGAGGACGTCGTCGGGGTCGGTGAGGAACACGCGACCGGACCCACCGGGGAACAACGTCGCGAACAACGCGGTGAAGTGCTCGCTGACGTCGTCGAACGCGGTCTGGAACACGCTGACGATCTCCCGGTCGACGGCGCGGATGACGCGCATGAGCTCGCGCCGGCTTTCCTTCACGTCGTCGAGCTGCTGCTGGAGGAACGCGTGCCGCTCCGCCAGCGCGCCGTGCTCCTGCAGCGCGAGCGGGTTGATGGGGCCGAGCATGCGCAGCTCACGCTCGAGCTCGCGGGCGCGGCCGGCGAGCGTCGTCCCCTCCGGCACCTCGGGCTGCGGCGCGTCGAGCGCGACCGCCGGTTCGCAGTCGAAGTCGGCGCGCAGCTTCTCGACGGCGTTGTCGAGTCGCATGCGGGTCTCGGCCTCGTCGATCTCGGCCCGGCTGAGCTTCTCGCGCGTCTCGGCGCTCTCCTGCTCGAGCGTGGATCGCTCGACCCGCAGCGCGTCGAGGCGCTCCCCCGAGGACCGGGCCGCCTCCGACTGGCGCCGCCGCCGCTCGCGCAGACGGTCGTGGACGGCATCGAGCTCGGCCAGGGACGCGGTCAGACGCCCCTCGATCTCGGCATAGGCGCGCTCGCGTGCCGAAAGCCCCGCCCGCCGCGCCTCCGCCGCGGCCTGCTCGGACGCGTCGCGGCTCGAGAGGCGGGCGTCGACGCCCTCGAGCCGGCGGGTCAGCACGGCCCAGCGCTCTGCGAGCGTGGCGACGCGCATCTCCAGGTCTCGCCGCATCCCGGTGACCTCGCGCCCGCGGCTGTCGAGCTCGGCAGCGGCCGCGGCGCGCGCGGCCTCCGCGTCGCGCTCGCGCGAGCGGACGGCATCCAGATGCGCGACGGCCTCGGCACGCGCTCCTTCGGCCGCCGCGCGCGCCGTCTCGGCCGCGGCGGCGTCGACCGCGGCCTCCTCCAGCGCGGCCTGGGTCACCGCCGGCGTCGCCGCGCCGCCGAGCCGCCAGGGGCCGGCGCCGCCCAGCCGGTCGCCGTCGCGTGTGACCACGACGAGGTCGGGATGCGCGAGCGCGGCGTCGAGCGCCGCTCGCCATCCACCCTCGATGAGCACGACATCCGCGAGGAGCCGCGCCAGCACATCCTCGAGGTCGGGACGGCGCGCCCGTACACACTCGGCGAGCGGGCGGCCTCCACCCGGCATCGACGGTGACGCGCCCGCGCCGGCGGAGCGCGCGTCGGCGACGAGCACGAGCGCGCGCGCGTCGCCGGCCTTGACCCTGTCGAAGGCCCGGCGGGCGGCGTCACCGCCTTCGAGCACAACGGCCTGGAGCGCGTCACCCAGGCCGACCGCCACCGCGGTCTCCATCCCGTTCTCGATCTCGAGGTGGTCGGCGAGGGGGCCGGCGACGCCGTCGACGTCGGCGAGCGCCTCGGCTCCCGCGCCCGCGCGCGCTTCGCTCAGCGCGAGCTCGAGGGCCTCGACCCGAGCCCTCCGGCGCGCCGCGTCGGCCTCGGCCTCACGCCAGCGCTCGTCGGCGGCGGCGAGGTGCGCCTCGGCCGCGGGCACGCCGTCGGCAAGGTCTCGCTCGCCGCCGTCGAGCTCCGCCCGCTCTGCAGCCAGCTCCTGCTCGGCCGCTTCGACGTCGGCCAGCTTCGGCTCGAGCGCGGACGACTCGTCGTCGACCTCGGCGAGCTCGCGTCGCAGGGCGGCGGCGTCGGCCACGAGCGTCTCGATGACGCCCTCGTCGGCGGCGGCGGTGAGCTCGCGCTCGAGGCCGCGTTGCTTCTCGGCCAGCAGCGCCCGCAGGCCCCGGCCCCGCTCGCGCAGGGTCTCGGCGCGCACGAGCGCCTCGGCGGCGTCGTCGTGGCCGAGAGCGGTGAGCGAGTGCTCGATGTCGAGCACGTTCCCGTCCAGCTCGCGCAGACGGGCCCGCACGAGCCGCTCCTTCTCGGCGTTCTCGTCGCGGGCGTCACGGAGCCGCTCGAGCCGGGCCTGGCGGCCGGCGATCTCGTGGCCGGCGAGGTACAGGCGGATCGCCCGCAGCTCTGCCTCGACGCCGCCGTAGCGCCGGGCGGCGTCGGCCTGCTTCTCGAGCGGCCGGAGCTGACGCGCCACCTCCCGCACCAGGTCGTTGAGCCGGAGCAGGTTGCCCTCGGTCGCCTCGAGCCGCCGCTCGGCCCGCTCCCGGCGCTTGCGGAACTTGAGCACCCCGGCCGCCTCCTCGATCACGGCCCGGCGATCGGTGGCGTGGGCGGTCAGCACCTCGTCGAGCTGACCCTGGCCCACGATGACGTGCTGCTGGCGCCCGATCCCGGTGTCCGAGAGCAGCTCCTGGATGTCGAGGAGGCGGCACGTGACCCCGTTGAGCTGGTACTCGGAATCGCCGTCGCGGAAGAGCGTGCGCGTGATCGTGACCTCGGAGAACTCGATCGGCAGCAGATGCGCCGTGTTGTCGATGGTCAGCGAGACCTCGGCCCGCCCGAGGGCGGACCGCTCCGGCGTCCCGGCGAAGATGACGTCGTCCATCCGGCCGCCGCGAAGGCTCCGCGGGCCCTGCGCGCCGAGCACCCACGCCACCGCGTCGACCAGGTTCGACTTCCCCGAACCGTTCGGCCCCACCACGACCGTCACCCCGGGCTCGAACTCGAGCACCGTCTTGTCGGCGAAGGACTTGAAGCCCCGCAGGCTCAGCGACTTGAGGAACACCCGGCGGGCTCTCCTTTGCGGCGCGGCAATGGCGTTCGGATCGTACCCACGAGGATCGCGCGCTTCGGGGACTTCCCTATCGCACGCCTATCGCACGCGAAAGCCCCGTTCGCCGACCGGCTCCTCGTCGACGACGCCGACGCGGTCGACACGGGCCCGCGGCGGCCCCTCCCGGCACCACGCCACCACGTCGTCCACGGCGGCGGGCGGGCCCTCGAGCACGACCTCGACCCGGCCGTCGTCGAGGTTGCGTACCCAGCCCGCCACCCCCGCGGCCCGGGCCCGGTCGCGGCAGGACTCGCGGAACCAGACGCCCTGCACCCGACCGGCGACGTGGACGCGACGGCGGACCGTGGGGCCGCGCCCGGTCAAACCTGGCAGGCCTCGCAGAAGAACGTGGAGCGGCCGCCGACGCGCTGCCGGACGATCGGCTTGCGGCAGCGCCGGCACGCCTCGCCTTCCCGGGCATAGACCTTGTGGTGCAGCTGGTACTCGCCCGGCTTCCCGTTCAAGTCGACGTACTGCTCGTCGGCGAGCGACGAGCCGCGGTGCTTCACTGCCTCCTGGAGCGTCTCGACCATCGACCGGTAGAGACGACGGATCTCCTCGGCCGACAACGAGTCGCTCATGCGGTCCCACCGCAGCCCGGCGCCGAAGAGGATCTCGTCGCTGTAGATGTTGCCGATCCCGGCGAGGAACTTCTGGTCCATCAGCAGCGTCTTGAGCTTCATGTGCTTCGACGCCACCAGGCGACCGAAGTTGTCCCACGACATGGCGTCCTCGAGCGGATCGATGCCGAGGTGCGAGAGCTC
>DATFXK010000055.1:0-22113 GCA_035316005.1 Acidimicrobiia bacterium | reverse complement strand
TACGAACCTCTGTCTGGCTCATCGTCGTTCCTCCGTTCCGAGACCTTGGGAATCTCTCTTGTCCCGGCAACGGTTGTATAAGCAACAGTATTCCATACAACCAAAACCGCCGGTAAGGTGGTCCAGATGGCCCGGGCCCGGAATCCAGAGCTGAGCGACGAGCAGCTCGACGCCTGGCGGGCGTTCCTCCGGGCCCAGTCCGAGCTGATCCGGACCCTCGACCGGGAGCTCCAGGCGGAGCAGGGCCTCCCGATCACGTTCTTCGACGTCCTCGCCCAGCTCACCGCCGCCGGCGGCCGGCTGCGCATGAGCGAGCTGGCCGACGCCGTCCTGCTGTCGAGGAGCGGCGTGACCCGGCTCGTCGACCGGATGGAGCGGGACGGCCTCGTCAAGCGGGAGCACTGCCCCACCGACCGGCGGGCGATGTACGCCACGATCACCCCGGCCGGGAAGCGAGCGCTGGCCAAGTCCCGGCCCGTCCACCTGCGTGGTGTCGCGCAGCACTTCGCCCGTCATCTCACCCCGGAGGAGACGAAGACTCTTGCCGCCGCTCTCGGCCGCATGGTTCCCGACGGGGCAGACGGCGACACCTGCTAGGGGATCCGCCAAACTCTCGGCGTGGCTCGGAATCCGCTGACGACCCTGCGCAAGATCTGCCTCGCGCTCCCCGAGACGACCGAACGTCTCAGCCACGGCGAGCCGACCTGGTTCATCCGGGGAAAGAAGACGTTCGTGTCCTACGCCGACCATCACCACAACGACCGGCTCGCGTTCGTGTGCGCGGCGCCGCCGGGCGCGCAGCAGGCGATGGTCGCCGCCGACCCCGAGCGGTTCTTCGTGCCTCCGTACGTGGGCGGGCGCGGCTGGCTCGGCGTGCATCTCGATCTGGACGAGCCGGTCGACTGGGACGAGGTCGCCGAACTCGTCGAGGACGCCTACCGATCGGTGGCGCCGAAGAAGCTGGTGCAGTTGCTCGACGAGGCTTGATGGCGAACATACGTTCGGTATACACTGACACTGCTTCCCTGACGCTTCCCCCAGCCCGTTCTCGTGTGGGAGGGGAGCGCGTTCGAGCGGTTGCACGACGCCATCGACGACCTCGAGGCGGTCTCGCGCGCGCTCGACCCGGCTCGCCTCGACGGACCGACGGCTGCGTCGCTCGTCGAGGTCGCCGCCCGCGGCGAGCGGATCTGCGCCGCGATCAAGGCGTTCGGCGCGCGTCGTGTCCAGGAGACCGATGTCTGGCGCAAGGGCAGCCATCGCGGCGCCGCGCATTGGGTCGCCGAAGCCACCGGTGAGACGGTCGGGCCGCCGGACGGGCATTGGAGACGGCGCGCGCTCGATCACCTGCCGGACGCGGGCGCCGCCTTTCGCACCGGCGAGCTCTCCCCCACCCAGGCCGCCGAGATCGCGAATGCGGCCGGCGCCGACCCGGCCGCCGAGACGGAGCTTCTCGAGGCTGCACGTTCGACGAGCGTGAAGGGCCTCCGTGACCGCTGCCGGGAGGTGCGCGCCGGCGCCGAGGCTGACGACGCGGCGTGGGCGCGCCGGCTGCACTGCGGGGGACGCGCCTACGAGTGGACCGATCCCGACGGGATGTACCGCCTGGAAGCGCGCCTCGCGCCCGACGCCGGGGCGCGCCTCAGCTCCGCGTGGCGGGCGCACACCGATCGAATCTTCCGCGATGCCCGCCGCGCCGGACGGCGCGAGCCGCGCGCTGCGTACGCGGCCGACGCGCTCGTCGCGCTGGCGGCCGAAGGGCCCTGCAAGCCGGTGCAGGTCAGCGCGGTGGTCGACAGCGCTGCGCTCGCGCGCGGCCACACGGAGCCCGGCGAAGGCTGCGAGATCAACGGCGTTGGCTCGGTGCCGGTGACCACCGCCCCTGCGCTGATGGACGACGCCGTGGGTGTCCGTGCTCGTCCGGGACGGCGACGACATCACGGCGGTGTCGTCACCGAAGCGCGTGATCCCGCTCAAGCTGCGCCGGGCACTCGAAGCCCGCTACCCCCACATGCGCCGTCGCGACGTGTGCCAACGACCAGTTCCTCGAGATCGATCACATCGTGCCGATCGAGGACCACGGCCCCACCGAGATCGCGAACCTCTGGCGGCTCTGCTCCCACCATCACGCGCTGAAGACGTACGGCGGGTGGCGAGTCGTCGGCGTCAACGGCGATCGAGATCTCGTGCCGCCGTGACGAGACCTTCCGGGCCGGAGAAAGGTTCGTCAGCCGATGACGCCGGCGGCGCGCAGGTCGGCGAGCTCGGCGTCGGCGAGGCGGAGCTCCTTGCGGAGGACCTCGTCGGTGTGCTCGCCGACCCATGGGACGCGCGTTTCAGGGCCGTCGGCCATCTTCGAGAGCTTGACCGGGTTGCCGGGGATGAGCACCGGGTCGTCGACGTCGTCGGTGCGCGGCATCTCGACGAGCATGTTGCGCGCCACCACGTGCGGGTCGGCGATCACGTCGGCGGCGGTGTTGCTCGGGCCGGCGGCGACGCCGGCGGCGCTGAGCTCGTGGCAGGCGTCGAGCTTCGTCTTCGTGGATGCCCACTCCTCCACTGCGGGGCGGATCACGTCGTCGAGGTGCTCGCGCCAGCCCCGGCGCGTCGCGAAGCGCGGGTCGTCGATCCATTCCGGGTGGCCGACGAGCTGCGCGAGCCGCTCGAACTGGTGCTCGCGGCCGACCTGCATGATGAACCAGCCGTCGGCGGCACGGAAGCCGTCCATGATCAGCAGCGGGCCCGGGCCGTCGGGGCGAATGCCCATCGACCAGAAGTTCGTGACGATGTCGGTCATCGAGACCATGGCGTCGAACATGGAGACGTCGACGTACTGGCCTTCGCCGGTGTGGTCGCGGTGACGCAGGGCGGCGAGGACACCGATGACGCCGAACATCGAGGTGCCGATGTCGCCGAGCGCGCCGGCCGGCGCGGGGACGGGCGGTTGGTCCTCGGGCCGCTTGTACTCGTAGATGCCCGACATCGCCTCGACGATCGGCGCGTACGCGGGCCAGTCGTAGGGCGTGTGCACCGTGTTGCCGAAGCCCGAGATCGACAGGTAGATGATGCGCGGGTCGACCTTGGCGACGTCCTCGTAGCCGAGACCGAGGCGTGCCATGGCGCCCGCCTTGAAGTTCTCGGCCACCACGTCGAAGTGCGGCACAAGCCGGAGGAACAGCTCGCGGCCTCGATCGGTCTTGATGTCGAGGCCGACGCTGCGCTTGTTGAGGTTGTTGCGGAGGAACGTGGCACCGACACGGCGTCCCTGCGGGTCCTCCATCGCCGGCAGCGCGCCCCGGCCCGATTCCCCCTGGGCGGGATGCTCGATCTTCACGACCTCGGCGCCGAGGCGAGCCATCAGTTGCGTGCCGAACGGCAGCGCCTGCATCTGCTCCGCCGCGAGCACGCGGACGCCGTCGAGTGGCTTGCCGTAGCGCTGAGCGTCTGCGTTCGCTACTTCTCCGAGCTTCATCAGAGTTCTCCGAGCTTCATCGGAGATCACCCAGCTTCATGGGTGCAGCCTAGGTGCCGCCTACAATCCTCAGCCGTGCGAGGGATCATCAGCGTCGGCGGGTACGTGCCGTACCGGCGGCTCGACCGGACCGAGATCGCCGCCTTCTTCGGCACCGGCGGCGGGCGGGGGACCCGCTCGGTCGCCGGCTACGACGAGGACACCACCACCATGGGCGTCGAGGCCGCCCGGTTCGCGCTCCGGAGCGCGGGCGAGGGCGCCGAGCCGGACGCGCTGTGGTTCGCCACCGCGAACCCCGCATACCTCGAGAAGACCAACGCCACCGCGATCCACGCCGCGCTGCGAATCGATCAGCTGACCCCGGCGATCGACACCGGCGGCGCCGTCCGGTCCGGCATCGGGTCATTGCGCGCCGCGCTCGACGGCCGCGGGTCCGTGCTCGTCGTGACGGCTGACACGCGCGGCGGCCTGCCAACCAGCACCGACGAGGCGGCCGGCGGCGACGGCGCCGTCGCACTCCTGGTGGACGACGACGACGAGGACGCGCCGGTCATCGCCGAGCTGGTGGGGGCAGCGTCGGCGACGGAGGAGTTCGTCGACCGGTGGCGGACGCCGGGTGAGCCGAACGCCAAGCAGTGGGAGGAGCGCTTCGGCGAGACGAAGTACCTCCCGCTCGGGGAGCAGGCGTGGAACGCGGCGCTCAAGGCCGCCGAGCTCACGCCGGAACAGGTCGACCGGGTCATCGTGACCGGCACGCACGCACGGGCGATCCGGTCGTTGACGCGACGGCTGGGTGTTGCGCAGGAAGCGATCGTCGACGACCTGTCGACCTCGGTCGGCAACACCGGCACGGCGCACTTCGGGCTGCTGCTCGCGGGCGCGCTCGAGACCGCCGAGCCGGGTCAGGTGATCGCCGTCCTCTCTCTGGTCGACGGCGCCGACGTGCTCGTGTTCCGCACCACCGACGCCATCGCGTCGTACACGCCGGCGCGCGCGGTGGCGGCGCAGGTCGAGAACGGCGGCCCGCTCCCCTACGGGCGGTTCCTCTCGTGGCGGAAGGTCGTCACCGTCGAGCCGCCCCGCCGGCCCGAGCCCGACCGCATCTCGGCGGCCGTGTCGGGCCGTACTCGCGATTGGAAGTTCGCGTTCGTCGGATCACGGGATGAGTCGACCGGCGCGCTGCATCTGCCGCCGGCGCGCGTCTCACGCGAGGGCGGGGCCATCGACGAGATGGAGCCGGCACCGATGAGCGACGTCGCCGGGACGGTGGCGACGTTCACGATCGACCGCATCGCGTATTCGCCGAGCCCGCCGATCGTGTTCGCGGTGGTCGACTTCGAAGGCGGGGGCCGGCTCCCGATCGAGCTCACCGACGTCGAGGCCGACGACCTGGCGATCGGCGACCGCGTGGAGATGACCTTCCGTCGCCTGTTCTCCGCCGACGGCATCCACAACTACTTTTGGAAGGCCAGGCCTGTCCGTTAGGAGAGATTCATGGCATCGCACGGCATCAAGGACCAGGTGGCGATCGTCGGGATGGGCTGCACCCGCTTCGGCGAGCACTGGGACAAGGGCGCCGACGAGCTGCTCGTCGACGCCGCCGAGGAGACCTTCGCCTCCGCCGGCGTGTCCAAGGACGACGTCGACGCCTACTGGTACGGCACGGCCATGTCGGGGATGTCCGGGATGGGAGTGGCACGTCCCCTCCAGCTGCACAACAAGCCCGTCACCCACGTCGAGAACTTCTGCGCCACCGGCTCGGAGGCGTTGCGCAACGCCGCCTACGCGGTGGCGAGCGGAGCGTACGACTCGGCGATGGCGATCGGCGTCGAGAAGGTGAAGGACAGCGGCTACCAGGGCCTCGTAGGCGCCGGCAAGACCCCGACCGACGGCACGAACCGGACGCTGACCGCCGCCGCCATGTTCGCGATGTGCGTCCCGGCGTACGCCAAGAAGTACGGCGTCGACGCCGAGGAGATGCGTGAGGTCCTCGCGCACATCTCGGCGAAGAACCACTACAACGGCGCCCGCAACCCGCGGGCACAGTTCCGCCGCGAGGTGTCCACGGAGACGATCTGCGCGTCGCCGCTCATGGCCGGCGATCTGCGCGTGTACGACTGCTCGGGCGTCGCCGACGGGAGCGCAGCGGCGATCGTCGTGCGAGCCGAGGACGCGCACAAGTACACGGACTCGCCGCTGTACATCAAGGCGCTGTCGTTCGTGGCCGGGAACTGCAGCGGCAACGCCGACCCCGACTACGACTACACGTCGTTCCCCGAGATCGAGGCGGCAGCCGCCGACGCCTACGCGCAGGCCGGTGTCACGAACCCCCGCAGCGAGATCGCGATGGCCGAGGTACACGACTGCTTCACCCCGGCCGAGCTGCTGATCATGGAGGACCTCGGGTTCGCCGAGCGCGGCACGGCGTGGAAGGAGGTCCTCGCCGGCACATACGACCTGCACGGCGAGCTGCCTGTGAACCCGGACGGCGGGCTGAAGAGCTTCGGCCATCCCGTCGGCGCGTCGGGCCTGCGGATGATGTTCGAGGCGTGGCTGCAGCTCCGCCACCAGGCGCCGGAGGAGCGCCAGATCACCACCGACCGGAAGATCGGCCTCACCCACAACCTCGGCGGATACCCGGGCGAGATGGTCTCGTTCGTGGGCCTCGTGAGCCCCGAACTCGGCTGAGCATGACGCGCTACGCCGTCGGGTAAGCCAGGGGCGATGCTCATCGCCGTGTTTCGCTCGCCCGAGGACGCTCGCGCCGCCATCGAGGCGCTGGAGCACCACGGCATCGACGGGGTCGAGATCGGCGTCCCCGCTCCCCCGCGAGACGATCGCCCGGCGTCCGTCGACCGGCGGACGCTGTTGCACGTGGGCGGCCGGGCGGGGAAGGGCATCGCCGCCGGTGTCGTGGTCGGCGCGGCCGTCTTCGCCGTCGCCGGCATCGTGCTCCTGCTGACCGGGTTGCCGGCCGCCGCCTTCGCCGGGCTCGTCCTCGCCGGCGCCGCCATCGGTGGCACGGCGGGCGCCTTCATCGGCGTGGAGCGCGGAGTCGGGATGTCCGAAGGCTGGGAGCAGACGTTCCACGAGCCGCGCGCGCATACCGTGCCGGTCGAGGTACACACGACCTCGGCCGCAGAGATGGAAACGGCGCGCCGGGTTCTCGAGGAACGACGGCCCCTCGCGCTCCGCGAATCGCTGGGAGCAGGACGATGACCGATCGACACCAGGACGACGACCACGAGCACGTACGCCAGGTCAGCGAGGAAGAGGCGGAAGAGCTCGAAGAGGAAGCCGCCGAGCTGAACCCAGACCCTCAGACCCGGCGCGAGGCGCTCGAGCTCGAGCTCATGGAGGAGCACCGCTCCGAGGCCGGCGAGGACGTCGGCGACGAGATCGACTAGGGCGCCGCGATCGGGTGCTGATCGAGGAACGTCAGCACCGTGCGGAGGAAGTCATCGGTGCGCTCGAACATCAGGCCGTGGCTCGCGCCCGTGCCGGTCATCAGCTCGAACGTGATCCGGTGAGCGCGAGCGCGGGCGCGGTCACAGCTCCGAGGCGGTCCAGGTTGTCGACGTCGAGGTCGACCTGCCACTGCTCGGCGACGGTGCGGATCTGCTCGGGCGTCGATGGAGCGAGCGGGGCCGTCCACGCGAGAAACGTCTCGAACTCGGGTGACGCCAGGAACTCGGCCGAGTAGACGACCCCGAGCGTTGCCAGCGCGGTCGCGAGGTCGCCCCGGTCCCACGGGTACTTCAGCGCGGTCATGAGCGCGGTCATGACGCCGTCGGGACGGGCCCACGTGCCGTACAGGACGAGGCTCGCAACGAGGTCGGGACGGCAAGCGACAGCTCCTGGGCAACCACGCTGCCGAGCGACCACCCCAGCACGTGGGCGCGAGGGATCGACAGCGCTCCGAGCAGGGCGTGCGCGTCATCGGCGAGTGTCGCGGCTGTGATCGGGTCACCGCGCTCGGAATCGCCGAGCCCGCGGTAGTCGAAGCTGACGACGTCGAAGCGGTCGGCGAGCGTCGCCTCCATCGGCATCCACATCCCGAGCGACGCCGCCGTGCCCATGACCAGCAGCAGCGGCTCGCCACTCCCGGACCGGCGGTAGTGCAGGCGCGCGCCGGTCTCCAGTTCGATCAGCTCGTCGACCATCGCGGGTCAGTCAGAGAGAAGCTCGTCGAGCTGGGCGAGATCGGCTTCCGACAGCTCCCACTCCACCGCGGCGACGTTCGCAGCCACCTGTTCCGGCGTGGTGGCGCCGGCGATGATGGACGTCATGGCCGGCTGCGCGGCCAGCCACGCGAACGCGAGCTCGAGGATCGTGCGGTCCCGTTCGGCGGCGAAGGCCTGCAGGCGGTCCACCTGGTCGAGGTTGCGCTCCGACATCACCCGGGCGGCGCGCTCCTCGGGGAGCTGCGACAGCCGTGTTCCCTCCGGCGCCGGCTCGCCCCGCCGGTACTTTCCCGTGAGGAGGCCGCTGGCGAGCGGGAAGTACGGCAGGACACCGAGCCCGTGCTGCAGGCACGCGGGGACCACGTCCCGCAACGGCTCGCGGTGCAGCAGATTGAAGTGGTTCTGCGCGCTGACGAAGCGCGCGACCTGATCGCGCTGCGCCACGGACTCGGCCTCGTCGATCTGCGCACCCGAGAAGTTGGAGTTGCCGATCTCGCGCACCTTGCCGTCGCGCACCAGGCGGTCGAGCGCCGTGAGCGTCTCCTCGATGGGGACCTTCGGATCCGGCCCGTGCTGCTGGTACAGGTCGATGCGGTCGGTGCCGAGTCGCCGCAGGCTGCCCTCGACCGCCTCGGCGACCCAACGGGCGCCGGCGCCGGCGTGGCTCGGGTCGTCGTCGATCGGCGCGACGAACTTCGTGGCGACGACCACCTCGTCCCGCCGGCTACCAAGGGCGCGGCCGAGGAACTGCTCCGAACGCGTGCCCCCGTAGACGTCGGCGGTGTCGAAGAGGTTGATCCCTGCGTCCAGCGCGGCATGCACGACGGCGGCGCTGCGGTTCTCGTCGATGCGCATCCCGAAGTTGTTGCAACCCACCCCGACCAGCGAGACCTCGAGCGATCCGATCTTTCGCATCTCCATCCCCGGGAGCATACGCAGTGGACAAAATGCTGAACGCCGGGCCAGGATCTGACGGCGGCAGCGGATGCAGGCAGCATCGCAGTGGATCGGGGGCTCGTGCCGGCGTTGAGGGAGCGGACGCGACGGACACAAGCGGAGCGGCGCGCCGCGTCGGAGGAGCGGCTCCTCGAAGCGGCCGCGTCGCTCGTCGCGACCCGCGGCACGGCCCGGGCCAGCCTCGGCGACATCGCCGCTACCGCCGGCTGCAGCCGCGGGCTCCCCACGTATCTCTTCGGCTCCAAGGAGGGGCTGCTCCTGGCCCTGGCCGACTATCTCGTGGAGCGGTTCCGGACGCGTCTGTTCGAGCCCGCGCTCGAGCACCGGCAAGGGCTGCCCGCGCTCCTCGTCTGGCTGCGGGTCTACGTCGACAGCCTGCGCGGCCCGGAGCTCCAGGTTCGTGCCGCGTGCGTGTTGCTGGGCGAAGCGCTCGGATCGGAGCCGGCGTTCCTACCCGCCGTGAACCGCCTCCACCGCAATGTCCGGGCGATAGTCGAGCACTACCTGCGTGAGGGCATCGCCCGTGGCGAGGTTCGGCGCGACATCGATCCCGTCGCCCACGCCGCGCTGCTCATCGGGACGCTGCGCGGCATCTCGCTGCTCGCGGTCACCGACCCCGACTCGCTCGACCTCGACGCGCTGGCGTCCGAGCTCGTCAGCGCAACGGAGCGTGCCCTTCATGCCTGACTCGGTGGCGTCGTTCGACGGAGCCCGCATCGCGTACACGGCCCGCGGTGCAGGGCCCGACGTGTTGCTGCTCCACGGGTTCGGCGCCGACCACGCGCTCAACTGGGGCCGATCCGGGATGATCGACGCACTGGTCGACCACGGACGGCGGGTCATCGCGACGGACGCCCGGGGCCACGGTGCCTCGGACAAGCCGCACGATCCAGAGCGATACGCCGACGACACGATGGTGCGCGACGCCCGGGCGGTGCTCGACCATCTCGGCGTCGAGCAGGTCGACGTGGTCGGCTACTCGATGGGCGCCATGGTGGCGGCGAGGCTGGTGCCGGACGAGCCCCGGGCGCGTTCGCTCGTGCTCGGCGGCGTTGGCAAAACCGTCGTCCCGCCGCGGTCCGGCGGCCGCAATCCGGAGGCGATTGCCGCCGCGCTCCTCGCCGACGACCCGTCGGCCATCGACAGCCTCGCAGGCAAGGCGTTCCGGGAGTTCGCCGACGCCACCGGCGCCGACCGGCGGGCGCTCGCCGCGCTGAGCCGTTCCGCGGCTCTCCGATACTCGGTGCGCTACGACGCGATCACCGTGCCGACCCTCGTGATCGCGGGCACCGGTGACACGCTCATCCGGTCGCCCGACGCGCTGGCGGCGCGGCTGCCCTCAGCCCGCCTGCGCATGGTGAAGGGTGACCACCTCGGCGCGCCGTACCACCGCGAGTTCAAGCATGCGATCGTCGGCTTCCTCGAGGGGGTTCAACGATGACCTCAACGACACGAAGGCTCGTGCTGCTCGTCGCGGCAGTGGTGCTGGCGCTGGCGACGCTCGCGCCGGCAGCCGGTGCAGGTGGTAACCAGAAGGTCGACGTCAGGTTCGAGCGGATCCCGGGGTACAACGCTCCGGGTACGCCGGCCAAGTACAACAAGGTCGGCATCCTCGAGACCGGGCCGAGCGACGCCAAGAACGTCCTCGTCCTCGTGCCCGGCACGTCGGCGAGCGCGGCCTACTTCGAGCCGCTCGCCAAGGACATCGTCCGCCGGTCGAAGGGCTGGCAGGTCTGGGCGGTCGAGCGCCGGGAGAACATCCTCGAGGACCACTCGGTGCTCAACCAGGCCAAGAAGGGCAAGGCCACCCCGAAGCAGCTGTTCGACTACTACCTCGGCTTCGTCACCGACCCGAGCATCACGAAGCACTTCCAGTTCATCCCCGACTCCGACGTCGCGTTCGCGCGTGACTGGGGCATGAACGTCGCCGTACAGGACATCCGGCGCGTCATGGAGCAAGCCAAGAAGCAGGGCGGCAAGGTCGTGCTCGGCGGCCACTCCCTCGGCGGGTCGATCACCACCGCCTACGCGACGTGGGACTTCAACGGGAAGGCCGGCGCCAAGGACCTTTCCGGCCTCGTCTTCATCGACGGCGGCAGCAGTCCCACGCCCGCGAGCCCCGACCAGGCGACGATGCAGCTGCAGGCCCTCCAGAGCGGGACCCCGTGGCTCACCTTCGGCGGCATCCCCGCTCCGTATGCCGGCTTGTTCAATTCGACGGGATCGACCGGGGTGAAGATCGCGCCGAACGACGCTTCTCTCGGGTACGCATGGCCCGCGCTGCCCGCCAACCTGAAGCCGCCGGTCGCGCCGACGAACGAGGGCCAGTACGGGTACGCCCTCGACGTCAAGACGTCGCCGATGGGCCTGCGCGCCGCCCAGGCGCACCTCGGGCAACTGAAGGACAGCGGCGACCCGCGCGGCTGGGACGGCACGGGCGCGCTCACGCCCATCCAGCGCTACGCCGAGATGTTCTCGGGCTGGGGTCTCCAGAGCCTCGACGGCACCGCGTGGTACCACCCGCAGCGGCTGACGATCGACTCCAGCGCGGTGGCGGCCGGGAACGCCAACGACACGCAGGCGATCCTCGACGTGCACGCGACGCACGGGCATGACCTGCCGAAGGGGCTTCGCATCTACGCCTTCGGCGCCGCGCTCGGCGGGCAGCGCGTGCTCGACGGCGCGACGGTGCTCGCCGACCAGTCAGGGATCTCGCACGACCGGCTGGTCCTGATCGACGGCGAGGCGAACTACGCGCACAACGACCCTGCCGGCGCCAGCCCGAACAACGAGTTCCTCCAGAACCTCACACCGTTCCTGAAGAAGGTCGGCTAGGAGCGAGGGCAGCGCCTCAGGCGACTGAATCGAGGACGGACTGGGCGGCCTCCTCGAGCGTGCCGTCCTGAGAGCGCGCAAGCTCGACCAGCCGCCCGATGGCGTCCTCGAGGTTCGTGTTGCCGGTCACCATCAGCACACCATGAGCCTGGTGGACGATGTCGTCGGGCTCGGCCACTCGGGCTCGGAGCTCGGCGATGATCACCTGCGTGCGGGCGTAGACGCGGGCGCTCGCCAGTGAGATCGATGCACGTGCGGCGAAATTGCGGGCGGTTTGCCGGTCCCAGCCCGGGAATCCGACGACCGGCCAGGCGTACAGGTTCAGGGCGCCGATCAGCACGCCCCGCGCGACGAGCGGCAGCGCAAGGCAGGCGATGAGACCTGCGCGGCGGGCGGGGGGCGCGAAGCTCGGCCAGCGCTCGTCGGACGTGATGGGCTCGAGATCGTGCAGCTCTCCGGTGCGGAGGCACGCGACGCAGGGCCCCTCGTCGAGCTGTTCCTGGAGGGCGTCGAAGCGCGAGCTGCGTGCATCCGTGAAGAAGCGCGTACTGAGCCCGTCGGCGTCGACGAGCTGCATGCCGACGCCGTCGCACTGCTCGAGCGAGCTCAGCGCAAGGTCAGCGACATCCTGCGCCGTGTCGTCGAAAGCCTTCTCGAAGACGAGGATCTCGGAGAGCTGCGTCCTCCCGCCCTCGCCCGGCGTCACATCACCCGCTGAGGTAGGTGTCGGGTGAGTCGACGATGGCGGCGGCGAGCTCGCGAAGCTTGATGTTGCGGTGTTGGGAGAGGTCGCGGAGCCGCTCGAAGGCTTCGTCGGGCCCGCAGTGCTCGCGGGCTTCGATGATGCCCTTGGCCTGTCCGATCACGTCGCGGGACTGCAGCGCCTCCTCGAGCTGCTCGATCACGGCGCGGGCCTTCGCGTACGCCTTCGCGTTGGCGACCGCGACGGACGCCGGCGCGACGAACCGACGGCCGATCTCCTCGTCGGCCTGCTCGAACGGACGGTTCTGCGAGTAGAGGTTCAGCACGCCTGCGGTGCCGTGGTTGCCGATCACGAGCGGCAATGACAAGCAGCTGACCACGCCCTCGCTGATCGCGGGCCCACTGAACTTCCGCCAGCGGGTGTCGGCTTGCAAGGAGGGACTCCGGCGGAGCTCCCCGGTGCGCAGACTCTCGAGGCACGGACCTTCGTCGGTGCTGTATTGATGCTCGTCGACGCGCCGGACCAGCGGTCCCGACGCGGCCGCCGTGGTCAGCTGGTCGCGCTCGAAGAGCGTGACTCCCGCCGCGTCGCAGGCCGGGATGGCGCGCACGGCGATGTGGGCGACGTGACCGAGCATGGTCTCGAGGGTCTCGTTCGCCAGCAGGAGGCCCGCGAGCTCTGTCAGCTCGTCCTCGAGGGTGTCGGTGGGTCCATCCATCGGCGCCTCCTTCCACGGGGCGCAGAACCACTGCCGGACGAGCCTCGACGACGATGCGCCCCAGACAACTGGAGCGGCTGGGTGCTCAACCGGCCCCTCGAACTTCAGTACGCGACCGTACCGTATTTCGGTACGGCAGCGAACAATTCGGGGAGGGAAGGGCCGGAAAATCGGGTCGGGTCGGATCAGGGCAGGAGGCGCTCGTAGACCTCTCGGGTCACGGCGTAGCACTCGCAGGCTGCGTCCTCGAGGCCCTCCCGGTCGACGATGGCGACCCGGCCCCGGGTGAACTGGACGAAACCGGCCTTCTGGAGAATTCCGGCCGTCACGGTCACGGTCGCCCGCCGGACGCCGAGCATCTGAGCCAAGAACTCGTGCGTCATCGGGAACTCGTCCGTGCCCGCCCGGTCCTGGGTCAGGAGGAGCCAGCGGGCACAACGCTGCTCGACCGAGTGGAGCCCATTGCAGGCCACCTGTTGGGACACCTGGGTGAAGAACGCCTGCGTGTACCGCTCCACCAGCGACGCGAGGGGGCCCTGCCGCTGGACCTCCTGGCGGAACGCCTCCCTGTCCATACTCACGATGGTCCCCGGGACCTGCACCGTGGCGAACTCCTTGGGGTTCATCGTGTCGGCGCCCCAGGCGACGCTCACGCCGACCAGGCCTTCGTTGCCGATAGTGGCGATCTCGACGCTCGCGCCGTCGTCCATGCGGGTGAGGACGGACACGACGGCATCGACGGGGAAGTAGACCTCGTTGATCGGGTCTCCCGACTCCGCCAGGAGGTACTTCTGCTGGCCGTCGCGAGTCCGGAGCTGATCCTTCAGGCGCTCGAAGTCCGCCTCCGGCAGCGCGCCGAGCAGCCGATTAAATCGTTTCGTGTCGTTATTGGGCAACTGCCGTCTCCTGACCGCTGCCCTGAGCGCGATCGAACGTCAGCACACTGCCCAGTCATCGGCCGGCAACAGCGACGTTCGACTTCAGCCGGCTGTCTACTCAACCGAACTCAACATACCCCGGCTCGGAGGACTTTCAATCCTCTGGCACCGTGAACGGCCCGCGACCCATCTGCTCGCGCACAGTGGTGACGGGCGGGTTGGTGAGGCTGCGACGCTGCCAGTTCGCGCCGTCGACGACGAGTGTGTGGCCCGAGATGAACCGGCCGTACGGGGACGCGAGGAAAGTCGCGGCCCACCCGAGCTCCTGCCGCCGGCCGACGCGCATGGCGGGCTGGCACGGGTCCTTGTCACTCGTGCGCTCGAGGTTGGCTTGGATGTCGGCCGTCATGTCCTCGTGTGGGAAGAGGCCGGGCACGAGGCCGTTGACCTGGATCCCGTACGGTCCCCACTCGACGGCGAGCGACTCCGTGAGGTTCTTCACGCCCGCCTTCGCCGCCGCCGAATGGGCGAAGCCGGGGCCGCCCGTCCACGCGTAGGACGCGCCGACGTTCACGATCGAGCCCGGCGACCCGGCGGCGAGGTGCCGGCGGGCGAACTCGCGGGCACAGAGGAACGTCCCGTTGAGGGTGATGTCGACGACCGTCCGCCACGCGTTCGGCGACATGTCCTCGGCCGGGACGGGGAAGTTGGCAGCGGCGTTGTTGACGAGCACGCCCGGCAGCCCCACCTCGGCCTCGGCAGCGTCGAACGCGGCGGCGACTTCGTCGGGCTGACGGATGTCGCACGGCACGGTGAGCGCGCGGGCACCGATCGCCTCGATCGCCTCGCGGCCGGCGGCGAGGTGCTCCTCCTTGCGGCTCGCAATCACGATCGCGGCGCCGAGCCGCGCGAACTCGGCCGCGATGGCCTTGCCGAGCCCGGTGCCGCCGCCCGTGACGAGCACGCCCACACCGTCGTAGGTGCCCGCCGGGAGGGCCGACGCGCCGACGGGCGGCGGCTCGGGCAGGCCGATCAGCTCGCTCACCGGGTCCTCCTTGCTCGGCGGAGTTTCGCCGTCAGCTGCCGGTGTAGCGCGGCTCACGACCTTCGGCGCGGGCGGCGCGGAGCTCGGCGATGTCGTCGCTCTTGTTGACGAACGTCTGGTAGATCATCTCGTCGGCCATGGACGATCGGATTGCCGGGACGGCCAGGTGCCGGATCACGTCCCTGGCCATCTTCACGGTGACGGCGGGGAGCGACGCGATGTGCTTGGCCACCTCCCGCACCGTGGCGTCGAGGTCGTCATCGGTCACCACGCGGCTCACCACGCCCTGCGTGAGCGCCTCGGGGGCCGTGAGCACGCGGCTCGTGAGCACGAGGTCGCTCACGAGCCCGGCGCCGGCCATCTCGAACAACGCGCCGGCACCGCCCGTGTCGGGGATCACGCCGTACGTCAGCTCGGGCAGACGGAATCGGGCGCCTTCGCTCGCGATGCGAATATCGCAGAGCAGTGCCCGCTGGAACGACGCGCCCATCACCCAGCCCTTGCACGCGACGATCACCGGCGCGTCGAGCTCCCAGAGCTGCTGGATGCCGCGATGACCGCGGCGCATGAGCTCGTGGTGCGAGACGGGCACCTGGTGCGAGCCGATCGCGCTCACGTCGCGCCCGGACGAGAACGACTTCCCCTCACCGCGCCAGATGACGGCTCGGATCTCCGGACGACTCCGCAGCTCACCGAGGATCTCGAACAGGCGGGCGTCCATCTCGTCGTCGAACGCGTTGTGCTTGTCGGGGTTGTCGTTCGTGATGACTGCGACCGCGCCGTCGAGCTCGAGCCGCACTCGGTCCGTCATCGATGAAGCACCCCGGCCGACGATCTGGGAACACGGCACCGTACCGGACCTTCCGATCGAGCCGGTACTCTCCATGCTCCCGGCGGCGTAGCCGAGTGGCTCAGGCAGAGGTCTGCAAAACCTTGTACGCGGGTTCGATTCCCGCCGCCGCCTCCACCCTCCGACGGCGGCGCAGCACCTGCAACCCGGCCAGACCGAGCGCGAGATCGGCGCCGATCTCGAACAGGGCGGCGAACCACGAGAACGCCGTGACCTCGGCACCGGCATGGGCACCCGGAAAGGCGTCGCTGAAGATGCCCCAGTCCGGGAGCAGGTGCACGACAGCAAAGCCGAACGCGCTCGAGAAGCCGATGACGACCGCGGCCACAGGAGCCCACCGACTGCGGGTGAAGACGAGGATCAGCGTGCCCACCGCACCCGCCGTCTGTACGTTGCCGGCCCAGAACACCTCGGCCGTCAGCAGGTCGAAGCCCCGCCGGAAGTGGTCGGCACCGTGGACGATCAACGCCACTGCGAAGACCACCGCGGCGTATCGCAGGATGCGGTCGTCCGCACGCGGTGGTGACGGGTTCGCTCGTGCCACGACCACTCTTGATAGCGGTTCGCGCGCCGTCCGACCAAAGCGGCGCGGGGACGCGGGCCGGACCGGGCGCGAAGATGAGCGCCTTGACCGTTCGGGGGCTGGGCAGGGGAAGGATCGCCGCGTCGATCGCCGTCATCGGGGTCGGCGCGTTCGTCGCGGCCGCGCCCGCAGCGGCTACGTCGTCCTCTGGGAACGGGTCACCCCGGGTTACGGCGATTGGCACGATCGCCGTGGGACGCGGAGAGCAGACGTTCGTCGACGACACCCGCCCGACCCCGGCGAACGGCACCTTCGCGGGCGCGCCGAGTCGCACCCTGCACACGACGATCTACTACCCGGCCCGCGGGAAGGCGGGCGGCACCGTGACGCCCGGCGCGACCCCCGACCGGAAGCACGGCCCGTTTCCGCTGATCCTGTTCAGCCACGGCAACAACTCGTTCGGCGCCGAGTACGAGCCGCTGCTGCGCCAGTGGGCGTCGGCCGGCTACGTCGTCGCCGCGCCCGACTACCCGCTTTCGAACCAGAACGCCCCCGGTGGCGCCACCTCGGCCGATCTACCCCAGCAGCCCGCCGACGCTTCGTTCGTCATCGACCGGATGCTGGCGCTGAGCTCGAAGCGGTCCGGGCCGCTCGCGGGCATCGTCGACGCCAAGCGGATCGGCGCCTCCGGTCACTCACTCGGTGCGATCACGACGTACCGACTCGTCTACGACACGTGCTGCGTCGACAAGCGCATCAAGGCGGCGGTGCCGATGTCGGGCATCGCGGGTGACCCGCCGCAGTTCTTTACCGGCATCTCGACGCCGTTGCTCGCCGAGCACGGCGACGCCGACGGGACGCTGCCCTATCAAGGCGGCATGGAATCGTTCGCCAACGCGACTCCGCCAAAGTTCTTTCTCACGCTCGTGGGCGGCGCGCACACGCCGCCGTACCGAGGTGCGCCCGACCCGGCGCCGACGACGGTGGCGCACGTTACGCTCGACTTCTTCGACCGCTACCTGAAGAGCGACCGGACCGCGCTCGAGCGGCTGCGCCGGGATGCCGATCAGCCCGGCGTCGCGACGCTCCAGGAGCAGGCGCGGTGACCGGCCCGACGACCGGAGGGAGACGATGAACGAGGCCCGCACGTCGCGCCGCTGGCGCGCGCGATTGGCGGCGGTGACGCTTGCAGCCGGACTGCTCACGGCGGCCGCGAGCGTCAGCGCCCCCGCCGGCACGGCATCCGCGCCGGCGAAGGCGCCGGTGCCGAGGATCTCCGACATCGGCAAGTACGCGGTGGGCACGACGACGCGGACGTTCGTCGACAGCACCCGACCCACCGAAGGTGTCGCGCCGAACCGCACCCTCTTCACGGCGATCTACTACCCGGCTCAAGGTCAACCGACCGACCAGCCGGTCCAGAACGCGCTACCCGATACGAAGGACGGCCCGTACCCGCTCATCCTGTTCAGCCACGGCCTCGGAGCACGCGGCGTCTACTACCAGGACGTCATCAAGACCTGGGCGTCGGCCGGCTACATCGTCGCCGCACCCGACTATCCGTTGTCGAACAGCGATGCACCGGGCGGACCGCAGTTCGGGCGCGCCCTCGGCGACACGAAGAACCAGCCCGCCGACGCTTCGTACGTGATCAACCAGGTGCTCCAGCTCGACAAGCAGGGGAAGCAGCTCGGGGGCATCGACGCAAAGCGGATCGGCGCCTCGGGCCACTCGCTCGGCGGGATCACCACATACGGGCTCGCCTTCAGCAACTGCTGTCGCGACAAGCGCATCAGGGCTGCGATCCCGATGTCAGGCCTCGCCGGCGTCGTCGACGCCCCCGGGCAGTACTTCCACACCTCGACGCCCCTGCTAGGCCTCCACGGCAACGTCGATGGGACGGTGCCGTACCAGGCCGGGAGGAACGCCTACACCGCCGCGCACTCACCCAAGTTCCTGCTGACCTTCCTCGGCGCCGGTCACATCGCGCCGTTCCTCGGCGGCAACGACGCGCAGGCGATGACCCTCAAGAAGGCCACCGTCGACTTCTGGAACCGCTATCTCAAGAGCGACAAGCAGGCCCTCGCCAAGCTCCAGACAGACGGGAACGTGCCCGGATCGAGCGCGGTCGAGGAGCAGGTCGCCGCTGCATCGCCGACGCGCACGCCCGCCAGCACCACCGCCGGCAGCCGCTCCAACCGCTGACGCGCGCGAGCTCGGCGTTTAGCATGACGCCCCTGTCAGCCCGCTGACGAAAGTGGGGGCCGTGGGGGGCCGGACCGCCAGGCACGCGTTCACGTGTCTCGCGGTCGCGGGCGCGCTCGTCTCGACCGGCGTGCCGGCGACGCCGGGAGCGTCGGCGACTCCGGCTCAGGCCAAGCCGATCAGCCGGTGCGACTGGCCTGAACGGCGAGCCGCAGTCGCCCGAGACCATGGGCGCCGGTCTGCAGTATCCCGACGGCATCGGCGTCTACGTGCCCGAGAAGACGTGAGCGCCTGAGGAGCCGTGGGCGGCTCGGACTGCGAGCGCATCGGTCAGGGGTTACTCGGCCAACCGGCGAACACGCTGTCGAGCCTGGCCTATGTCCTCGCCGGCGCGCTCCTTCTGTGGCGGGCGGTCGCCGGCCGGCGGCACGCGAGCCTCGGGTGCGTCGTTTACGCGGCGGCGGTGATCGCCGTCGGCGCCGGGAGCGTGGCGTTCCACGGCCCGATGCCGGGTTGGGGGCGCTTCGCGCACGATCTCTCCATCGCAGCCGTGCTCGCCTTCGTCATCGGGTACGACGTCGCGCTCGTCCGCGGTGCCGCCGTCGCTCGTGGACTCGTGATCTTCGGTGCTCTGACGGGCGTGTGCGCGGTGGTGCTGACCGGGTGGCCCGACGCCGCCGACGGGCTCGACGTGCTGCTCGTCGCCGGCGCGGTCGCAGCCGAGGTCGCTGCCGCCCGATCGCCTGCGGCCCGCGCCCTGGCCGACGCCCGCGTCTGGATCGTGGGCGCCGGCGTGCTTGCGATCGGCGCGATCCTCAACGCGCTCGGTCGTACGGGTGGGCCCTGGTGCGACGCCGACTCGCTCGTGCAGCTGCACGCGGTGTGGCACGTCGTCACCGCGTTCGTGCTGTGGCTCTACGGCGTCGCCGTCTTGGGGCCGCGCGAGCGCGCCCGGCCTAAGATTCGGGCGTGACTTCCCCCGTACGGGTTCTCGCCGTAGGCGCCGCCGCGCCCGCGCGGCGGCTGAGCGCCGCCGATGTCGCCGCCGCCTGGGGCCGTGGCGGCGGGCGGGGGCAGGTCGGGGTGTGCGCCCCCGACGAGGACGTACTCACGCTCGCCGCCGAGGCCGGGTCTCGCGCCATGGCCGCATCGGGGCTCGAGCGCGACAGCGTGGACGGCTTGTGGTGGGGTACGACGCGCCCGCCCTTCGCCGAGGGGCCGAGCCACGCGGTGCTGGCGTCGGCGCTGGGGCTGTCGGCGCGTTCGGGCGGCGCGCTGTGCTCGGGATCCCCGCACGCGGGCATGGAAGCGCTGGCCGGCGCGTACGACGCCATCGCCGCCGGCAGCGCGCGCGTCGCGCTCGTCGTCACCGCCGACGCGCTGGTGCCGGGAGCCGGCACGTCGTTCGAGCAACGTGCCGGTGCAGGCGCGGCCGCCGTCGTGCTCGCCTCCGAGGGCGGCCAGGCGTCGCTCACGGCACGCGTCACCCGGACGCACCCGTTCCTCGATCGCTATCGCTCCGACGCCGACGACGGGACGCGTGACCTCTACGACGCGCGTCTCTTCCGCGAGGAGATCTTCCTCCCCGCTGTGCAGGAGGTCGGCGAGCAGCTCGCCGCGCTCGGCGTCGACGAGTGGTCGCTCCCCGATCCGGACGGCCGCCTCGGCGCGGCCGCCGCCCGCAAGCTCGGCGGACGCGCCCCCGCGTCGGCGAGCGCGTACGCCGCCGTCGGCGACACCGGCGCAGCCGCTCCCCTCCTCGGCGCGCTGGGCTCGCTCGACGCCGCCCGCACCGTCGGCGTGGTCGGGTGCGGCGGCGGGCGCGCCACGGGCGTCGTCATCAACGCCGATGCGCCCGTGAGCGGTGCGGCCACGGTCGGCGACGCCCTCGCCGGCGGCCAGCCGACGTCGTACGCCGAGGCGCTCCGTGCACGCGGGCAACTCCGGGCCGCGGCGGAGACGATCCCGATGGGCGTGCCACCGGAGAGCGCGCTCTTCGTACGTGGGGCGGAGGAGATGCTCGGGTTGCTCGGCGCCCGGTGCGTCGAGTGCGGCACGATCAACACACCCCCGACGATCCACCCGTACTGCATCAGCTGCGGGAGCACGAAGTTCGTGTCGGTGCCGCTCGCCCGCCGAGGCGTCGTGCACACGTTCGTCGTCAACCACACGATGCCGCCTCCGTTCGAAGCACCGTTGCCTCTCGCGGTCATCGACCTGGTCGACGGCGCACGCGTGATGCTGCAGGTGATCGGGGACGGCAGCGACATCCGGATCGGCGCCGACGTGGAGCTCGTCCTCCGCCGGTACGCGTTCGAGCGCGGCGTTCCGGTGTACGGGTTCAAGGCGCGCACCGTCGGCGGGGCGCAGGCGGAAACCGACAAGCAGGACTAGCGGAGCACGTCATGGGTTGGAATCGCGTCGCCGTGGCCGGAGCCGGGCTGATCAAGTTCGGTGAGCTCTTCGAGCAGAGCTACGAGCAGATGGCGGCGGGCGCCTTCCAGGCCGCGGTCGCCAACGTCGATCGCGGCATCGAACCCGGCCAGATCGATGCCGTCTTCGTCGCCACGCAGCGGGGCACGCTCTGGGGCCAGGAGGGCATCGGCGGGAACACGGTGCCGACGGCGATCGGTCTCGCCGGCGTCCCGTGCACGCGCATCGAGAACGCGTGCCCGTCCGGCTCGGACGCCTTCCGCGTCGGCGCGATGGCCGTCGCCAGCGGCGTGCACGACGTCGTCCTCGTCATCGGGGTCGAGAAGATGCGCGACAAGTCGACCGAGGAGGGCCTGCTCTCGCGGGCGGCAGGCGGGCATCCCGTCCTCACCCGGGGCGAGACGGCGCCGGTGCTGTTCGCGCCGTTCGCGACCCGGCACATGAACGACTACGGGACGACGCGCGAGATGCTCGCCTCCGTCGCGGTGAAGAACCATCACAACGGCGCCCGCGATCCGTTCGCGCACTTCCAGAACGAGATCACGGTGGACGACGTCCTGAAGTCGCCGCCGGTCTGTCACCCCCTCCACCTGCTGGACTGCTGCCCGCAG
Source organism: Acidimicrobiia bacterium (assembly GCA_035316005.1). GTDB lineage: Bacteria > Actinomycetota > Acidimicrobiia > IMCC26256 > JACDBD01 > JALZAA01. The sequence continues at coordinate 699 of DATFXK010000055.1, read as the reverse complement.
ACCGACGGCGCGGCCGCCACGATCCTCGTGAACGCGGACCGTGCTTCCGAGTTCACGGACACGCCCGTGTACGTCGCCGGCTTCGGCGTCGCCACCGACCACCCCTATCTGCACGAGAAGCAGAGCTTCACCGGCCTCAAGGCCACCGGCCTCGCCGCCGAGCGGGCGTACCGGATGGCGGGCATCGGTCCCGACCAGGTCGACTGCGCCGAGGTCCACGACTGCTTCACGATCACCGAGATCCTCGACATCGAAGACCTCGGGTTCGTCGACAAGGGGAAGGGCGGTGTCGCCTCGCTCGACGGTGAGACCTCGCTCACCGGCCGCCTCCCGGTCAACACGTCGGGCGGGCTGCTCGCCAAAGGGCACCCGATCGGCGCCACCGGGGTCGCCCAGCTCACCGAGTGCTGGTGGCAGCTGCGGGGCGAGGCCGGCGACCGGCAGGTCGAGACCCGCAACGGGTACGCGCTCCAGCACAACGTGGGCGGCCGCGGCTCGGGCGTCTCGGTCGTCAACATCCTGACGACGAACCGGTAGGGATCCGGTGCTCCGCGTCGCGACCGGCGCCGACCACGTGTGCCGCGTCACCCTCGAACGACCCGAAGCGAAGAACGCGCTGACGGTCGAGATGCGCGACCAGCTCGTCGACACCGTGCGCGCCGCCCGCGCCGATGCCGACGTGCGGGCGCTGCTGATCAC
>DATFXK010000054.1:0-3790 GCA_035316005.1 Acidimicrobiia bacterium | reverse complement strand
CGACCACCAGGACGTCGACCTCCCGCCGTGCCATCTCGTCGAGCGTGCGCGTCAACCCTTCAGCCACGCGGCCCTCCGTCCCGCGCGCTCAGGTACTCGTATCCGTCGTCGGTGACGGTCACGATCTCCTCGGCGCGGAAGCCGGCGGCGCCGTCGTCCCACACCACCGGCTCGAAGACGAGCACCATCCCCGGCGCCAGCACCAGCGTGTCGTCGAACGCAGCGCCGAGGTCGGTGCCCACGAGCGGCATCTCGGCGCTGTTCGTGCCGATGCCGTGCGCGAGATAGAGGTGCGGGAGCCAGGGGCAACGCGACTCGCCGGCGTGCGCGGCGCGCGCGAGGTCGCCGGCTGTCGCCCCCGGCTTGAGGACGTCGAGACAGCGGTCGACGATCTCGCGCCAACGCGCCGCCTGTTCACGGTGACGAGCTTGCGGACCCCCGACGGCGAACGTGCAACCGAAGTCCGACGCGTAGCCCTCGTAGTCGATGCCGGTGTCGACCCATACGACGTCGCCGGCCTCGAGCCGGCGGCTCGTCGTCGGCGTGGGGAACACAACGTCGCCGGTGGCGGAGTATGGACCGTCCGCGATGCGGGGCGGCATGACCTGCCAGATGGGGTCGACCGTGTTCGCCGTCGCGCCTAGCTCGAAGATCCGGTGCAGGAACGCGCCCGACAGCTCGGTGCCGCGCGCACCCGGCTCGACCAGCGCGTCGACCGACTGCATGGCCTCCTCGTTGATGGACTGCGCCCGGCGGATGCACTCGAGCTCGTCGGCCGTCTTCATGACCTTGCACGCGCTCAGCAGGGCGGTCGCGTCGGCGACCTCGCGCCCTCGCAGGGCCTCGTGCAGCGGCATCGTGTACTCGTCGAGCGCGACGCGCCCCTCGGGCAGCACGTCCGCGAGCGCGGCCGCTCCCTCGGGCCACTCGACGGCCAGCGCGGGATGCACGTGGTCGGCCGGGAGGTCGGGCGGCGCACCTTCCGCGAACGAGGTGTAGACGTGCGGCGCGGCGCCGTCGGCGGTGACCACCGCGATGGTGCGCTCGTGCGCGGAGCGGGCCGCGTCGGCGGCCGGAGCGCGGGCGCCGACGGCGTAGGCGACGGCGGCCTGGCCGAGGAGCACGGCGGCGGCGAGGCCTTCGGCATCGAGCACGTCGACCACCTTGCGGTGCCGGTCGCGCCGCATGCGGGCGAGATCGAGGTCGGCCATCACAAGGGCAGCCGGTACGCCTCGATCGCGTTGTCGCCGAGCACCCTCCGCTGCGCTTCCGCCGACAGGGGGGCGATCACCTCGCGCAGCTCCTTGACGACCTCGGGACGGAACTCGGGGTGCGGGTAGTCGGATGCCCACAGCACGCGGTCGGGCCCGAGCCACTCCGCGCACGCGGCCAAGTTCCACTCCTCGGGCTCGAACCCGGCCCAGCACTGGCGGCGGAAGTACTCGCTCGGTAGCAGGCTCAGCCAGCGCTTCTCGAGCGGGAACGCCTTCACCTGCTCGTCCATGCGCTCGAGCTGCGTGGGGATCCACCCGCCGCCCGACTCGAGGAACAGGAACCGCAGGCGCGGGAAGCGCTCGCAGACGCCACCCATGAGCAGCCGCCCCAGCGTGACGATCATGTCGACGGTGTTGCCGACGGCCTGGCCGAGCCCGGAGCCGCCGTGCAGCTCGTCCATCGCCATGTTCGTGACCATCATGTTCTCGCTCTCGGCCACGAGGCGGAACTTGCGGCACGCGCCGGGCGTGTCGACGTGCACGCCGGGGTGGAACGCGACGGGGACGTCGAGATCCTGGCAGGTGGCCCAGAACGAGTCGTACGCCGAGTGGTTGAGCGGCAGCTCGTCGACGTAGGCGGACGGACGGACGAACACGCCCTGCAACCCCAGCTCGCGCACCGCGCGCTCCGCCTCGACCGCGGCCAGGTCGGGCGCCTGGAGCGGCACGCCCGCCATCGCGAACAAACGGCGCGGATGGGCCGCGCAGTACTCGGCGACCCAGTCGTTGTAGGCACGCTGGCACGCGAGCACGAAGTCCACGTCGTGGAACGCTTCGATCGGATCATCCGGTCCGAAGAACAGCGCCGTCGACGGGTAGAGCACGGCGACGTCGATGCCGTCGCGGTCCATGTCGGCGACGCGGGCGTCGGGGTCGTGACCGCCGGGGACTCGCAGGCTCTGGAGCATGTCGTGGAACTGCTTCGGCGTCATGCCGACCGCGCCCGCCATCGCGTCTTGGAGCTCACGACCACCGCCCCGCACGACGCCGCCGGCGTAGTACGTCTCGTACACGTCGTCCTCGACGACCTTGCGCGGGATCCAGTCGCCCCATCTCCCCCGGTCCATGCGCGACGTCCAGAGGTCGTCGGGCTCCATCGTGTGGCCGTCGGCGTCGACGACGAGCGTTTCGTCGGGCATGGCGGTGCCTCCCTGACGCTCCCGTCAGCTTCGCACCGGCGCCGCCGCGACTCAACGGCTATGCAGTCGGGCCGCCGACCTGGTCGTTGTCGATGTTGATGGTGACGCCGCCCCAGTTCTCGTTGTGCCCACCCTGGTACTGGTGGATGCGGGCGCCGGACCAGACGGAGTCGGGGAAGTAGGGATCGCCGTAGAGGCCGGAATCGCCGTTCCAGTGCGCGAACCAGATCGCGTCGAGCTGGTACGGGGGGTTGTCCTGAATGGCTGCTATGTCGCGCACGCCCGACGCCGCACTGCTGTACATGGCCGCGACATAGCCCTGGTTGTGCAACCCGGCGATCCAGCCCGACATGAACGCGGTGACGGCGTCGGTGCAGCCCGGCTGGCTCGAGTCGTAGGCCTCCATGTCGAAGTAGACGGGCGTGCCCGCTCCGAGCCCGCGAGGAGCGGCTCCGTTCTGCACCGCGTCGACCGAGGAGTCGTATCCCTGGCTCTGCGCGGTGGCGAGATCGCCGGACATGCGGGCCACGTTGCTGGCGGAGGTGCACCACGCCTGCAGCCCCACGTAGGTGGGAATGAGCCCGTAGCCCGAGCCGTGCACCGTGTTGACCCAGTCCGCGGTCAGGTTGGGTTGGCTGCACGCCCGGTTCGCACCTCCGATGTACACGCCGACGAACCGGTACGGCGACTGGAGCCACGCGTTCATGGCGCCGGTCGACGGAGCGGTGCACGCGTCGAAGCCGCCTCCGCCGGCGGGAGGAGGCGGCGACTTCGTCGGTGCGCACGCCACGAGACCCCCGAGCGCAACGACGAGGGCGGCGGCCGCGATCGCGCGTCTCATCCGCTCGCCCGCTCGAACGTCCCGAGGATCTTCTGGGCGAGCGAATCGCTCTGGCGGAACGTCACCGTGGCGACGACACCGGCCTCGTCGAACGCTGTGACCAGGTTGCCGCTGATAGCGCTGGACGCATTGCGGTGGACACCGAGGCCGTTGATGGTGCCGGGAACGGTCGCCGTCGAAGCCGTGGGCTGCGACACCGAGTCGATCGGTTCCACCTGCACCGCTTCCGTGCGTCCGACGACTTGCGCCGGGCAGTCCTGGCGCGCGCCGGCGTGCCCGAGGTACACCGCGTGCTCGTCGAACCGGACACACCGCGTCGGATCCTTGGCGAGGTCGTAGACCGGCCAGTCGTCCGGCACCTGGAAGCGGAGACCGCCGTACACGACCGCCTGGAAGCCGCTCATCGTGGGAGCGGTCGATGCCGGCGTCGATGACACCGGTGGCGCGGTCGACCCCGGCACCGTCGTCGTCGTGGTGGTCGTCGAGGTCGACGTCGTGGTCGTGCCCTCATCGCGTGCCGACACCGACGAATGGCC
>DATFXK010000053.1:0-6145 GCA_035316005.1 Acidimicrobiia bacterium | reverse complement strand
GCAAACGACCCAACCTGGGACTTTCAGGACCCGGCGAGCAAAGAGCGCGTCCTGACGGTCCTGCAGAGCGAGATGGACGCCATGTTCGACCTCGTCGCCGACCCGAGTCGTTGGGAGGCGCCGACCGCGTGCGAGGCGTGGGAGGCGCGTGACGTCGTCGGCCATCTCGTCGACACGACCGAGGGGTACCTGCCTGCGTTCGCCGGCGCCCGTGACGAGGCCCCCGCGAACGAACCCCTGGGGCTCCGGCGCATGGCCGAGCTCGTCGATCAGGGCGCGAAGGCGTTCCGCAAGGTGCCCCGCGACGAGCTGGTCGGTCGGCTCCGGGACGACAGCACCCGGATGATGCGCGACTTCGAGGGACTGTCGGCCGACGAGTGGTCGGCGCTGATGGTCCCTCACAAGTACATGGGGCCGCTGCCGGCGATGTTCTACCCGATGTTCCAGCTCGTGGACTACGCGGTGCACGGGTGGGACATCCGCGAAGGGATGGACAGCGCCCACGCGCTGTCGGGTGACGCCGCCGATCTGCTCGTACCGGTCATCTTCGTGCTGTGGCAGGCGACCGCCGACGTCGGCGGCGTCGATCGCGCCTACACGGTCGGCGTGCGGACGAGCGGCAACAACGGCGGCGACATGCGCGTCGACGTCTCGCCGGACGGCGTGCAGTTCGCACCGAGTGACATCGACGACTGCCCGGCGCTGCTCGAGTTCGACCCGGCCACGCTCGTTCTCACGGGATACGCGCGCATGAACGGGGGAACCGCGCGCGGCGACCAGGAACTTGCGGGCAGGTTCCGCGGTTTGTTCTTCCCGATCTGATCAGTTGACACGAACGATCCCGACGCTGTTCCGGCGCGCGGTCGACGACGCGCCCGACCGTACGTGGCTGCTGGCCGGCCAGCGGACGCTCACGTACGTGCAGGCGATGCAGCAGGTCGAACGGGCCGCCAGCGCACTCCGCGCGATCGGCGTCGATCGGGGCGACCGGGTGTTGGTCACGGCGCGCAACACCTCCGAGTACCTGCTTACCTGGCTCGCGCTCATGGAGGTCGGCGCGGTGCAGGTACCCGTCAATCCGAAGAGCACGCGCGCCGAGCTCGCCGGCTTCGTGCACCAGGCGACCCCGCGGATCGTCGTGACCGACGGCGAGCTGGCGTCGCTCGTCGACGGTGCCATCGCCGACGCCCACACCGGCGCGGGACCGGTCGACGTCGGCGAGTTCTTCACGGCCGCGCCCGACGGCCGGGGCCCGGCCGGCGTCGACGAGCGCGACATCGCCGTCATGATCCCGACGTCGGGCACGACGGGACAGTCCAAGCTCGTGATGCAGACGCACCTCGCGTACGTCATGGCGGGCGAGGGGTTCCCGTACTGGCTGCAGCTCGGTCGCGACGACCGCCTGATGACCTCGCTGCCGCTGTTCCACATCAACGCACCGGCGTATTCGACCCTGGGCTCGGTCGCGGCGCGGGCGAGCCTGGTGCTCCTGCCGGGGTTCTCGGCCCGCGACTTCCTTCCGGCGGCCCGGCGCTACGGGGCGACCGAGTTCAACGCCATCGGGGCGATGCTCGAGATCCTGATGCGCCAGCCGGCGCGGCCGGACGACGCCGACAACCCGATCCGCATCGCCTACACGGGCCCGTCGCCCGATCGGGAGCGTCAGCTCGAGATCGAAGCGCGTTTCGGCCTCGAGATCGTGTGCGGCTACGCGCTGTCGGAGACGCCGTACGGGCTGGTGTGGGGGCACGGATCCCGTCCGTACGGCTCGCTCGGCTCGCCGCGCCAGCACCCCGACCTCGGGCACGTCAACGACGCCCGAGTGTTGGACGACGGCCGCCCGGTCGCGACCGGCGGGGTCGGCGAGCTCGAGCTGCGCAACCCCGCGATCATGCGCGGCTACTACGAGATGCCCGACGAGACAGCCGCCGTGCTCGACGCCGACGGGTGGCTGCACACCGGCGACCTGGTTCGCGACGACGGCGACGAGACCTTCACGTTCGTCGGGCGCAAGAAGGAGGTCATCCGCCGCCGGGGCGAGAACCTCTCCCCGGCCGAGGTCGAGGCGGCACTCGAGCGCCACCCCGACGTGGCCGAAGCCGCCGTCATCGGCGTCCCCTCGGAGCTCTCCGAGCAGGACGTGAAGGCATTCATGATCGCGGCACCGGGTCGAACCATCGACGCAAAGGATGTGCACGCGTTCGCCGCCCGGAGCCTCGCTCCGTTCAAGGTCCCGAGGTACTTCGAGGTGGTGGACGAGCTGCCGCACACGCCGACGGGGCGACTCGCCAAGCACCGCCTCGACGTCGAACGCACGGCCGAGGAGGTCGACATTGGCTGACGCCGAGCCGCACGGGCGCGACGGGCCGGAGTGGTTGCGGACGGGCATCGGCTCGTCGGAGCCTGACCGGATCACGGTCGGCGGCCGGGACCTTCCGAGCGAGGTGATGGGCCGCCTCACGCTGACCGAGCTCGCGTTCCTGCTCGTCACGCGACGCGAGCCGACGCCCGGGCAGCGGCGGGTCGTCGACGCGGTGCTCGTCTCGCTCGCTGACCACGGCCTCACGCCCAGCGCCCTGGCGGCGCGGCTCACGTACACGGGCGCGCCCGAGGCGATCCAGGGTGCGATTGCCGCCGGGCTCCTCGGCGCCGGCAGCGTGTTCCTCGGCCCGACCGGCGACACCGCGTCCTTCCTCGCCGACGCGCTCGCAACCCGGGGAGACGGGGGGAACGGCGAGGTCGCCGACGCGTCGCTGCGGCGCATCGCGGAGGCGGCGGTGGAGGAGCGCCGTCGCGCCGGCCTGCGGGTGCCGGGGCTCGGGCATCCGGTGCACCGCGTCGAGGATCCCCGCGTGCCGCGGCTGTACGCGCTCGCCGCCGAGGAGGAGCTCCTCGGCCCGCATCTCCGGCTGCTCGCGCTCGTCGCCGAGGTGCACGAGGACGTGACCGGCCGCCGTCTGCCCATCAACGGCGCCGGCGCCGGCGGCGCCGCGCTCGTCGACGCCGGCATTCCGCCCGGCAGCGTGCGCGGCTTCGCGCTCATCGCCCGCACGGCCGGGCTGGTGGCGCAGCTGGCCGAGGAGGCAGAGCATCCCATCGGGCGATCGCTCGCCGACGACGTCGAACGCCGCGCCCGCTACGAGCCGCCGGCGCCCTGAGCGCCGCGTCGTCGCGCCGGCCTCTTGCGTGGTCGGGCGGCCGTCGTTAGGCTGCGAACATACGTTCCCCCGAATGAAGGAGGCGGCATGAGCCCTTCCGTGAAGCCGATCCCCGATGGCTACCCCCAGGTGAGCCCGTATCTCGTCGTCGACGGCGCGGCGCAGGCCATCGACTTCTACACGCGGGTGCTGGGCGCGACCGAGCGCATGCGGATGGGTGGTCCCGGCGGCACCATCGGGCACGCCGAGCTGCAGTTCGGCGACTCCGTCGTCATGCTCGCCGACGAGTTCCCCGACATGGGCTACGTGGGCCCGAAGAAGATCGGCGGCACGCCCGTGACCCTCGGCGTGTACGTCGAAGACGTCGATGCGACGTTCGCCGCCGCGATCAAGGCGGGCGCGAAGGAGCTCCGCCCGGTCGAGAACCAGTTCTACGGTGACCGCTCCGGGCAGTTCGAGGACGCGTGGGGGCACCGGTGGAGCCTCATGACCCACGTCGAGGACGTCCCGCCCGAGGAGATGGCGAAGCGGGCGGCGGCCATGGCCGAAGGCGGCGGGAACTGACCCGCCTCTCCACCTCGATGCGGGAGCTGCTCGTCGATCTCCCCAAAGCCGAGCTCCACCTTCACATCGAGGGGACGCTCGAACCGGACCTCGCGTTCGCGATGGCGAGGCGCAACCACGTCGAGCTGCCCCACGAGGACGAGGAGGCGCTCCGGCGCGCGTACGAGTTCGAGGATCTTCAATCGTTCCTCGACGTGTACTACGCGGCGTGCAGCGTGCTGCTCAACGAGCGCGACTTCTACGATCTCACGTGGGCGTACCTCCAGCGGGCGGCCAGCCAGGGTGTCCGGCACGCCGAGATCTTCTTCGATCCGCAGACGCACACGGCCCGCGGCATCGCATTCGCGACAGTGGTCGAGGGGATCACACGTGCGCTGGAGGACGCCCACCGAGATCTCGGCATCAGCTCGCGCCTGATCCTGTGCTTCCTGCGGCACCTCAGCGCCGAGGCGGCCATGGCGACGCTCGAGTCGGCGTTGCCGCGCCGCGACGCAATCGTGGCGGTCGGATTGGACTCGGGAGAACGTGGCAACCCGCCGGAGAAGTTCCGGGACGTCTTCGAGCGCGCCCGGGGCGAGGGTTTCCTCGCCGTCGCGCATGCCGGTGAGGAAGGCCCGGCCGAGTACATCTGGCAGGCGCTCGATCTGCTCGGCGCCCGCCGGATCGATCACGGCGTCCGGTGCACCGAGGACGATCGACTGGTCGCGCGACTAAAGGCGGACCAGACGCCGCTCACGGTCTGTCCGCTTTCGAACGTGAAGACGCGCGTCTTCCCCGCACTGCGTGACCACAACTTCCGCGAGCTTTTCGAGCTCGGCCTGCTGGTGAACATCAACTCGGACGACCCCGCGTACTTCGGCGGGTACGTCGCCGACAACTACATCGAGACGGCAGAGACGCTCGACCTGACGGTCGAGCAGATGATCCAGGTGGCGCGCAACTCTTTCGTGGCGTCGTTCCTCTCCGACGACGAGCGACGCCCACACCTCGACGCGATCGAGGCCTTCGCGAGCGGCTGACGCCGGCCGGATCCGACGGATCGACGTCTACGAGCCGGCCCAGGGATCTCTCAGCATGGTCACAGGCGCGGTGTTCAGACTCCGCGCCGACGTATCGGTGATGGAGGTCCTCGTGCTCGCAGACGGAACCCCCCGACCACGACGGCGTCGACGGCACCCGGCACGCCGGGCGCGCATCGTCACCGCCGCCATGAGCCTCGCTGCCTTCGTCGGCTTCGGGTCGATCATGGCCTTCACGACCAGGGCGTCGACCGGCGCTTCCGGCACGACCGGCACCTCGAGCTCGTCATCGTCGTCGTCGTACTCGGAGCGGGGCGACGACTCGAGCTCGCGGTACCAGGCGACCCCGGGCTCGTCTTCGAGCAGCAGCTCATCCCACACCCGGTCCAGTGGAAGCTGACCTTCGCTTTCCCGTGATGGGCACCGACGCCCACGTCCTCGTGCACGGCCGCGACGCGGCGATGCTCGCCGACACCGCCCGCGACGAGCTCGACGAGCTCGAGCGACGGTGGAGCCGGTTCCTCCCCGACAGCGAGGTCAGCCGGTTGAACGCCGCGGGTGGCGCTCCGCGCGTGGTGTCGCCGGAGACGAGCGCCCTGGTCTCCCGGGCCGTAGAGGGATGGGAGATCACCCACGGGCGCTTCGACCCCACGGTGCTCGGCGACGTCGTACGCGCCGGCTATGACCAGTCGTTCGAGCGCGTCCCCGCCGTCACCGCACCCGGCATCTCCGACCGGCGGCGCGGATGCGCCGGCATCCACGTCGACGAGCAGGTCGATGTGGTCCGCCTGCCCGCGGGCGTGGGCTTCGACCCGGGCGGGATCGGGAAGGGGTACGCCGCCGACCGTGTCGTCGGCAGGCTCATGAGCCGCGGCGCCCGCGGCGCGTGCGTCAACGTCGGCGGCGACATCCGCGTGGTGGGCGTCGCGCCCGACGGCAGCTCGTGGGTGGTCGACGTGGTCGATCCCTTCACCGACTGTCCGGTCGACGCCGTCGCCGTCGGCGCCGGCGGCGTGGCGACGACGAGCCGCACCAAGCGCCGGTGGATGGTCGACGGCCGGCCCGCCCATCACGTGATCGACCCGGCGACCGGGCGACCGGCGGCTCGGGAGCTCGCGTCGGTGACGACGATCGCGGCCGAGTCGTGGCTGGCCGAGGTGTTCGCGAAAGGCGCCTTCGTCGCCGGGATGCGCGACGGGCTGAGCTTCCTCGAGCACCACGGCGTGGCCGGGTCGTTCACCGACGCGCGCGGGCGTCGCGTCGTCACCACGACGTGGTCGCAGTTCACGGCAGGGAGGATCGACGCCGCTGCGCGCCAGGACGCTCTCGTCGAGGATGCAACGTACTGATGGCGATCTGGTGGTACGTCGCCCGAGCCAGTGGGCTCGTCGCCTGGGCGCTCCT
>DATFXK010000052.1:0-3899 GCA_035316005.1 Acidimicrobiia bacterium | reverse complement strand
GGATGCTCGGCACGGTCGAGCACCTGCTCGGACTCTGGCCGCTGTATGCCCTCGTCCGTCACGTCCTGGCGGACCCGATCTCGGCCTACCACCTGCTCGGCCTGATCGTGTGCACGCTCTCCGCCCTCGCCATGGCGCTCCTCGTGCTCCGCTGGACGGGCGACGCGCTCGCCGCCGCGGTGGCGGGGGCGATCTACGCCGTCGCGCCGCTGCGCCTGACCTACTGGCCCTGGCTGCACGTTCTCGTGACGTTCTGCTTCCCGCTGCTCCTGCTCGCCATCGAGCGCGTGCTCTGGGGACGGGTGGTGTCCGGCCTCCTGCTGCTCGCGCTGCTCGCCGTCTGGCAGGTGATCCTGACGGTCTACGGGACCGTCCACGCGGCGCTCACGGTGGTCGTGTTCACGGCGGCGTACCTGATCGGTCTCGGGCCTCCGCGGCCCTGGCGGCGCGTGATTCTCCTGCCCCTCGCGGCCGTCGCGACGCTCCCACCGCTGCTGGTCCTCTTCGATGTCTACGGGTCGGCGGTGGCACTGCCGGGCTTGGGCGCGACGCTCGTCCGGCAGGCGGCGAGTGTGTTCTGGCTCGATCCGTTGGCGAGCCTCCCCCAGCTCGGCGTGCGGCTCGCCCGCGTCGCGGGGCTCGTCCGGCAAGCACCCACCCAGGCCGAGGCTGTCCTCCCGCTCGACGCCGGGCGCCCCGGGCTCGTCCTCGGGGCAATCGGCATCTGGGCGCTCCTCCGCGACGGCCGCCGGCGGGAACGGGGCAGGGCGCTCGGCCTCGGCGCGCTCGTCGTGGTCGGTCTCGCGCTGGCCGTGGGACCGGGGTTCGTGCCGGTTCCGTTCGGCGCGATTCCGCTGCCGCTCGTATGGCTCTCGGAGCTTCCCGTCTTCCGCGCGCTCCGCTCCCCGGAGCGCTACGTCATGGTCGCCCTGGTCGGGCTGGCGGCCGGTGCCGGGGTCGGATTCGCGCGCCTCTTCCGGGGGCGGTCGCTGGCCGTGCGCTTTGCGGGAGTGGCGATCGTCCTGGTCCTCCTCCGCTGGGACGCGGGCCCGTTCCCGTTGCATCCCGTGCCTCCGCTCGGCGCGCCGTCGGAAGTCGTGCACACCCTCGAGGCGCGAGGTGGCGGTGCTCCGGTTCTCGACTGGCCAGTGCTGCTGCCTCCGGAGGTCGGCGCTCGTCGGACGCTCGAAGCCGCCATGTACTGGCACCCGACGACGCTCTGCTTCACGGGGACCTACCCGCTTCCCTGGCTCACCTTCGCCGAGGAGGTCACCGGAGCACGCACGCCCGCGGCCTTCGCGGCCGTCGTCGACCGTGCCGGGATCGGCTGGATCCTCGTGCACAGGGGCGAGTGGGAGCTCCCGGCGGACTTCGCCGCAGCCGCGGGTGCGACGCTCGTCCGGGAGGATGCCGGCCATGCGCTCTATGCGCGCGCTGGCGGCGATGACCGGCGTGCGCGACCCGCACGCCGGGAGGAGATTCCACCCGTCCGTCTCGCGCTCGATCTTCCGCGTGCCGTGCGTCCCGACGCGTCCCTGGAGGCGAGCGTGGAGATCACGAACCCGTCGTCGACGGGGTGGCCCGGGTCGGGCCGTGTCGTTCGCCTCCGCACGGGCTGGCGGACGGCGGACGGTGAGGGCGTCCTCGCCGTGACCAATCCCGCGCAACTCGCGCTGCTCGCGCGTCTCCCGTCACACTGGGCGCGGGCGCTGCGCCGCTACGACGTCGTGCCGGACCACGAGGTGGCGCTCGACCGCGACCTGGCAGCGGGAGAGCGGACGAGGATCACGGTCACGGTGACCGCGCCGCGTGCCGCCGGGCGCTACCGCTTCGTCGCCGGACTCGTCGCCGCGGCCGGCGTCCCGCTCTCGCTCCCCGACGGCGCGGTCGACGGCGCGACGGACGTGGACGTCGTCGAGGTCGCGACTCCCGCGAGGTAGCCACGCCTCGCCAGCTCCTCCGCCAGGATCCCGGCGAGCGTCTCGTACCCTTCCTCGCTGGGATGGATCTCGTCGCCCAGGAGCCGCGTCCAGGGCGCCGCGGCGAACCGTTCGCCGAGCGGCAGGACGTCGGGGTGTTCCTCGCGGAGGCGCGCGTTCAGCCGCTCGCGGGGTTCCGCGGGGTCGCGCCGGTTGGGGAGGAGCGTCGCCAGCAGAACGGTGCGGCCGGGCGAGGAAGCTTCCTGCCGGATGCGCTCCAGCCGCGCGCTCGTCTGCTCGACGATGTGCGCGTCCGCAGGGCTCGCCCCGAGATCGTTCACGCCGAGCAGGACCACCACCAGCGCGGGGCGGTCGGCGTCGAGCGTGGCGCGGGTGATGCTGGTCGCCGTGGACGACGGCTCACCTCGCGGGAGGTCGGGCCAGAGCTGGAGCAGGCCGCGCCAGATGCGCCGGCCGTCCTCGGAGGAGGGCGGGGTCAGCCAGAAGGCGGTCGTCGTGCCGGAGAGGCCGCGATTGAGGACGTGCACCCCCGGGCCGAGGCGGTGCTGCAGTCGGCCGGGATAGCCGCCGAGCGGGTCGCGGTCCGCGTGACGCGTGATGCCGACGGTGATGCTGTCGCCCAGGCAGGCGATGACCAGCGCGCGTGGAGACGCCATGGTACCCGGGGCAGCGAAGGCCACCAGAGCAACGGCGATCGCCGTCCGGCGTCGTCCTTGACTCACCCGCACGGCCGCCGTTCGAGGCGGCGCCCCTCGGTGCGTCGCGCCTGCCACACGTCGCCGCATCGCGCACGAGCCTAGCATCGCGCAGCGGAGTTGGCCCTTCCTCGCCGCCATCGCTTGGCGGCCTGGCCGCGGGATGGGTCTCATCCGGTCGACGGCGACCCGGAGCCGCGCGAACCCGTCCGTTGGACGAGGCCTGGACCCGGCCGTTCGTCGCGGTCGGCCTGATGGGACTGGCGTGGCCCACCCGCTGGCAACCCTAGGCCGATATTCTGCGCTTTCATCCTTGCTTCGGGCCGAGACGGCGGGATACCTTGCAGCCCCCATAGCCGCGGGAGGCTCCGATGCGGTGCTCCGCAGTCCTCCGGGTTCTCGTCCTGACCATCCTCGTCTGGTGCGCGGTGCGGCCCGGCCACGCGCAGATCGTGGTCGTGCCAACGTTCCCCGTCGCGGCGGCCACGGACTACACCGACTTCCTCCAGGACATCGACGTGGCGGCTAACCCCGACGGCACGATGGTCTTCATCTGGGGGGAGTACAACCCGCGGAGCGGCGGGCCCAACCACGCGCTGACGGGCCAGTTCTCGGCGGACGGCACGCTCCTCCACGCGCGCACGCGGGTCGACACGAGTGCCCATGTGTTCAACCCCGCCATCAGCCCCGACACGCGGGGCGGTTACATCGGCGCGTGGCAGTGGATCATCAACGCGAAGGAGTACGCCTTCTTCTCCCGCCGCCTCGACGCGCGTGGCATCGGGGTCGACCCGTCGGACTTCGAGGTGAACCCGGACGGCCTGGGACCGGTCGTGACGGGGTCGGTCGCCGGGCTTCCTTCGGGAGCCGTCTTCGTCTGGGCGCAGAACGGGTTTCGGGGCCGCCTCTACGACCCGGCGGGGCAACCTCGCGGAGACCCGTTCCTCATCGGCAGCGGCGGTGATGCCAACGACGTCAAGGCGCTGCCCGACGGCGGCTTCGTCGTGGCGTGGACGGACGGGCCGACCAAGGGCCGCGTGTACGACGCCGACGGGCAGCCCCGTACGAACGCGTTCACCCTGAGCAGCACGTTCCGCCTAGGGCACGTCGCGGTGAACGCCGCGGGGGAACTGGCGGTCGTCGGCGCCGGCTGCCAGGGCTCGCCCTGCGATACGACCGACGTGTGGGCGCGCCGCTTCGCTGCGGACGGCACGCTGCTCGGCGGAGAGGTCCTGGTGCAGACGGCCGACCCGGGGGTGGTCTC
>DATFXK010000051.1:0-2112 GCA_035316005.1 Acidimicrobiia bacterium | reverse complement strand
CTCGTCCGTCACGGCTATGCGACGTTCGCGGTCGGCAAGTGGCACCTGGCGCCCCCGGGCGAGATGACGATGGGCAGCTCGCGGGAGCGCTGGCCACTCGGCCGCGGGTTCGAGCGCTACTATGGCTTCCTCCACGGCGAGACCGACCAGTACCACCCCGACCTCGTCCACGATAACCACCAGGTCGACCCGCCGGCCCGTCCCGAGGACGGCTATCACCTCACGGAAGACCTCGCCGACAAGGCGATCCTGTTCCTGCACGATCTGCGGGCCACGTCACCGTCGAAGCGCTTCCTGCTCTGGTTCGCCCCGGGAGCCTGCCACTCGCCGCACCAGGCGCCGTCCGCGTACATCGACCGCTACCGCGGCCGCTTCGACAAGGGCTGGGACGCCTGGCGCGAGGAGGTCTTCGCCCGGCAGACCGCCTCGGGACTGCTCCCGCCCGGCACGCGGCTGAGCGAGCGGCCGAGCTGGATCCAGCCGTGGGCCGCGCTCAGCGCCGACGAGCGGCGGCTCTACGCCCGCATGATGGAGGTCTACGCCGGGTTCCTGGAGCACACCGACGCGCAGGTCGGCCGCGTCGTCGACGCCATTGCCGCGCTGGGTGACCTCGACGACACCCTCGTCGTCGTGATGAGCGACAATGGCGCCAGCGCCGAGGGTGGCCCGCGCGGGTCGTTCAACGAGATGTACTTCTTCAATCTCGAGCCGGAGAGCCTGGAGGAGAACCTGCGTCGCATCGACGACCTCGGCGGCCCGCGCGCGCACGGGCACTACCCGTGGGGGTGGGCGTGGGCGGGCAACACGCCGCTCAAGCGGTGGAAGCGGGAGACGCACGAGGGCGGCGTGGCCGACCCGTTGATCGTGGCGTGGCCGCGGCGGCTCGGCCGGCCGGGCGGGACACGGCACCAGTACGTGCACGCCGTCGACCTCCTCCCGACGGTGCTCGACGTCGTCGGCATCGACCCGCCGACCGAGATCGCGGGCGTGCCGCAGCGGCCGCTCGACGGGGTCAGCTTCGCGCACACCTTCGCCGACGCGAGCGCACCGTCCGCGCACGTCACGCAGTACTACGAGATGTTCGGGTCGCGCGCCCTCTACCATGACGGCTGGAAGGCCGTCGTCTTTCATCCCCTGCCGGGCATCGCGTACGGGGGCGAGGACCCGTTCCGTCCGTTCGACGAGGACGAGTGGGAGCTGTACCACGTGGCCGAGGACTTCTCGGAGACCGAGGATCTCGCCGCCAAGGAGCCGGACCGGCTCCGCCAGCTCATCGGGCTGTGGTGGCAGGCGGCGGAGCGGAACCAGGTGCTGCCGCTCACCAACCGGCCTGGCCTCCACGGTGACCGCCGCCACCGGCGTGACCGCTACGAGCTGCGACCCGGGATCGGCAGCCTGCCCGCGGCGGTGGCACCGAACGTCCGGAACCGCAGCTTCCGCGTGCTGGCCGAGATCGACGTGCCCGCGGGCCGCGACGGCGCCACGGTCGAGGGCGTCGTGATCGCGCACGGCAGCGCGAGCGGTGGCTACGCGGTGTATGTCGCCGGTGGACGTCTGCATTACGTGCACAACCTCCTCGGCGCGCACGTGACGACGGTCTCGGCCGAGCTCCCGCTGCCTCCCGGCGCGACGACGGTGCGCGTTGAGTTCACGGCCACGGGCTGGTTCCAGGGGGACGTCGACCTGTACTACGGCGACCTCCCCGTCGGCCGGGGCCACGTCGACCGGACGACGCCCGTCAGCTTCGGCGTGGCGGGGTTCACGGTCGGCTACCAGCGCGGCACGCCCGTGACGCGCGCGTACGAGGCGCCGTTCGCGTTCACGCCGGGCGCACTCGGGCGCGTCGTGGTCGAGGTCGTGGGTCGTCCCTGGCGCGATCCGTCCGGTGATGCCCGTGTTGGTCTCGCTACCCAGTGATTGAGCACGGCGCCGCACGATGACTCCGGCGACGGCGGCGAGACCGACGACGGCGGCGATTAGGCCGGCGCGTCCTCACGGGGACGCCGAGCGAGGTCGCTGTCCAGGAAGGGGCTGAACTCGCGTTTCAGCTCGTCACGGACGTCGTCCTCCGAGGGCGCCATCTCCGCGTTACGCATCACGAGGAACACGAGG
>DATFXK010000050.1:0-5191 GCA_035316005.1 Acidimicrobiia bacterium | reverse complement strand
CGCTTCGAGCGCCTCTTTCTTGCCCTGCGCGGTGCCGGCCGATCCGGAGATGATCGCCCCGGCGTGCCCCATCGTCTTGCCGGGCGGGGCCGAGAAGCCGGCGATGTAGCCCACGACCGGCTTCGTCATCTCGGCGCCGATGAACTCGGCTGCCTTCTCTTCCTCGTTGCCGCCGATCTCGCCGACCAGCACGACGAGCTCGGTCTCGTCGTCTTCCTCGAACCGGGCGAGCACGTCGATGAACGACGAGCCGACGACCGGATCGCCGCCGATGCCGACGATCGTCGAGTTCCCGAGCCCGAGCTGGGTCAGCTCGTGGCCGATTTGGTACGTCAGGGTGCCGGAGCGCGAAACGAGCCCGATCGCCCCTTCACGAAAGATCTCGGCCGGAATGATCCCGACATTCGCCTTGCCGGGCGAGAGCGCGCCGGGGCAGTTGGGCCCGAGCATCGTGATCCCGCGGGGCCCGATGTAGTTGTAGATCCGCAGCATCTCGTGCGCCGGCAGGCCCTCCGCGATGCAGATCACGGTCTCGATCCCCGCGTCGACCCCTTCGTAGATCGCATCGGCCGCGAACCGAGCGGGGACGAACACCATCGAGGTGTTGGCGCCGGTCGCTTCCACGGCCCCGGCGACGGTGTCGAAGATCGGGATTCCTTCGAGATCCTGGCCGCCCTTGCCCGGGGTCACGCCCGCGACGACGTTCGTCCCATAGGCGCGGTTCCGGAGCGTGTGGAAGGAGCCCTCGCGTCCGGTCGCGCCCTGGACGACGAGCTTCGTGTCGTTGTCGACGATGATCGCCATCAGCGTTCGGGCTTCCTCGCCTTGAGGAGGATCTTCGTGTCTGTGTAACTCCCTTGCTCGTCGATCCGGTCGCCGAGCAGCTCCTTCGTGCGTTCGCGCTCCGGTCCGACACAGCCGGTTCGTTCGCACCACGCATCGAAGTCGCGCCGCTTCTCCTCGAGTACGACCTCTTCGACGTGGAGGCCCGCGTCCTCGAGGAACGAGCGCCACTCTCTCTCGGAGTATGACCGGACATGGGTCGGGTCGTGCAAGCGCTCGGCCTCCTCGACCTGCTCGTTGGCGTAGAGCGTGTCTTCCACGAGCACGACCTGGCGCGCGACCCGCGCCATCTCCCCAACCGCCACGCGGATGTCCGAGAAGTGGTGCGGCGCGATCCTCGTCACGACCGTGTCGAAGCTCGCGTCGGCAAAGGGGATGTGCTCGGCGGACGCGAGCACGTCGGCGCGCATGCCTGGAGCCGGATCGAGCGTCGTCACGTCGAAGCCCTCCTCGCGTAGACGCCGCGCGACGTGCCCGCCTCCGGCGGCCACGTCGAGGGCGGTCCCGCCCTCCGCCCAGGACGTGAGCAGATCAAGGTCGTGGCCCTCCCGGTGCGTGTCACTTTCGACATACGCCTGCGCACGCTCGCTCCAGGGGTCGGTCATTTCGCCAGCTCCACGGCCCGCTCGGCGCCCTCCAGCATCGTCGGCTCGACGTGTAGGTTCCCCGGGCCGGCTTCGGCCAGGATCCGGCGGCCCTCCTCGGCATTGGTGCCGTCGAGGCGGACGACGATCGGGTGCGGGATGCTCATCTGCTCGAGCGCTGTGAGGATGCCCCGGGCCACCTCGTCCGTGCGGGTGATCCCACCGAAGATGTTGAAGAAGATCGAGCGCACCTGCGGATCGGCGCTGATCACCTCGAGCGCATCGACAACCCCCTGCGCGTCCCCGCCGCCGCCGAGATCGCAGAAGTTCGCCGGGCGGCCGCCGGCCAGCGTGATCACGTCGAGGGTCGACATGACAAGGCCTGCGCCGTTGCCGAGAATGCCGACCTCCCCGTCGAGCTTCACGTAGGTGACCCCCTTCTCGCGGGCGGCGCGCTCCTCCGGCGGGACCGACTCCGGGTCGCGCAACTCAGCGATGTCCGGGTGCTTGTAGAGCGCGTTGTCGTCGACCGTGAACTTCGAGTCGAGCGCGCGCACCTCGCCTTCTGGCGTCACGATCAACGGGTTGATCTCACAGAGCATGGCGTCGGTCCCGATGAAGCACGCGTAGAGCTTCCCGATGATGTCGAGCAGCTGCTTTTGCTCATTCGGGTCGTCGACCCCGGCGCCGTAGATCAGCCGTCGCGCCTGATACGGCTGGTAGCCCTCCAGGGGATCGACGTGGAGCCGCGCCAGCTTCTGGGGCGTGTCCGCGGCGACCTGCTCGATCTCGATCCCGCCCTGGGTCGTCAGCATCAGGAGCACTTTCTTCTCCCCGCGGTCGAACGTGACCGAGAGGTAGTACTCCTTGGCGATCTCCGACGCGGACTCGATCCAGAGCTTCCGGACAATGTGGCCGTTGATGTCGAGCCCGAGAATCTCCTCGGCCTTCTGCTCGGCATCGTCGGGACCGTCGGCGAGCTTGACCCCGCCGGCCTTGCCGCGCCCGCCCGTCAGCACCTGGGCCTTGACGACGACCTGTCCACCGAGCTCCTCCGCCGCGACGCGAGCCTCCGAGGCAGTCAGCGCGAGCTGCCCTGCAGACGTCGGGATCCCGAAGCGCCGAAAGAGCTCCTTGCCCTGGTACTCGTAGAGATCCACCGGCGCCGGACTCTAGCCGCCGCAGGTCCGCCCGAGCGCAGATCGGCCGACGACCCCGGCCTTTGTCGGGGGAATAGCCACCCTTTCGGGGCTGTTCGCGATCCGGCTTGCGTGCTACTTTCCGCGCGCCAAAGTCATCCGAGGAGGGTTTTTGATGAATCGCCGCACGCTCGTCGGCCTCGCCGGCGCGATCATGATCTTCGCCTTCGCGGGCGGATCTGCGACGGCTGGACGCGACGGCAAACTGCCCGCGCCGCTCCCGGCGCACGGGCAGAAGGACGTGTGCACCCACGCCGTGCTAGGGCTCGCCGGTTGCGACGCTCACGTCGTCACCGCCGACGGCGGCGTGGCGCCGCTCGCGACGACCTCGTACCAGTTCGGCTACACGCCCCAGAACCTCGCGAGCGCCTACAAGTGGTCCGATCCGACCGGCGGGACCTGGTCGTGGAACGGTCAGACCATCGCGATCGTCGACGCCTACGACAACCCGAACGTCGCCGACGACCTCGGCGTTTACCGCAGCCAGTTCGGGCTGCCGCCTTGCACGACGGCGAGCGGGTGCTTCAGGAAGGTCAACCAGCGCGGGGGCACGACGCCTCCCGCCGGGAACGTCGGTTGGGGTCAGGAGATCGCTCTTGACGTCGAGATGGTCTCGGCCGTCTGCCCCGGTTGCAAGATCCTGCTCGTCGAGGCGGACTCGAACAGCTTCCTCGATCTCGGCGCCGCCGTGAACCAGGCCTACAACCTCGGCGCCAACGCGATCAGCAACAGCTACGGCGGCAATGAGTTCTTCGGCGAGACGAGCTACGCGAGCTCCTACAACCACGTCGGCGTGGCCATCACGGCCAGTTCCGGCGACGGTGGCTACGGCGTCGAGGTCCCGGCCGCGTACAACACGGTGGTCGCTGTGGGCGGAACGAACCTGAAGGCGGACACAAGCGCGCGCGGTTGGACGGAGACCGCCTGGAGCGGGGCCGGAAGCGGCTGCAGCTCGCAGATCTCCAAGCCGAGCTGGCAGAAGGACGCCGGCTGCTCAAACCGCACCGTCGCCGACGTCTCGGCGGTCGCCGACCCGAACACAGGCGTTGCCGTCTACGACAGCTACGGCTCGACCGGTGGTGCGAACTGGTACGTCTTCGGCGGCACCAGCGTCGCGTCGCCGATCGTCGCCTCTGTTTACGGGCTGGCCAAAAACGCCGGCTCGACGAACTATCCGGTCTCCTTGGCCTACGCATCGCCCAGCTCGCTCTTCGACGTGACGAGCGGCTCGAACGGCAACTGCACGAAGCGGAAGCCTCGTGGCGGCAGCGCCGGTTCGCCCTACCTCTGCACCGCCGGCCCGGGCTACGACGGCCCGACAGGGCTCGGCACGCCGAACGGCACCGGCGGCTTCTAGCTCGAGCGCGAACCGCCCGCGCGCCTGCTCGGCGGCGCGCGGGCGGTTTCGGCTCAGTCCTCGTCCTGCTCGATCACGCAGACGACCTGCCCGGTCGTGACGGGCTGCCCGGGCTGAACCGAGAGCTCGCTGACAACCCCGTCCCGGTGGGCGGTGATCTCGTTCTCCATCTTCATCGCTTCGACGATGCAGATCACCTGGCCGGCCTGAACCTCGTCTCCGTCGGCGACCTCGACCGCGAGCACCGTCCCTTGCATCGGGGTCACGACGGCGTCCTTCGCGGCGCCGTGGTGGGCCCCGCGGCCCGTTCGCTCTCGGCGACGGCGGGCCAACTCTGCAAACGGCGGCTCGGGAATGAGGGCGGTTACTTCGTAAAGACGGCCGTCGAGCTCGACGCTCGAGACTCGCTCCCGGACCCTTCCGTCCGGTGATCCAGCTACGGTTGTTTTCTGATGAGACAACTGCTCAGCCTCGTGGGCAAGCTCCTTGGACTCGACCACGCCGTGGCATGTTTGCCCGGCGACAAAGCACGGGTGCTCGAGCAGCGCGCGGTGGAAGCCGAGCAGTGTCGTGAGGCCCTCGACGTCGTACTCGTCCAGCGCGCGCAGCATCCGCCGCCGCGCGTGCTCACGGTCGACACCGTGGACGACAAGCTTGGCGATCAGCGGGTCGTAGAGGCCGACGACCTCGCTCCCAAGCGTCACACCCGAGTCGACCCTGACACCCGGCCCCGCCGGCTCCCGGTAGCTCGTGATCCGCCCAGGGCTCGGTAGAAAGCCGTTCGACGGATCCTCGGCGTTGATCCGGCACTCGATTGCATGCCCGTTCAGCCGAACGTCGTCCTGGCTCAGCGATAGCGGCTCACCGGCCGCGATGAGAACCTGCTCGCGCACGAGGTCAAGACCGGTGACGAGCTCGGTGACGGTGTGCTCGACCTGGATCCGCGTGTTCATCTCCAGGAAGAAGTAGTTGCCATCGCGATCGAGCAGCCCCTCGATCGTGCCGGCGCTGCGATAACCGACCGCCCGCGCAGCGTCGATGCCGATGCGGCCGATCCGATCACGCAGCTCGTCGCCGACTGCCGGCGAGGGCGTCTCCTCGACGAGCTTCTGGTGCCGACGCTGGATCGTGCAGTCGCGCTCCCCCAGGTGGATGACGTTCCCGTGCCCATCGGCGAGGATCTGGACCTCGACGTGCCGTGGATCCTC
>DATFXK010000049.1:0-4921 GCA_035316005.1 Acidimicrobiia bacterium | reverse complement strand
CTCCCCCTCCAGGCCGAGGCGCTCGAACACGACCCCGATCATTCCGAGCACGCCGGTCATGAAGTCGTTCGGCTCCGGACTGGCGGCGATGAACGGCGCGATGCGGTAGTGGCGGCCGAAGGCCCGGCGGGTGACGACGCCGCCGGTGACGAGGACCTCGACGGGATCGGCTTCCAACGGGTCGGGAATCGCGGCGAGGAACTCGCGGGCGACCTCTTCCCATACGAGCTCGGTCGCGGCCTGCACGATCGCGGCCTGGGACTCGTAGTGGTGGTAGATCGCCGACGGGGCGACACCGAGCGCGCCCGCCAGCGCGCGAATGCTCGGCGCCTCCGAGCCGGTGTCGAACTGACGCAGGGTCTCGGCCGCGATCTCCTCGCGGGTCAACACCCGGTCACGACCCTTGGCGATCCTCGCCATGGCACCCGCCCTGCGTCGACCACATGATGATCGGAATGCGATCATAAACCGCACGGTGTTCGGTACACGAACGGGGGGTCACTCACTCCGACGGCCGCGCTTCTTATCGTCGAGGCCACGAGCGCACCGTCTCGAGGAGGACCCATGGAGACCGCGAGCGTTCCACAGGAGGCCGGAGCCGGGACGGCGACGCGGGTGCCGGCGTACCGGTTCGGCATCGTTCTCCTGCTGCTCCTCGCCACCTTCATCTTCCTCGCGTCGGGGCCGACCGGCGACTGGGTGCCGCTCGTCGCCGTCGTCCTTCAGGGCGCCACGTTGCTCGCGGCGTTCGCCGCCTCCGGCGTGGGTCACCGACTGTGGCGACTGGGGGTTGTCGTCGTACTCGTCGCCCTCGTGTCGGCGGCGGCGGCGATCTTCGTCAGCGGCGACGAGCTCACCGGCACGCTCTTCCTGCTCAACCTGCTGTTCGTTGCCGCGGCGCCGGTGGTGATCGTCAACTCGTTGGTACGTCGCCGCGTGATCGACGTCCGAACGGTGCTCGGGGCGCTGTGCGTCTACGTCCTCATCGGGATGATGTGGTCGTTCGCGTACACGGCGGTCGGCACCATCGACTCGGAGCCGTTCTTCGCTCAGCAGGCGCACGCGACAGTCGCCGACTACCTCTACTTCAGCTTCGTGACCCTCA
Organism: Acidimicrobiia bacterium; assembly: GCA_035316005.1. Lineage (GTDB taxonomy): Bacteria > Actinomycetota > Acidimicrobiia > IMCC26256 > JACDBD01 > JALZAA01. The sequence goes on along the minus strand of DATFXK010000049.1, from coordinate 3,816 downwards.
CGACCACCGGCTACGGAGACCTCACCGCCGCGCACGGCTTGGGAAGGGCACTCGCCGTGCTCGAGGCGCTGATCGGCCAGCTCTACCTCGTGACGGTGATCGCGCTCCTGGTCAGCAACATCGGGCGCCGCGGTGGCCTGAGGCAACCGCAGGCATGACCACTCACGTGAGCTTCACGCCGACGGTGATCTCGCCGACGTAGCCGTTGCCGCTCGGCGTCATGGCCAGGACCGCCGAAGCGGCGCCGGCGCCGCGATAGATGCTGTCGGCGGAGTTCCGAACATCTCTCGCGCCGCGTGAGTTGTACGGCGCCGACCGGTACACCTGGTCGGTGAGCCCGTCGTCGAAGAAGAGTTGGCCCGTGTGCACCACGGAACCGCCGACGTGCACCTTCATGTGGATGTGCACGGCGCGGCCGCGGTACCAGCCGGGATAGATCGTGTGGAACTCGCCGAGGCCGCCGGCGTCGGTGAGCTGCGTGCCTCGCAGGAAGGTCTGGTTGTCGGTCGCCGGCTGCGACCCGCCGGGGCCGCCGCCGGGACCACCGGGACCGCCAGCGCTCGCCTGGCTGAAGCCCGAGTACACGCCGCCGGCGTCGCAGTGCCACACGTCGATCGCAGCGTCGCGGATCGGCGTGCATCCGGATGCGTCGACCACCGTGATCTTCAGGTCGAGGGGCGTGCCCGCCTTCCCCTCGGTGATGTCGCTCCGCACCTTGTCGATGTCGAGGTAGTACGGACCTTCCGTCACCTCGGGCGTGAGGACGCACGCCGCTCCGGTCGACCCCGTCGTCGCTGAAGTCCCGGACGACGACGACCGCGTCGTCGTGGTCGACGACGCGCCCTTCGACGACGAGCCGCCGCCGCAGGCCGCCGCGACGACGCCGGCACCGAGGCCGGCGAGGAGTCCGATGGCCTGTCGACGGCTGAGAAGCTCACTGCTGTTCGGCATGTGCGGATTCAACGCGGCGAACCTGATGGCCGCCTGGGAGAGCCCTGAGGCCGGACCGGGAGTCTCAGGACGGGGTCGAGCCATCGTTGCGGAACCAGCGGCCCGGGGTGACACCGAGGGATCGCGTGAACGCGGCGATGAACGCGCTCACGCTCTCGTACCCGACCGCGAAGGCGACCGCGCCCACCGGCTCGCCGGCCGCGAGATGCTCGACGGCGGCGAGCAGCCGCACCTGACGACGCCATGTCCCGAACGGCACACCGACATCGGCAACGAAGCGTCGACTGAGCGTGCGCGCGCTGGCCCCGAGCTGGCGGCCCCATTCGTCGAGCCCGCGCCCGTCGGCCGGATCGGCCTCGAGTGCGTCCGCGATCGGGAGCAGCAGCTCGTCGCGAACCTGTGGCACCACGACCGGACGATGATCGAGCGCGGTGATGCGGTCGAGGATCACGGCCATGAGCCGCCCGTCGGGCCCGCCAACCTCGTACAGGTCCGGAAGCGTGGCCGATTCGAGGATGAGCTCGCGCAGCAACGGCGGGACGGAGACGACGCAGCATCGATCGGGCAGGTTGGTCGCCGACTCCGGCTCGACGTACACGCTACGCAGCGTGAGCGGCGCGGACGCCTGCACGTCGTGCCGCATCCACGACGGCACCCATACCGCCCATTCCGGCGGCACGACGAAGGTGCCGGCGTCGGTCGCGACGCGCAGCACCCCGTCGGGCGAGTACACGAGCTGCGCCTTGCGGTGCTCATGAGCGCCCATGCGGTTCCCGTCGGGGTATCGGTCGGTGCGGACGACCACCGGCCGCGGGACGTCGTCCGCCCGCACGTGCGGGGTTGTCGCCTGCGAGGGAAAGCTTGTCGCCATCGAGCTATCAGCGTTCAGCAATGCCTCGATACGGTCAACCCCATGAGCACGGGACGCCATCGCGACAAGTTCCTGAACGCCTCCGCCGTCATCAGCGTCGAGGACGTCGCCCGCACGGTCGCCTTCTACGAGCAGGAGCTCGGCCTCGAGCTGGAGCACGAGATGTGGGGCGATCCGCCCGAGCATGCCTCGGTCACCGTGGGTGCGACGACCGTGCACTTCGAGAAGCGGACGCCGACGAAGCCGGCGACCGCGTACGTCACCCTGTACGTCACTGGCGTCGACGAGCTGTTCGCCGACTACCGCGACCGCGGGATCACCATCCTCTCGGAGCCCGAGGATCAACCGTGGGGCGGGCGGATCTTCATGATCGACGATGTCAACGGGAACATGGTCATGTTCGCCGAGCTCACCGAGGAACACGAGCGCCTCGTCGCCGGCGGATAGCTTCTCCCGGCGAGGAGGAGCCCGTTGGCATACCAGCCCGGCGAGTGGGAGAGCTTTGCGCTGGCACACGTTGGTGCGTCGGCGGCGCTGCTCGGCCTCGTGTTCGTCGGTGTCTCCATCAACCTGCGCGACATCATCGGGTCGGGTGCCCTTGTCCATCGGGCCGGAGAAGCCGTCATTCTCCTCGGCTGGGTCCTCGCCACTGCGACGGTGGTGCTGATCCCCGGTCAGCATCGAGGCGTACTGGGCGCGGAGCTGATCGTCCTTGGGCTCGCGCTGTTCGTCATCGTGCGGTTCCTGCAGCGGGATGCCGTCGTGCAGCAGGTCGATCCGGGCAGACCGGGGCCACCGCGTGGGTCCATCGGCCTGCGACGCGTGCTCGGCCTGGGTACGGCCGTCGTGATCGTCATTGCCGGCGTGAGCCTGGCGGCCGAGCTCGGAGGCGGCCTCTACTGGTTGCCCGTCGCAGTCCTCGCCGCGTACGTCGGGGCTCTCACGAACGCCTGGATCCTCCTCATCGAGATCCTCCGTTGAGCCTGTTCAAAGACCCCTTGCACGAGGAGTTCGCCTCGTGGGCACTGGGATTCGCCCCGTACGGCGGCGCGGACGTCGGTGAGCTCGCAGCCATCGCCGCCGCCGTCGGCGACGGCGACGACAACGCCTTCTACGACGCGTGGCGGGCGGCAGCCGACCGGCTCGCGGACGAAGGCAAGGACGCCGAGACGGCCGGGCACACGGCGAGCGCGCGTGAGTATTTCCTCCACGCGGCCTGCTTCTACGCGGTGGCGTAACACCCCATCTACGGCGTGCCCGTCGACCCGCGCGTCGTGGACACCTTCCACGCCCAGATGTCGGCGTTCGACGCGGCGATGCGGCTCACCGACCCGTCGGTGGAGGCGGTGTCGATCCCGTACGAGCACACCGAGATGCCCGGCTACCTGGTCCGGGCGCGCGGCCGGGAACACGAGACCCGGCCGTTGCTCATCGGCACGAACGGCTACGACGCGACTGTCACGGAGATGTACTTCGCGTTCGCGGCTGCGGCCGCGGATCGCGGCTACCACTGCCTGTTCTTCGACGGGCCCGGCCAAGGCAAGCTGCTCATCGACGGCGGCGTACGGATGCGGAGCGACTGGGAGCGCGTCGTGACGCCCGTTGTCGACTTCGCCCTCGGGCTCGACGGCGTCGACCACGACCGCATCGCCTTGACCGGCTGGAGCCTCGGCGGGTACCTGGCGCCGCGGGCTGCATCGGCCGAACACCGCTTGTCGGCGTGCATCGCCGACCCCGGGTTCGATGGCATCTGGTCCGGAATCCTCTCGATGGCCAAGCTCGGCGGGTTGCCGCAGGACGCGATCGACACGCTCCCGGACGCGGACGACGCGACGCTGCGCGTGCTGATGCAGGTAATCGAGGCCGAGCCGCACGCGAAATGGGGGGTGCTCAAGCGAGGGTTCTGGGTGAACGGCGCCGACAACCTCGGCGACTGGTTGAAGGCGGTCGAGCCGTTTGCCCTCGGTGACCGCGCCGCCGACATCCGGTGCCCG
>DATFXK010000048.1:0-8212 GCA_035316005.1 Acidimicrobiia bacterium | reverse complement strand
CGTCGGCGGCGTCGAAGCCCGCCATCCGCTTGTAGTCCGCGACCGGCAGGAGCAGCGGACCGTCGGCGTCGCCGTCGCGCAGAATCGCGTCCACCTCGAGGCGCGGATGGGCCGGATCCCGGTCGTCGATGCACGTGCAGTGGTACACGAGCTGCTCGAACACGGCGGTGACGAGGATGCGCATCTACTCGATCGTGCGCCGCCTCAGCTCTCGAGGACGTCGCCCTCCATCCGGTTCACGGTACAGCCGAGCCCCTCGAAGTACGCCATGGCCGCGTCGAGCTGGGACTGCTCGCCGTTCACCTCCAGGATCAACCACCCGGAGTTGCCCTCCACGTTGGCGCGCCGGATGTTGGGAACCACGTCGAACTTCTTGACGATCTCGTAGACGAGCGGACGGTCGACGAGGTCCTCGGGGAACGACACGAAGAGTCGGAGGGTGCTCACCGCGCCGGCATCCCCACCCGTTGCAACGCGTCCGCCGGATCGAGCACGAGTCCGGTCACGAACGGCCCGAACTCGGCGTAGCGTGCCGAGACCTCGTCGAAGCGCATCTCGTACACAATCTCCTTCAGCGCGGCGGGGTCATCGGCGAGCAAGGTGACACCCCACTCCCAGTCGTCCAGCCCGGTCGATCCCGTGATCAGCTGGAGCACGCGCCCCGCGTACGCGCGCCCGACCCGCGCGTGACCGCCCATGAGCTGCTTCCGCTGCTCGAAGGGAAGCTCGTACCAGTTGGCGTCGGGCTCGCGTCGCTTCGACATCGGGTAGAAGCAGATGGCGCGCTTGCGCGGCAGCCGGGGATACAGACGGGCCCGGGCGCGCTCTTCGTCGTCCGTGTACTCGGAGCGCTCGGTCAGCGACACGTACGACCATTCGAGCACCAATGGCGCGGCGGCGAGCTCGTGCTGGAACGCCTGCAGACGGGCGACGTCGGGCCCGAGCGCCATGACGCCCAGCTCGGCCTTGTGCCCGAGCACCGTGAACACGAGGACCTGGTGGTCGTCCGCCTCGAGCGACGCGATCGCGTCGAGCACGCGCTTCGTGCCGCCCGGCTCGGCCTCGGCGCGGCCGCGGTCGACCTTGTAGAGGAGATGGACGACGCCCCATCCCTCCGACGGCACGAGCGGCTCCACGCAGCGAGGCTACCGCCGCGCGAGTGGGGCGCCCCGGAGGGCGCCCCTCTGCGTTTTCGGTCGTGGACCGGTGTTGCGACGTCAGAAGTCGCCCATGCCGTCCATGCCGCCTGGCATGCCGCCGCCGGCCGGCATCGCGGGCTTCTCCTCGGGCTTGTCGGCCACCACCGCCTCGGTCGTGAGGAACAGCGCCGCGATCGAGGCTGCGTTCTGCAGCGCCGAGCGCGTCACCTTCGCGGCGTCGATGACACCCGCCTTCACGAGGTCCTCGTAGTCGCCGGTGGCGGCGTTGAGCCCCTCGGAGCCCGAGAGCGAGCGCACCTTCTCGACCACGACGCCGCCTTCGTAGCCGGCGTTCACCGCGATCTGCTTCAGCGGCTCCTCGAGCGCACGCGACACCATCTTCGCCCCGGTGGCGTCGTCACCGTCGAGCTTGTCCGCCGAGGCGAGCACGGCCTTCTGCGCCCGCAGGAGCGCGACCCCGCCGCCCGGCACGACGCCCTCCTCGACCGCGGCCTTCGTGGTCTGGACGGCGTCCTCGATGCGGTGCTTCTTCTCCTTGAGCTCCACTTCGGTGGCCGCGCCGACCTTGATGATCGCCACGCCGCCCGACAGCTTCGCCAGCCGCTCCTGCAGCTTCTCGCGGTCGTAGTCGGAGTCGGTGTTGTCGATCTCGCCCTTGATCTGGTTGATGCGGCCCTGGATGTCGGACTGGCCGCCGCCACCCTCGACGATCGTCGTCTCGTCCTTGGTGACGACGACCCGCCGCGCGGTGCCGAGCAGGTCGAGGCCGACGTTCTCGAGCTTCAGGCCCACCTCTTCCGAGATGACCGTCCCGCCCGTCAGCACCGCCATGTCCTCGAGCATGGCCTTGCGCCGCTCGCCGAAGCCGGGCGCCTTCACCGCGGTCGACTTGAACGTGCCCCGGATCTTGTTGACGACGAGCGTGGCGAGCGCCTCGCCCTCGACGTCCTCGGCCACGATCAGCAGCGGCTTCCCGCCCTGCATCACCTTCTCGAGCACGGGGAGGAGGTCCTTGACGGCCGAGATCTTCGTGCTCACGAGCAGGATGTAGGGGTCGTCGAGGACGCCCTCCATCCGCTCGGGGTCGGTCACGAAGTAGGGCGAGATGTAGCCCTTGTCGAAGCGCATGCCCTCGACGAGGTCGAGCTCCATCCCGAAGGTCTGGCTCTCCTCGACCGTGATGACGCCATCGGTGCCGACCTTGTCGAGCGCCTCGGCGATCATCCCGCCGATGTCGGGGTCGGCGGCCGAGATCGCGGCGACGTTGGCGATCTGCTTCTGGTCCGCCTTGACCTCGATGGCGCCCTTCTGGATCTCGTCGACGGCGGTGTCGACCGCCGCCTCGATGCCCTTCTTCAGGCCCATCGGGTTGGCGCCGGCGGCGACGTTGCGCAGGCCCTCGCGCACGAGCGCCCACGCCAGCACCGTGGCCGTGGTCGTGCCGTCACCGGCCACGTCGTCGGTCTTCTTGGCGACTTCCTTGACCAGCTCGGCGCCCACCTTCTCGTACGGGTCCTCGAGCTCGATCTCCTTGGCGATCGAGACGCCGTCGTTCGTGATCGTGGGCGCGCCCCACTTCTTCTCGAGCACGACGTTGCGGCCCTTGGGACCGATGGTGACGCGCACCGAGTCGGCGAGCTTGTTCATGCCCGCCTCGAGGGACCGGCGGGCGGCCTCGCTGTAGGCGATCTGCTTCGGCATACGTAGATACCCCCTGGCGCGCCGCCCTCCCGGTGAGGGCGGCGATGGTTAGCACTCAACGGATTCGAGTGCTAACAGCATATGGCACTCCCCCCATGGGAGTGCAAGTTCGTCCCGGCGGAGACGCGATCGCCGCCCGCGCCCGACGGGCGGGGACCGGCCCTATCCTTCGGATCGTGGCCGAGCTGCACGACGCGACCGAGGAGTACCTCGAGACGATCCTCGAGATCGAGGAGGAGGGCATCCCGCCCATCCGGGCCCGCCTGGTCGAGCGGCTCGGGATCTCGGCGCCGGCGGTGTCCGAGACCGTGAACCGGCTCGTGGAGCAGGGCTACGCCCAGCTGCTCGACGACCGCAGCCTCCGCCTCACCCCGAAGGGCCGGCAGCTCGCCGTCTCGATCGTGCGCCGCCACCGCCTGGCCGAGCGGCTCCTCACCGACGTCATCGGGCTCGAGTGGGAGAAGGTGCACCGGGAGGCGGACCGGTGGGAGCACGCCATCTCGGCCGACGTCGAGGAGAAGCTCGTGCGGCTGCTCGGCGACCCCGCCACGTGCCCCCACGGCAACCCGATCCCCGGCTCGGCGCACAAGGTCGACGTGAAGGGCTCGACGCCGCTCAGCCGCGTCGAGCCCGGGCCGGTCACCGTGTCGCGCATCAGCGAGAAGATCGAGCTCGACGACGACGCGCTCGTGCTCCTCGCCGGCGCGCAGCTGATCCCCGGCTCGGAAGCGGTCGTGGTCGGCCCCGCACCGGATGGCGTCGTCGTGAAGAGCGCCGCCGGTGAGCGGACGATCCCGAGCCGGCTCGCGGAGCTGATGTTCGTCACGCCGGCCGCCTGACCGGTCCGCGACGTCGTCGATCCCCTACGAGAACAGCGTCTCGCCGACGTAGCCGCCGGCGCGCGTCCCGGGCGGGCAGGCGAAGATCCCGCTCCCGGTGTGACGGCATCCCGGGCCCCCGCTCCACCAACACGAGGTCGTCGTACTCGAAGGCCACGAAGCCGAGGATGAGGACCCAGCTGCGGCAGAGCCGGACGCCGAGCTCGACGTCGTCGAGGCGAATGTCCCGGAGCCGCTGCGGGACGGTCATGCGCATCCAGGGCTTGAACTCGTCGTTGATGCCCCGTGGCGTCGTGACGTGCCGCCACACGGTGCCGGCGTCGGCGGCCAGGTGCGTCGTGCGCTCGAAGGTGATCGCGACCGGCGGCGCCGTGGTCGCCACGGGTCGGCTAGGCGCCGGCGGCGACGATGACGAGCTCGGTGCCGAAACCGAGCACCACGCCGGCGAGCAGGCCCCACATGAGCATCTCTTTGTGGGCCAGCTTGAGGCCGACGTGCAGCAGCTGGACGACGACATAGAGGATCGAGCCCGCTGCCAGCGCGAGGAATGCCATGTCGAGCGTGTCGTTGACGAACGACTGGCCGATGAGCGTGCCGACGAACGTCGGCGAGCCCCCGATCAGGCCGAGCACGGCGAGGAAGCCCCAGCTGGGCCGGTGGGCGTCGGCGCACATCGGCCCGACGATCCCGAAGCCCTCTGTCGCGTTGTGGAGGCCGAAGCCGATGACCAGGAGCAGCGCGAGCTGGATCTCGTCGTTGGCGGCGGACTGCCCGATGGCGAGGCCCTCGGCGAGGTTGTGCACCCCGATCCCGATGGCGATGAACAGCGCCAAGCGCTGCGGCTCCGACAGCCGGTGCACCTGCGACAGGCGGATCGACGCCGCGGTCGCGGCGCCGGGACCGATGGGACGGTCCGCCCCTCGCGCCCGCGCCGCCAGCCACCGGTCGTAGTAGACGAGCCCGAGCAGGCCGAGCCCGAACAGCGCGACGAAGACCACGCCCTTTCCGAGGAGGGTGGCCCACTCGCCGTCGTCCACGGCGTGCTCGACGGGCTCGAAGCCGTGCTCGAACACCTCGATCAGGAGGAAGATCAGGATCCCCGCCGACACCGCGTTGAGGAAGGCGCGCAGCGGCATCGACAGGTTGCGGATCCGCCCGACCGGAAGGCCGAGGAAGATCGTGAAGCCGGCGATGGCGCCGAGCAGCAGGATCTGGGATTCCGACACGCCGCCCTCCTCGAGCTGACGGACCGTCAGCTAGTTAGGGCAGGCTAACTTCCAGGGTGCGTCCCGGTCAAGAGGGGCAAAGGCCCCCGGGATCAGGCGCCGCCGGCGACGGCGGGCACGATGCTCACGACCTGCCCCTCGGCGACCGGCGTCTCGAGCCCCTGCAGGAAGCGGATGTCCTCGTCGGCGACGAAGACGTTCACGAACCGGCGCAGCTCCCCCTTGTCGTCGTAGAGCCGCGCCGCGAACCCGGGGTGGGCCGCCTCGAGCTGCTTGAGCACCTCGGCGACGGTCGCGCCGTCGACGTCGACCTCCGCCGCGCCGCCGGAGAGCTCGCGCAGTTGGGTGGGAATCCGAACGTTGACCGCCATCGGGCGCTCCTTACTCCTCGATCTCGCCCGGCCCGAACGCCTCGTGGAAGGCGTCGAGCGTCGGGGAGATGACGGCCGTGGGGCCGACCTGGGGCGTGACCGCATCGAGCGTCTTCAGCCCGTGTCCGGTGATGTACGCCACGACCCGCTCGTCGGGCCCGACGACGCCCTCGCGGGCGAGGCGCGCCAGCGAGGCGATGGTCACCCCGCCGGCGGTCTCGGCGAAGATGCCCTCGGTGCGGGCGAGCAGACGGATTCCCTCGACGACCTCGTCGTCGGTCACCGCCGCCAGCCCCCCTCCGGTCTGACGGACGGCGTCGAGCGCGAAGTACCCGTCGGCGGGATTGCCGATCGCCAGGGACTTGGCGATCGTCGCCGGCTTCACGGGTCGGATGGTGTCGCTGCCGTCCAGGAAGGCAGTCGCCACCGGCGAGCACCCCTCGGCTTGCGCGCCCGAGACGCGGACGCGCGCCGGCGTGTCGAGCAGGCCGACGCGGTGCAGCTCGTCGAAACCCTTGCGCACCTTGGTGAGGAGTGAGCCGCTCGCAACGGGGACGACGACGTGGTCGGGCGCCTCCCACCCGAGCTGCTCGACGGTCTCGAAGGCGAGCGTCTTGGAGCCCTCGGCGTAGTACGGGCGTACGTTCACGTTCACGAACGCCCAGCGGTACGTTCCCGCCAGCTCTGCGCACAGCCGGTTCACGTCGTCGTAGTTGCCCTCGATGGCGACGAGGTTGCCGCCGTACACCGCCGTGGTCACGACCTTCGCCTGCTCGAGGTCGGCAGGGATGAACACGAAGCTCCGCAGCCCGGCGTGCGCGGCGTGGGCGGCGACGGAGTTGGCGAGGTTGCCGGTCGACGCGCACGCGGCCGTCTTGAACCCGAACTCGAGCGCCTTCGACAACGCGACCGACGCCACCCGGTCCTTGAAAGAGTTCGTCGGGTTCAGCGTGTCGTTCTTCACCCACACCTCGCCCAGACCGAGCTCGCCGGCGAGGCGATCGGCGCGGACAAGGGGCGTGAACCCGGCGCCGAGGTCGACGGCGTGGCTGTAGTCGACGGGCAGGAGATCGGCGTACCGCCAGATCGCGTGCGGACCGGCGGCGATCTTCTCGCGGCTGATCGACGACCGGATGGCCTCGTAGTCGTAGCTGACCTCGAGCGGCCCGAAGCACCACTCGCACGTGTAGACGGGGGCGACCTCGTACTCGCGGCCGCATTCCCGGCATCGAAGACCCTGTACGTACGACACGCCGACGCTCCTTTCGCGGTTCTCCGTGGGGCGGACGGGCCGCCCCTCCTCGACGCGCTCTCGAGCGCCCCGAGCGGAGATCCGCTCGTCGGCTACTCATCGTTCAGGCATTGGCACCTGGCGTTCAGCTCCTCGTCGAACGCTGGTTGCCGCGGCTTCACTGGGCCTGTCCCTCAGCCGCTCTTGATGAGCGCGTACGGAGGTTCACGGTAGCAGGCACCTCGGATCTGGTTCGACTTGTTCTGCGCCCTGCGTAGTCTCAAGGCCATGCGGCGCTCTCGGGAGTCGCGGTTCCTGGCCCGGCTCGTGGCGGCGAAGGCCCGACACGGGCACACGGTGTCCGTGTGCCTTCCCGCGCGTGACGAGGAGGCGACCGTCGGCCGCGTCGTCGCGACCGTGCGCCGCAGCCTCGTCGAGCGCCTACCTCTCGTTGACGAGATCGTCGTCATGGACGACGGCTCGAGCGATGCGACGGGCGATGCCGCCCGCGCGGAAGGAGCTCGCGTCGCTCGCGTCTCGGAGCTCCTGCCCGAGCTCCCACTCGGAGCGGGGAAGGGCAACGCGATGTGGAAATCGCTCTACGTGTGCGAGGGCGACCTGTTGTGCTGGGTCGACGCCGACATCCGCAACTTCAGCGCCGACTTCGTGACTCGGCTGCTGGCGCCGCTGCTCACCGATCCCGACGTCGGGATGGTCAAGGGCTTCTACCGGCGCCCGTTGCACGACAGCCCGACCGGCGGCGGGCGCGTCACCGAGCTCATGGCCCGCCCGGTGCTCTCGTACCTCTTCCCCCTGCTCACCCGGTTCGTCCAGCCCCTCGCGGGCGAGTACGCGGCCCGCCGTTCGATCCTCGAGACGGTCCCGTTCGTGGAGGGGTGGGGCGTCGAGATCGGGTTGCTGCTCGACGTCGTGCACCGGTTCGGCATCCAGTCGGTGAGCCAGGTCGACCTCGGCGTGCGCGCCCACCGCAACCGGCCGCTCGAGCAGCTCGGCCCGCAGGCGTTGGCGATCCTCGCCACCGCGCTGCGCCGCGCCGGCCTCGACGCGTCGGATCCGCCCTTCGTGGCCGAGCTCGTGCGCTACGACGACCAGCTCGCGCCCGAGCGCATTCCGGTCGTCGTTCGCGAGCGGCCGCCGATGATCACCGTACCCGAGTACCGCGCGAAGTTCGGCCGCGAAGAGAGCGCCTAGCCGCGGAGCCAGGCCGCGCACCGCTCGGCGATCATGATGGTGGGCACGTTGGTGTTGGCGGCCGGGATGACCGGCATGATCGACGCGTCAATGACCGACACGCCGTCGAGCCCGTGCACCGCGCTCCGCGCGTCGACGACGGCGTCGAGATCATCGGCAGGGCCCATGCGGCAGGTTCCTGCCGCGTGGTGGTAGATCTCGCACCCGGCGCGCCCGGCTTCGGCGAGCGCGCCGTCGTCTTCCGCCGTCGCCGCCGGCATGAGGCGCGTCCCGACGAGCTCGCGCAACGGGTCGGTCGCGGCGAGACGGCCGGCGACGCGCACGGCGTCGATCATGCGCGGCAGATCGGCGTCATGGGTGAACAGCCCGAGGTCGATCTGCGGCGCCTCGTTCGGTTCGGTCGAACGGAGGCGCACCGAACCTCGCGACCGCGGCTTTCATCACCGCGGTGAGCATCACCAGCACCGGCGGG
>DATFXK010000047.1:0-24612 GCA_035316005.1 Acidimicrobiia bacterium | reverse complement strand
CACCGTGGCCAACCTGATCGTTGCCCAGCTCCTGCACCTCGAGTCCGAGGAGCCGGAGAAGGACATCAACCTCTACATCAACAGCCCCGGCGGCGAGATGAACGCCCTGTTCGCGATCTACGACACGATGCAGTTCGTCGGCGCCGACGTCGCGACGACATGCATGGGTCAGGCCGCATCGTCGGCCGCCGTGCTGCTCGCCGCCGGCGCGCCGGGGAAACGAAGCTCGCTGCCGCACGCCCGCGTCCTCATCCACCAGCCGTGGGGCGGCGTGCAGGGCCAGTCCGTCGACATCGAGATCGCGGCGCGCGAGGTGATGGCGCAGCGCCGGCAGATGATCGAGTCACTTGCTCGCCACAGCGGCCAGACGGTCGAGCGCATCGAGCGCGACATCGACCGCGACTTCATCCTGCGCGGCGAGGACGCCGTCGAGTACGGCCTCGTCGACCACGTCATCGAGCGCCGCCAGCTCGCCGTGGCCGCGGTGTCGCCGAACGGGTCGGAGTCGCCGGCGCGCTCACCGCGTTCGCAGACCTGACCTCTACGATGACCGACCGTGCCGGTCCTCGCGTCGATCCCGAGCCCCGACAACGGGGTCATCGACCTCGGGCCGATCCCGGTCCACGCCTACGGGCTCCTGCTCGCGATCGGGGTGCTCGTCGCGGCGTGGATCGCCGAGCGCCGGTGGCTGGCCCGGGGGTTCGACCGCAAGACGTTCAACGACATGGCGATCTGGATCGTCGTGGGCGGAGTCGTGGGCGCGCGCGTGTACCACGTCATCAGCGACTACCAGCTGTTCACCGACGACTGGCTGCGCGCGTTCCAGATCTGGAAGGGCGGCCTGAGCATCTGGGGCGTGCTCGCCGGCGGGGCGATCGCGGTGATCGTCATGACCCGCATCAAGCACGTCCAGACGCTCGTGCTGTTCGACTGCATCGCGCCCGGTCTCCTCGCCGCCCAAGCGATCGGCCGGTGGGGCAACTATTTCAACCAGGAGCTCTTCGGCGGGCCCACCAACCTGCCCTGGGGCCTCGAGATCTCCCCCGCCAAACGGCCGCCCGGCTACCTCGATGTGTCGACCTTCCACCCGACCTTCCTCTACGAGTCGCTGTACTGCCTGTTCCTGCTGGGCGTCGTCCTCTGGGTCGAGCGGCGCTTCCGGCTGCGCAAGGGCCAGATGCTCGCCCTGTACCTCGCCACGTACACCTTCGGGCGCTTCTTCTTCGAGAACCTCCGCGTCGATCCGGCCAACGAGATCTTCGGGATCCGGCTCAACTCGTGGGTGAGCGCCATCGTCTGCATCCTCGCCGTCGCCTGGTTCGTGTGGCTCGGGCGCCGGGGCTCCGAGTACCCGCCCGGCACGGTCCCGGCCGACGGCGTCACCAAGCCACCGCGTGAGGAGCCCGCCTCCACCGCCCGGTGACGAGCCGGACACTTCTGCAACCGTTCATCCGGAACTCTTCCCGGCGACGTATCTGCCGAGTACGTTCCGCGCCGCCGCGTGCACGGGTGGGCAACAGGAAGGGTTCTGCCATGACGATGACGCCGGACCGGCAGAAGGTGGATCGCGACGAAGTGTTCCTCGAGTACACGAAGAGCATCTGTCCCGTCTGCAAGACGGTCATCGACGGCGAGGTCAACGTCAAGGACAACCGGGTCTTCCTGCGCAAGCGGTGCGCGGAGCACGGCCAATTCGAGGCGCTCCTCTACTCCGACGCCGAGATGTACTTCGACTCGCTGCGCTTCAACAAGCCGGGCACGATCCCGCTGGAGACCCAGACCGACGTGAAAGACGGGTGTCCCCTCGACTGCGGCCTCTGCCCCGAGCACAAGCAGCACGCGTGCCTCGGGATCATCGAGGTCAACACCAACTGCAACCTCGACTGCCCGATCTGCTTCGCCGACTCCGGCCACCAGCCCGACGGGTTCTCGCTCACGAAGGACCAGGTCGGGGCGGGCCTCGACACGTTCGTGGCCTCGGAGGGCGAGCCCGAGGTCGTGATGTTCTCGGGCGGGGAGCCGACCATCCATCCGAGATCGTCGACTTCATGCGCATGGCGTCCGAGAAAGGCGTGAAGATCGTCAACCTCAACACGAACGGCATGCGGCTCGCCCACGACCGCAAGTTCATGAAGGACATCTCGGAGCTCCCGAAGCCGCCGAACGTCTACATGCAGTTCGACGGGTTCGAAGAGCGCACCCACACCGAGATCCGCGGCCGTGACCTCCGCAACGCCAAGCAGAAAGCCCTCGACCACTGCGCGGAGTTCGGCCTGAACGTCACCCTCGTCGCGGCGATCGAGCGCGACCTCAACGACCACGAGCTCGGCGACATCGTGCGCTTCGGGATCAAGCACCCGGCCGTGCGCTCGGTGGCGTACCAGCCCGTCACCCACTCCGGCCGCCACGTCGAGTTCGACCCGATGAACCGGCTCACGAACGCCGACATCGTGCACGGGCTCGCCGACCAGTGCCCCGAGTGGTTCCGGGAGTCGGACTTCTTCCCCGTGCCGTGCTGTTTCCCGACGTGCCGCAGCATCACGTACTGCCTCGTCGACGGCGACCAGGTCGTGCCGGTGCCGCGCCTGCTCCAGATCGAGGACTACCTCGACTACGTGAGCAACCGGGTGATGCCGGACATGTCGGTGCGCGGCGCGCTGGAGAAGCTCTGGAGCGCGTCGGCGGTGCCCGGCACCGAGATGACAGCCGAGCAGCTCGAGTGCGCCACGTGCGGCATCGACCTGCCCGAGGCGCTCAAGACGATCACCGACAAGGTGTTCATGATCGTGATCCAGGACTTCCAGGATCCGTACACGCTGAACGTCAAGCAGCTTATGAAGTGCTGCGTCGAGGAGATCACCCCCGACTGGCGTCTCATCCCGTTCTGCGCCTACAACTCGGTCGGCTACCGCGAAGAGGTGCGCGAGCAGCTCTCCGGCGTGTCGGTCCCCACGATCGTGCCGAACGCGGCCGAGCTCCAGCCCGTGCTCCTCACGACGAAGTACGGGTCCAAGACGCACGGCAACGGTGGCGGAGAAGGCGACGGCGATGGCGCCGCCGACGGGTCCGCCCACGTGCCTGCGAACGCGACGAACGTGGGGAAGAACCTGCGATGAGCACCGCCGAGGCGATGCCCTCGGCCGAGGAGCTCAAGCTCTGCTGCGCGAGCGCCTACCAGCGCGACGCCGTGGCGCTCATCCTGGGCGACAGCTACCACCCGGGCGGCCTCGACCTCACCCGCCGCCTCGCCCGCTCGCTCGAGCTCCGCTCCGATGACCGCGTGCTCGACGTCGCCAGCGGTCCGGGGACGACCGCGTTCCTGCTGGCATCCGAGTTCGGCGTGGAGGTCGACGGCGTCGACCTCGGCGATCTGACGGTCGCGAAGGCCAACGCGACGGCGGCGTCCGAGGGACTCGGCGAGCGGGTCCGGTTCCATCTCGGCGACGCCGAGCGCATCCCGCTCCCCGACGCGTCGGTCGACGCGGTGGTGTGCGAGTGCGCCTTCTGCACGTTCCCCGACAAGCAGACGGCCGCGGCGGAGATGGCAAGAGTGCTCAAGCCGGGCGGCCGCGTCGGCATCACCGACGTGGCCCTCGACCGGGCCCGGCTCGACGCCGAGCTGCAGTCACTTGCCGGTTGGGTCTCGTGCCTCGCCGACGCCCGACCCGTCGACAGTACGTGGACATGCTCGCCGGCGCCGGGCTGCGCGTCACACGACAGGAGAGCCACGACGACGCGCTGGCCCGCATGGTCGAGCAGATCGAGGCGCGCCTGATGGCGTTCCGGATGGCGAAGGTGCCGGCACTGGCCGACGTCGACTTCGACCTCGCGCTGACTCGCACGGCGCAGGCCGCAAAGGCGGTGCGGGGGGGCATCGCCGGGTACATGCTCTTGGTGGCAGAGAAATAACAGCAAGGAGGAGCACGGGGATGACCGTTGCCTCCCAGCTCGACCGGAACGCCTTCGTCTCGACCCTCGACCGGTTCCGTGACCTCGGACTGCTCTCGGAATCCGAGACCCGACGAGGTCCTCTCGCTCTTCGATCCCGAGTTCCCGTATGCCGGTGCCGTCGCGGCAGCCGAGTCGATCCACGTGCACGTCAAGGTCGCCGATGTCGACGAGCTGCCCCACGACGAGATCCGTGCGCAAGGCGTCACGGCGACGAGCTGCACCGACGGGTACGTCAAGTACCCGTTCCCGGGCGGGATCAACATGATCTTCTCGTCGATCGACATCTCCGAGGACGACATGCCCGGACGAGCCCGTCGCCACACCGATGCTCGACCACAAGGGCGTCGACCTTCGGAACGAGACCGGCGAGGTGCGCGCACTGTTCGACCCCGTCCCCGACCGCGCCGGCGAGGTGGGATGGCGGCACGTCCCGCAGGGCGGCGAAGGCCAGCCGGTGTACTGCTGCCATACGGAGGTGAGCGGCAAGCACTGGGTGTACCCGGTGGCCGGCGAGGCCGGGCAGACCCGACCGATCGAGTTCGCGTTCGGCGCGCTCGAGATCCACGACTCGAAGATGGGTTGCGACCTGCGCCCGATCGACCCGGCGCACCCGCGGGCCGAGGAGGCGAAGGCCGTGCTGGCCGTCTGCACGGCCTCCCACGGGCCCGACCGAGGGCAACGGCGTGACGTCGAGCGATTACGAGCGCGGCGACCTCGGGCACTTCACCGACATCGGCAACTACGCGAAGCCGCTCATGAACAGGTTCTGGGCGTACTACAACGGCGTCTTCGGCGAGGATGGCGCGCTGACCCGACGGGAGAAGGCGCTGATCGGCTTGGCCGTCGCGCACTCGAAGCAGCACCGCGAGCAGGTCGACACCGCGTGCCAGGCGCTGACGAAGATCGAGAACGGGAGGTTCGTGCCCGTGTTCGGCGGTGCCGGCAAGCCCTTCGTCTGCTTCCGGAACCTGCCGGCGAAGCTCACCGAGGCGAACGTCGAGCCCAGAGCCTGACCGATCTACGCCCGCGCCGGTTCCGCGGAACCGAGCGCGTCGCGTATCTCCGCCAGCCGCGCGGGCACGATCGACCACCACACCCACCGGCCGCGCTTCTCGCCCGTGATCAGCCCTGCGTCGGCGAGCACCTTCGTGTGGTGGCTCACCGTGGGCTGGCTGCGCCCGAGTGGCGCCATGAGCTCGCACGAGCAGACCTCACCCGCGGTGGCGACGAGGTTCAGCAGGCGAAGCCGGATCGGGTCGGCCAGCGCCGCGAACCCCTGGGCCAGCTCCGTCGCATCGGACTCGTCCAGCGGCGCTTCGAGCACGGGCGGGCAGCAGCCGGCGGCGTCGGGTTGGCGCTCTGCCATCACGAGACCTCCAGGACCCCTGGTATTGACAGGCGTCGATGTATCAGCGATCATCGATGTATCGACAGTCGGCAATATAACGCGGAGGAACCATGAGTCGAGTCCAGCTGGCACTCAACGTCGCCGACCTCGACGGAGCGATCGACTTCTACTCGAAGCTGTTCGACACGCCGCCGGCGAAGGTTCGCCCCGGCTACGCCAACTTCGCCGTCCCCGACCCCCCGCTGAAGCTGATCCTGATCGCCGGCAACGACGAGCCCGGTTCGCTCAACCACCTGGGCGTCGAGGTCGAGTCCACGGACGATGTCGCCGCGGCCCAGGAGCGGCTCGCCGGGGAAGGCGTTCCCACCGCCACCGAGGACGAGGTGACGTGTTGCTACGCCGTGCAGGACAAGGTCTGGGTCGACGCTCCCGACGGTGAGCCGTGGGAGATCTACACGGTCCTCGCTGACGCCGAGATGCCGGGAGGCGAGCTGCGCACGGTGGAGCCCGAGGACAGCGCGGTGTGCTGCGACTCGGCGCCCGAATCGGCCGCCCGCTGCTGCTGACCGGCACCTCGCCGGCTGGCGGCGATGAGCCGCTCGAGGTCGCGCAACTCGCGCGACATGCTCCACCGCAGGTACGCGCGGATCGCGGAACGAAGTGGGACCAGCCAGCGGGCGAGCACGTACTGCTCGTAGTGGATGACGGTGCACCCGCCGGCGAGCGGAGTCACGATGAAGCCACCCTCGATCGTGGCCTCCTCCGGCGGGACGCCGACGTTGCGGCTGTGGAAGCCACCGTCGTGCAGGACGTACGCGAAGTGGCCCCGCCACGGAACACCGGCGAAGTGCCCCCGTACCCGATACGTGCCTCGCTCCGGCGTCTCCGGGGAGACGGCGACGGCGTCGGCCTTCACCTCGGTCCGCTCGATGTTCTTGATGTTCCAGATCGCCGCGACCGCCTCGCGCCGCGGGCACGAGAGCTCCCGGGCGGCGACGACCGTGATTCTTCGCCTCATGTGACCAATAGTGGAGGGCAAGGTGGTCAACGACAAGCCCAAGGTCGTCTTCCTGTGCGTGCACAACGCCGGTCGGTCACAGATGGCGGCCGCATGGCTCGAGCACCTCGCGGCAAACCGCGTCGACGTGTTCTCGGGCGGGTCTGAACCGGCCGACACGGTCAACCCGGCGGCCGTCGAGGCGATGGCGGAGGTCGGCATCGACATCCGCACCGAGTTCCCCAAGCCGTGGACCGACGAGATCGTCCGCGCCGCCGACGTCGTCGTCACCATGGGCTGCGGCGACGCGTGCCCGGTGTACCCGGGCAAGCGGTACGAGGACTGGGTCCTCGACGACCCGGAGGGGCTCGACCTCGAAGCGGTCCGTCCCATCCGTGACGAGATCCGCGGTCGGGTCGAGCAGCTCATGGAGGAGATGAAGATCCCCGCCGGGTGACGAAGTCACCGCCTCGCTGCGCGTAGGGTCGCGGTGCCCCCGAAGGCAGGAGGAACACCGTGACATCCGCCGTCACATCCGAGCCCGCCGCCGGCACCGTCGCCGCCCGGGCCGAAGAGGTCACGAAGATCTACGGCATCGGCGACACGGCCGTGCGCGCCCTCAACAACATCACCGTCGACTTCGCCGCCGGCCGCTATACGGCGATCATGGGCCCGTCGGGCTCGGGCAAGTCGACGCTGCTGCACTGCCTGGCCGGGCTCGACCGGGTGACCGCCGGCCGCGTGCTGCTCGGTGACGTGGACGTCACCGCGTGCTCCGAGAAGGAGCTCACCATCGTGAGGCGCGACAAGATCGGCTTCGTCTTCCAGTCGTACAACCTCATCCCGACCCTCAACGCGATCGAGAACATCACGCTGCCGCTGGCGCTCGCCGGGAAGAAGCCCGACAAGCAGTGGCTCGACCGGGTGATCACGACCGTCGGCCTGAGCGACCGCCTCAACCACCGGCCGTCGGAGCTCTCGGGCGGACAGCAGCAGCGGGTCGCCGTCGCCCGCGCCCTCGCAAGCCGCCCGCAGGTCATCTTTGCCGACGAGCCGACGGGGAACCTCGACTCGAAGGCGAGCGCCGAGATCCTGCAGTTCATGCGCCAGGCGGTCACCGACCTGGGCCAGACGGTCGTGATGGTCACCCACGACCCCGCGGCCGCCGGGTACTCCGATCGGGTCGTCTTCCTCGCCGACGGCAAGATCGTCGACGAGCTCCAGAGCCCGACGGCCGAGACGGTCATCGACCACGCGAAGACCCTCGGCGAGTAGCGCCGTGGGCCGCGTCACGATCAAGGGGCTGCTGGCCCACAAGCTCCGCTTCGCACTCACCGCGCTCGCGGTGATGCTCGGCGTGGCGTTCATGTCCGGCACGATGGTGCTGACCGACACGATCTCGCGGACGTTCGACAACCTGTTCGCAGACGTGAACAAGGGCACCGACGCCTACGTCCGGAGCGCGCAGTCGTTGTCGAGCGGCTTCGGCGGGCCGTCCCGCCGCCAGCGCGGTCGGATCCCCGCGTCCCTGCTCCCCGAGATCCAGTCGGTTCCCGGCGCCGCCGCCGCCGAGGGGCACCTCCAGTTCTACGCCCAGCTCGTCGACAAGAAGGGCGACGCGATCGGGAACCCGGGGCAGGGGGCGCCGACGTTCGGGTTCAACTGGGGGACGGTCAAGGCGCTCAATCCCTACCGGCTCGAGCCGGGCGGCCACGCCCCCCAGGGGAACCAGGTGGTCATCGACGCTGCGTCGGCCCAGGACGCCGGCTTCAAGGTCGGCGACACGATCACGATCCTCACCCAGGGCCCGCCCGGGCAGTACCAGATCTCCGGCATCGCCAAGTTCGGCGACGCGGACAGCGCCGCCGGGTCGACGGCGGCGCTCTTCGACACGCCGACGGCGCAGTCCATCGCGGGGGCGCCGGACCAGTTCGACTCGATCTCCGTGGTCGCCGATCCCGGCGTCTCACAGAAGACGCTCACGGAACGGATCGCCGCCAAGCTCGACAGCAAGTCGTATCAGGTGCTCACCGGCGAGCAGATCACGAAGGAGAACCAGAACGACATCAAGAACGCGCTGCAGTTCTTCAACGTCGCGCTGCTGGTCTTCGCCCTGATCGCGCTGTTCGTCGGCACGTTCATCATCTTCAACACGTTCTCGATCGTCGTCGCGCAACGGCTCCGCGAGATGGCGCTGTTGCGCGCCATCGGTGCCAGCGGCCGTCAGGTTCTGGCCTCGGTTCTCACCGAGGCGGTGCTCGTCGGCTTGTTCGCGTCGGTGATCGGCCTCGGCGCGGGCATCGTGCTGTCGAACGCGCTCAAGGCCGTGCTCGACGCGTTCGGATTCGACATCCCGGCCGGCGGCACCGTCGTCACCGCCCAGACGGTGATCGTGGCGCTGCTCGTCGGTACCGGCGTGACGATCTTCTCCGCGGTCGTGCCGGCCCGGAAGGCGTCACGCGTTCCCCCGATCGCGGCCATGCGTGACGTCGCCACCGAGGGACGGCCGCACTCCGGCCGCCGCGTGCTCATCGGGTTCGGAATCACTCTCCTCGGCGTGCTCGCGCTGTTCGCGGGGCTGTTCGGCGGTCAAGGCATCCAGTTCGTCGGGCTGGGTGCACTGATCGTGTTCATCGGCGTCTTCGTGTTGGGGCCGGCGGTGGCTCGTCCGCTCAGCGACTGGATCGGTTGGCCGGCGGCCCGCCTGCGCGGCATCACCGGGACCCTCGCCCGTGACAACGCGATGCGGAACCCCAAGCGCACGTCGGCCACGGCCGCGGCGCTGATGATCGGCGTGGCGCTCGTCGGGTTCATCACGATCTTCGCCGCCTCGGCGAAGGAGTCGATCGACGCCCAAGTCGACGAGGGGTTCAAGGCCGACTACGTGATCAGCACCGGCACCGGCTTCGGAGCGTCCTTCGGCGGGTTCAGCCCGCAGCTCGCGACCGACATCTCGAAGCTGCCCCAGGTCGGGGCCTCGAGCCCGTTGCGGATCAACCACGCCGAGTTCAACGGATCGAGCCAGTTCTTCGCCGGCGTCGATCCCCGCTCGGCGAACGAGGTCTTCAACCTGAAGGTCGAGGAGGGGAAGGTCGGGGACCTCGCCCAGCCCAACAGCGTCGGCATCGCGCGGACGGTCGCCGACGACAAGCACTGGGGCATCGGGAGCCGGGTGCAGACGCAGTTCCCGAACGGCACCACGAACCTCACCGTCAAGACGATCTATGCCAACGGCAACAAGCAAGGGCTGGCCGACTACGCCATGTCGATCTCGACCATGAGCCAGCACTACACGAACCAGCTCGACCAGTACGTCTTCGTCAACCTCGCAGAGGGCGTGAGCCCGGCCGAGGGACGCAAGGCGATCGACGGAGTGCTGAAGGCGTACCCCAACGCCGAGCTCCAGGACCGGACCGAGTTCAAGGACGCGCAGGCGGCGCAGATCAACCAGCTGCTGGGCCTGATCTACGTGATGCTGCTGCTGGCCGTGATCATCGCCCTCATCGGGATCGCGAACACGCTGGCGCTCTCCATCTACGAGCGCACGCGTGAGCTCGGGCTCCTGCGCGCCGTGGGCATGAGCCGACGCCAGCTGCGCTCGAGCATCCGGTGGGAGTCGGTGATCATCGCCCTGCTGGGGACGCTCGTCGGGCTCGTCATCGGCTTCTTCTTCGGGTGGGCGGTCATCCAGGCCTTGAAGGACCAGGGCTTCACCCGCTTCGCGCCACCCGCCGGACAGCTGATCCTCGTCGTGATCGTCGGTGGTCTCGCCGGCGTGCTCGCCGCGGTGTTCCCCGCTCGCCGCGCCGCCAAGCTCGACGTCCTCCAGGCGGTCACGCACGAGTGAGGTGACGGGCTAGTCGAACTGCTTGCGGACGCCGTCGTCCTTCTCGCGTACGGCGTCGGCGAGGTCGGCCTGGACGGCCTGCATCTTCCGGCGCAGCTCGGGGCTCGTCCCGGCGAGGATCCGTACCGCGAGCAGCCCGGCGTTGCGGGCCTCACCGATGCCGACCGTGGCGACGGGGATGCCCGGTGGCATCTGCACGATCGAGAGCAGCGAGTCGAGCCCGTCGAGCTTCTCGCGGGGTACGGGGACGCCGATCACGGGCAGCGGTGTCATCGACGCCGTCATGCCGGGCAGATGCGCGGCGCCGCCGGCACCGGCGATGATCACCTGCAGACCGCGGTCGGCGGCAGTGGTCGCGTACTCGTAGAGCACGTCGGG
This sequence comes from Acidimicrobiia bacterium, assembly GCA_035316005.1. Taxonomy (GTDB): domain Bacteria; phylum Actinomycetota; class Acidimicrobiia; order IMCC26256; family JACDBD01; genus JALZAA01. The sequence continues at coordinate 14,091 of DATFXK010000047.1, read as the reverse complement.
AGTGCGGTGCGCCGACACCACGCGTACCTCGAACGCGACGCCGAACTCGGCGAGCACGTCGATGGCGGGCCGCATGGTCGTGAGGTCGGAGTCGCTGCCCATGATCACACCGACGATCGCGTTCGCCATGGGCTCCAAGCTAGCTTGACCCCATGAGGACTCGACTGACAGATGCGCTCCAGATCGAGCATCCCGTGATGCTCGCGGGCATGGGCGGGGTCTCGTACCACGCGCTCGTCGCCGCCGTGTCCGAGGCAGGGGGCTTCGGTTGCCTCGGCGCGTCGGCGATGACCCAGGACGAGATGGTCGACGAGATCCGCGCCGTGAAGGCGTCGACCAACAAGCCGTTCGGCGTCGATCTGCTGACCGCGCTGCCGGAACAGATGATGTCGAACATCGAGCTCGTCATCAGAGAAGGCGCGCAGGTATTCGTTGCCGGGCTCGGTGTGCCGCGCGACGCCATCAAGCTCTGCCACGACAACAACGTGCTCGTCGTCAACATGTGCGGAAAGGTCCGCCACGCCGTCGCCGCGGTGGAAGCCGGCTGCGATCTCGTGGTGGCGCAGGGCACCGAGGCCGGCGGTCACACCGGGACCGTCGCCACGATGCCGCTCGTGCCCCAGATCGTCGACGCCGTCGGAGACCGCGTCCCCGTCGTGGCCGCCGGCGGCCTGTTCGACGGCCGGGGGTTGGCGGCGTCGCTCGCCCTGGGCGCCGACGGCGTCTGGATCGGGACCCGCTTCATCGCCACGCCCGAGGCGCGCTCGACACCCGGGTACAAGGAGGCGCTGCTGCGGACGGCCGAGGACGGCACCGTCATCAGTCGCGCGTTCACCGGCAAGACGCTGCGCGCGGTCCGGAACAAGACGACTCAGTACTACGACGACCACCCCCGCGAGGTGCGCCCGTTCCCGGAGCAGATCATGAAGGCGGTGGAGGAGGGGACGCTGCACCTCACCGGCGGTGACGAGGCGGCGGGCGTCGACCCCGATCGCGAGTGCTACCCGGCCGGGCAGGGAACGGGCGCGATCCAGGAGCTCGTGCCGGCGGGGGAGCTCGTTCGGCGGTTCGTCGCCGAGGCCGAGGCCGTGATCGAGTCGCTGGGCGGCCTGCGCACGCAAGCGCCCGCGTGATCCGTACACCCGCGTGACGGAGCGGCTCGTCGTCATCGGCGGCGACGCCGCCGGCATGACCGCGGCGTCGCGAGCACGACGACGTCGCGCTCCCGACGACCTCGAGATCGTGGCCTTCGAGCGGGGTCCGTACACCTCGTACTCCGCGTGTGGCATTCCCTACTTCGTCGGCGATCTCGTCACGGACATCGACGAGCTCATCGCGCGCACACCCGAGGAGCACCGGCGCAACGGCATCGACGTGCGCACCGAGCACGATGTCGTGGGGATCGACGTCGACCGGCGGCGGGTGCGGGTGCGCGACGTGTCCGCCGCAGGCGGCGCAGAGCGCGACGAGCCGTTCGATCAGCTCGTCGTGGCCACCGGCGCCGTCCCGTTCCGGCCCGAGGTGCCCGGCATCGACGCCGACGGCATCTTCGGCGTGCAGACCCTCGCCGACGGTGTGGCGGTCCGGCGCGCGATCGACGAGCGTGCGCCCGATCGAGCCGTGATCGTCGGAGGCGGGTACATCGGCCTCGAGATGGCCGAGGCGCTCGTGCGGCGCGGGCTCGAGGTGGCGTTGATCGACCTCACCGAGCAGCCGCTGGCTGCGACGCTCGACGCCGACATGGGCGCGCTCGTCGCCGAGGCCTTGCGCGCGGTCGCCGTCACCCTGCACATGGGCGAGCCCGTCGACGGCTTCGACACCGGCGGAGGCGCGGTGCGCGCGGTGCGCACGGCGCGCCGGATGCTCCCCGCCGACGTCGTGGTGCTCGGGACGGGCGTGCGACCCGAAACCCGCCTCGCGGAGGCCGCCGGCATCGCGATCGGCGACACCGGCGGCATCGTCACGGACTCGCGCATGGAGACGAGTGTCGACGGGGTGTGGGCGGCAGGCGACTGCGTCGAGACCGTCGATCTGGTCACGGGCCGGCGGGGCGTGGTCCCGCTCGGTACCCACGCCAACAAGCAAGGGCGCGTCGTCGGTATCAACGCGACGGGCGGCGACGTTCGCTTTCCCGGCGTCATCGGGACGGCGGCGTCGAAGATCTGCGCCTACGAGGTGGCGCGCACCGGCGTCACCGACCGCGAGGCTGCGCGAGCGGGAATCGACGTGGTGGCGGCGACGATCGAGGCCACGTCCCGCGCCGGCTATTTCCCCGGCGCCGAGCCCATCACGGTCAAGGTCCTGGCCGAACGCTCGACTGGCAGGATCGTCGGCGCCCAGATCGTCGGCGAGGAAGGAGCGGGGAAGCGCATCGACGTGCTCGCGACGGCGATCTGGAACCGGATGCACGTCGACGAGGTCGCGAGCCTCGACCTGTCGTACGCGCCGCCGTTCGCCCCGGTCTGGGATCCGGTGCTGGTCGCGGCGCGGAAGGCCGCCACCATGCTCTGAAGCGTTCGCAGAGGCTCGGGCGCTACCGCTGGGCGGCGGCGGCGCGGGCCGTCTCCTCCTTGAGGTCGTTCTCGTACATCATCTGCACGAGCTCCTCGAAGGAGACGCGGGGCCGCCATCCGAGCACCTCGCGCGCCTTGCTCGCGTCACCGGTGAGAATGTCGACCTCGGCCGGGCGCATGAAGCGCTCGTCCTGCTGGACGAGCGGCTGCCAGTCGGCGAAGCCCGCGACCCGGGCCGCGACCTCGAGCAGCTCGCGGTTCGTGTGCGTCTCGCCCATCGCGAGCACGTAATCGCCCGGCTCCGGCTGCTGGAGCATCAGCCACATCGCCTCGACGTAGTCACCCGCGTAGCCCCAGTCGCGTGACGAGTCGAGGTTGCCGAGTGTGATCCGCTCCTGCAGGCCGAGCTTGATGCGCGCCATGGAGTTCGTGACCTTCCGTGTGACGAACTCGAGCCCGCGGCGAGGTGACTCGTGGTTGAAGCAGATCCCCGAGCTCGCGTGCAGACCGTACGCCTCGCGGTAGTTGACCGTCGTGTAGTGCCCGAACACCTTCGCCACGCCGTACGGGGAACGCGGGTGGAACGGCGTCTGCTCGTTCTGCGGGGTCTCGCGGACCTTCCCGAACATCTCCGACGACGACGCCTGGTAGAAGCGGATCGGGTTGTCCTGCGTCCCACCGACCACACGGATCGCCTCGAGCATGCGCAACACGCCGAGCCCGGTGATGTCGGCCGTGAGCTCGGGCTGCTTGAACGACAGCTGCACGAAGCTGATGGCCCCGAGGTTGTAGACCTCGTCCGGCTGCACCTGCTCGACCGCAGCGATGAGCGACGACAGGTCCTGGAGGTCGCCCTCGACGAGCTCGAGCGCGGGGTTCTCGTCCTGGACCATCTGGGCCTTCGGGTTGGCCTGGCCCCGGACGAGGCCGAACACCTGATACCCCTTGCGGCCGAGGAACTCTGCCATGTAACGGCCGTCCTGGCCCGTGATGCCGGTGATGAGGGCGCGCTTCATGTCGATGTGCCTCCGTGGGGAAGCCATCGAGGCTACCCGCGCTCCCTGGACCATTCCGGGTCGAGTTGACGGAGGAACTCGGCGCAGCGCAGCTCCTCGTCTTCCTCGCCGATCGCGCCCGCCGACCCCCGGAGGCCGTCGAGCGCGCGCAGGAACCCCTGGTTGGTCGGGTGGCGCCAGCGGACGTGGCCCGAGCCGCGCCACCCCGCCTGGCGCAGCCGGTCGAGGCCGCGGTGGTAGCCGACGCGGAAGTACGCGTAGGCCTCGACATCGTCGCGGGCGAGCTCCCCGAGTCGGGCCCACGCGTCGAGAAAACGGGGCCAGTGCGCCACCACTTCCGCCACCGCGGCGCGCCGGCGATCGGGCTCGACCGCCAGGGCGGCGTCGAGCGCCGCCAGCGCCTCGGCCGGCTCCGGGGGCAGGACGGTCTCGGGCGGTCCCTGCGTCAGCCCCACCGGTTCGCCGCTCATGCGCAGCACTGTACGCACCGGAGGAGACGGGCCCGACGGAAGCGCGTCCCGACCTCGCCGGTACCATCGGCGCGCAATGACGCCCGACACCGCTGCACCGCCCGAGCGTCGCGCCGACGCGACGCAGCCGGCCGAGCCCGCGCCCGCGACCGACGACGGCAAGGAAGCGGCGACCCCGTCGCCGCGGCCGACCACGCTCGTGCTCGTGCGTCACGCCGTCACCGAGCAGACGGGGCCGATGCTGACGGGCCGCGCGCCCGGCGTCGATCTCTCCGACGACGGGCGCAGGCAGGCCAAGGAGCTCGCCGACCGCCTCGCGGACCTTCCCGTGGCGGCGGTGTACGCGAGCCCGATCGAGCGCACCGCGCAGACGGCCGCCGCCGTCGCCGAACGCCACGACCTCCCCGTGCAGCACCTCCCGGGCGCGCTCGAGGCTGACTACGGCGAATGGACCGGCGGCAAGCTCGCCGACCTGGCCAAGACCGACCTCTGGAAGACGGTGCAGCGCGCGCCCTCGCGGGCGCGGTTCCCCGGCGGCGAGTCGCTCACCGAGATGCAGGCCCGCGTCGTCGGTTGTCTGGAAGCGGTCGTCGCCGACCATCCCGGCGACATCGTCGTCGTGGTGTCCCACGCCGACCCGATCAAGGCCGCCATCGCTCATTACACGGGGCTGCACCTCGACCAGTTCCAGCGCATCGTGGTCTCACCGGCTTCGGTGACCGCGTTCCAGCTCTCTGCCCACGGTGCCGCCCTCGTCAAGTGCAACGACACCGGCACGCTCGACGAGTTGCGGCCCCCGCCCCCCGCCGACCAGAAGGAGGCCCCGGATGGATGAGAACGAGATCGAGCTCGAGACCGTCGACAGTCTCGGTGCCGGCGCCGTCGGCGACCCCGGCGACCGAGAGTTCTTCCTCCAGGCCCGCACCGAGTCGGCGCAGCTCACCGTGCTGGTCGAGAAGGAGCAGGTGGCGTTGCTGGCCACCGAGGCCGTCGCCTTCCTGGACCGCATCGCCGAGGACTACCCGGAGGAGCCGTCCGGTGTCACCGAGCCCGTCAAGCGGCAGGCGGGGCTGCGGGAGCCCACCGTCCCGCTGTTCCGGGCGCGTCTCATCGGACTCGGCTACGACCCCGAACGCGAGCTCGTGCTGATCGAGCTGCGCGAGCGCTCGACCGACGACGAGGAGGGCGATGCGGCGTCGTCGGAGGACGACCCCGTCGCCGGGCTCTCGCAGGAGGTCGCCGACGCGACGGACGAGGATGACGAGGACGGCTACGTCGCCCGGATCTACGCAACCCGTCCGCAGGTCCGGGCCATGGCCGCGAAGGGCGCCGAGGCCGTCGCCGCCGGCCGGCCCCTGTGCCCGTTGTGCGACATGCCGATGGACCCGTCCGGGCACCGGTGCCCCCGCTGGAACTGAGCGACGCCGACGCCGTCGAGGTCCTGGCGGACGGCGAGCTGGAGGTGCTCGGCCGCATGCCGTGGGCGTCGAACGCCACGCTGCTGGCGATCGCGCGCGCCGACGGCGTCGAGGTGCAGGCGATCTACAAGCCGCGCCGGGGCGAGCGCCCGCTGTGGGACTTCCCGCGCGGCACGCTGTGCCAGCGCGAGGTCGCGACGTACGAGCTGTCGGACGCCCTCGGCTGGGGTCTCGTGCCGCCGACGGTGCTGCGCGACGGCCCGCTCGGTGTCGGGATGGTGCAACGGTTCGTCGATCACGATCCCGAGGAGCACTACTTCACGCTGCTCGAGCAGCATGAGGACCGGTTCCGGCAGTTCGCCGTGTTCGACGTGCTGGTCAACAACGCCGACCGCAAGGGCGGGCACTGCATCCGCCGCCGCCCCGACGGCGCGATCGTCGGGATCGACCACGGTCTCACGTTCCATCCCGCGTGGAAGCTGCGCACCGTCATCTGGGACTTCGCCGGCGATCCGGTCGCGCCGAAGCTCGCCGACGACGTGTGCCGCGTCGCGGTCGAGGTCGACGGGCCGCTCGGGGAACGGCTGAGGCCGCTCCTGTCGACGCTCGAGCTCGACGCGTTGCGGCAGCGGGCGAACGAGCTCATCGGCACCGGGCGTCTGCCCGACCCCGATCCCGGGTATCACTCGCTCCCGTGGCCGCTCGTGTGAGCCGCTAACCGGCGTCAGCGGTCTCCGAATGCGGTAGCGGCGCGGGCGCGTCGGGGCGGCGCTTGTACACGCCGATGCCGTCCACCGTCTCCACGTACTCGTAGTCGCGGTACACGACCCGCGCGAGCGCGGGATACCGGGCGATCGTGTAGTACTTCGCGCCCCGGATGCCGGAGTACGCGGTGTCCAGGATGTACGTCGGGGGATGGGCAGCGAAGTCCTCGAAGAACAGCTCCCACGCGCCCGGCGTGGCGTCCTCGGGGTTCACGTCGTTCCCGGGCCGGCCCGGCTCCCATCCGGACAGGAACCCGGACGTGAGGAACCGCGTCGCCGGCTGCTTGCCGGACGCCCAGTAGATCTCCGGCACGTGACCCCACACCAGGATGCGATCGTTCGGACCGGCGTGCTCCTTCAAGTACTGGCTCACCGGCTTGTACTGCGCCTTCTCGTTGAACGGGCGAACCAGGAACGCGAGGCCGGCGGCGACGGTCGCGATCCCCGCCGCCAGCGCGACCGTGCGCTTCACCGCGACCCAGCTCGACCGCATCAGCACGCCGGTGGTGATCAGCACGAGCGGCGGCAGCAGCTGCAGGTAGTAGTGGCCGAAGAAGCGGAGACCGACGGCGACGGACAGGCCGGCCGAGATCAACCAGAGCCAGAGGTCGGTGTCGCCCCGGCCCTCGGTGCCCCGCTCACGCCACGCGCGCGGCAGCGTCCAGACGATCGGCAGGTTCACCGCTGCGAACGCGGCGGTCATGATCAGCAGTGTCAGCAGGACCATGCCCCAGTGCCCGTCGATGCCGAGGTAGCTGCCGTTGCCGATCGTCGTCCAGAACAAGAGCTCGCCCGGCCCGACGAACAGCGCGACGAGCGCCAACGGCAGGAGGAACCCGCTCAGGACGTCGATCGCACCTCGCCGCCCGCGCTGCCGCCACAACAGGTACAGCACCGGGAGCAACGTCGCCGCGCCCGTCTGCTTCGCGAGCGTGGCGAACGCGACCGCGACTCCGGATGAGAAGGCGCGGCCGCGCCGCGCCAGCAGCACGGACAACGTCATCGTCGGCAGCATGAAGATCTCGAAGTTCGCCGCTTGGCCGTCCTGCGGCGCGAACGCGACGGATGCCAGCACCATCAAGACGCCGGCGATCCAGGCGGCGCGTTTGCCGTACCGTCTTCGAGCCTCGAGCGCGAGGAACAACGCCGTGAGCGCGATGGCGAGCATCGCCATCACCCGCACCGACCACAGGGCCGTCGTGCTGAACAGCGCGAACGTCCCCGCGTACAGGTACGGGACGAGGGGTGGCTTGCGGTCGGCGGCCTCCTCGTAGAGCTTCCCGCCGTCGCGGATCACGTCGGCCTGGGTGGCGAGGAACGTCTCGTCCGAGTTGAACACGTCGACGACGAAGGCCGGAGTTCGGAGCGCGGCGGTCAGCGCGAGCAGCACGAGGAACAGCCGGAGGGTGTTCCGGCGTTGCGCCGCCCGCTCGTCGGGCGTGGTCGGCAGCGCCTCAGGGAACGGCGACGCTGCCGGTGCGACGTCGGTTCTCATCGAGGTTGCTCCGGTCGTCCTGCCGACGGGCTCGTCATTCTGCCAGCTGTCGGGCCGTCGCCCGACGCGACTCAGACCGGGGCGAGCTCGTCACCCAGATAGCGCCGCCGGCACAGGGATCGTTGCGGCTTGCCCGACGACGTCTTCGGAAGGGTGCCGGGCCGGACGAGCACGACGTCCTCCGGCGGCACCCCCACGGCGTCGGTGACGCGGGCCGCCACCGCGGCGCGAATGGCGTCGATCTCGTCGAACTTGGTCTCGGCGACCACGACGACGGCCTCGCGGCCACGCCGGCCCTCGGTCCCGAAGGCGATCACGTTCCCGGCCCGCACACCCTCGACCGACGCCGCTGCCCGCTCGACGTCCTCGGGGAACACGTTGCGCCCGCCCACGATGATCACGTCCTTGAGGCGGCCGCACACGACGAGCTCCCCGTCGACCATGTAGCCGAGGTCGCCGGTGCGGAACCAGCCGTCGCGGCGGGACTCGGTCGACGCTCGTCCGTTGCCGTAGTACCCGGGGGAGATCGAGGTGCCCCGCAGCTCGATCTCGCCGACCTCGCGGTCGCGCATCGTCTGTCCGGAGGCCGGGTCACAGACGCGGAGCTCTGTGCCCGCGAGCGGACGGCCGAGACGGGGGAGGCGGCGCACGTTCGCCTCGGCGCCGGGATCGACCGGCGCCGCGTACCGGTCGGTCTCGAGCACGCGCTGGTCGACGGCGTCGACGTGCATGCCGGACCCGGGGGTAGGGAACGTCACCGCCAGCGTCGCCTCCGCCATGCCGAACACGCAGAAGGCGACGCGCGGATCGACGCCGTGCCGGGCGGCGGCGGCGAGGAACGACTCGACGGCGCCCGGGTCGATGGGCTCGGCGCCGTTGAGCGCGATCCGCCACCGCGACAGGTCGAGCGGGTCGAGGCGGGCCAGGGCCCGGGCCGCGAGCGCGTACGCGAAGTTCGGCCCGGCGGTGACCGTCGCGCCGAACTCGGCCGCCCACTCCATCCAGCGCGCCGGCGCGGCCAGGAAGTCCTGGGGCGACGCCAGGACGAGATCGAACCCCATGATCATCGGTCCGCAGAGCAGCCCGATGAGCCCCATGTCGTGGTACAGGGGCAACCACGAGACGACCTTGTCGGCCTCGGGGTCGACGGCGGCGGCGTCGACGATGGCGTCGAGGTTGGCGGTCATGCAGCGGTGCGGCACCATCACGCCCTTCGGGTCGGCGGTGGAGCCACTCGTGAACTGGAGGATGGCGAGCGCGTCGGGATCGTCGGGCGGACGTTCGTAACCCCCGGGCGCGCCGCGCAGCTCCTCGAGGAGCACGATCGGAGGATCGCCCGGCTGGGGATCGAGGAACTCGCTCAACTGCGCGTCGATCACCACGATCTGCGCGTCGGCGTGCACGATGAGTCGCCGGGTCTGGGCGACGAAGTCCTCGATCGAGCCCAGTCGCATCGGGAGCGGGAGCACCACGACGGTGGCGCCCGCCAGCCAGGTCGCCTGAATGGCGGTGACGAACGGCCGGGTCGTGGCTCCGAGCAGCGCCACGTGGCTGCCCGGACCGACGCCGCGGGCCTGCAGGGCGGCGGCCATGCCGCGTGCGTCCTCGTGGAGGCGTCCCCATTCGACGCGCTCGCGGCCACCGGCGCCCGCCGAGCCGACGAAGGTGATCGAGTGCGAGGTCTCCGCCGTGGCCTCGAGGCGCGGCAGGAGAGAGGAGGAGCGTGTCACGTGGATCGGACTGTTCCTACCCGGGGCGGGTTACCGCGAAAACCGTGCTCCTCCGCCGATGGCGGCGGCGGGGTCGTGGAAGAAGCGGGAGCGCGGGATCGCCTCGTCGGCGCCCTCGGCACGGGCGGCGGCGAGCGCCTCGGGATCGTCGTGGCGCCCGTAGGCGACGATGCGAGCACCGGGAGCGACGCGGCGCGCAACCGCCACCGCGCCCGGGTGCGCCTTCACATCGACGATCACGGTGTCGGCCTCGGCGCACTCGTCGGGCCCGGTCGCGAAGCCGGCGTCCGGCACCGCGGCCGCGATCTTCGAGCGGTCCATCAGGTCTCCGACCAGCGCGACGACCCGCATTACTCCCCGCCGCGGATGTGCTGCGCGAGATACGCCGGCTCCCCGAGCCTCTCGATCAGGTCGAGCTGGGTCTCGAGCCAGTCGATCGACTGCTCGCCGTCGGCGAGCATCGGCTCGAAGATCAACCGCGACCCGTCATCGCCGACCTCGCGGCAGAGGACAATGGCGGCGACGAGCGCCTCGACGGTCGCCTTCTCGAGCGCGAGCTCGTTCTGGAACTGGTCGCTCACACCCGAGCCAACCCGGATCCGGTTGAGGCGCTGGAGGTTGGGTGTGCCTTCGAAGTAGATGATCCGCTCGATGAGCTTCTCGGCGTGGCGCATCTCGTCGATCGAGTCGTCGTAGGCGCGCTTGGCGAGCTCCGGGTACCCCCAGTTCTCGCGCATCTTCGCGTGGACGAAGTACGTGCTCGCGGCGGACAGCTCCGCCGCCAACAGATCAGCGAGCTTCTCCAAGATCTTCGGATCTCCCTGCATCAGCCACCTCCGCCGGGCATCGTAGGTCTGCCACTTCGGAGCAGGAAGCAGCTGCCGAGGACACCCGCTGCGAGCGCGCTCGCGAGGATCCCGATCTTGGCGTCTGCGAGGCGGGTCCCGCCGTACGAGACGTCGGCGATGAACAAGGCGACCGTGAACCCGATCCCGGCCAGTACACCGACACCCAGCACCTGCCTTCGGGTCACCGAGGTCGGAAGCCGGCCGAGCCCGAAGCGGACTGCGAGCGCGACGGCCAGCGTGATCCCGACCGCCTTGCCGACGACTCGTGCGACGACGATCGCCCACGTGATGCCACTCGATCCGGCCGCGCGCAGATCCTCGGGCCCGAGCTGGATGCCGGCGTTTGCGAGCGCGAAGAGCGGCACGATCGCGAAGCTGGCGAAGAGGTGCAGTGGAGCCTCCACGCGGTGGAGGACATGGCGCTCGTCTCGTGATCTCGCCGGCGTGACCAAGCCGAGGACAGCGCCGATGAGCGCACCGCTGAGATTCGCCTTGACGGTGCAGAACCAGAGCACGGCGAACGCCAGCGGAACGTACAGCAGCTGGAGAGGCAGACGCAGCCGCGACGCGGCGATCAAGAGCAGGAGTACGCCCATCCCGGCGAGCATCCAGGAGACCTCGATGTCCCCGGAGTAGAAGAGCGTGATGATGACGACGGAGCCCGTGTCGTCCACTACCGCCAAGGTGAGCAGGAAGAGCTTGAGCCCGGCAGGGATTCGCGGCGCGACGAGCGCGAGCACGGCCAGGGCGAACGCGAGGTCGGTCGCCGTCGTAATCCCCCAACCGCGACCGGCGGGGCCGGTGGGGTTCCAAGCGAGGAATATGAGCGCGGGGACGAGCATGCCGCCGAGGGCGGCGACCACCGGCAACGCGGCCGTCCTGGGGTCACGCAGCTCGCCCTCCACGAGCTCGCGCTTGATCTCCATACCGACGACGAAGAAGAACACTGTCATCAAACCGTTGTTCACCCAGCCGCGCAGGTCGTAGGTGATGCTCAACGCGCCGGTACCGAGCGTGAGCTCGTGGGTCCAGAGGTCGTTGTAGGCCCGGGTCCAGCTGTTGGCGACGACCAGCGCGACCGCGGCGGCCGCGAACAAGACGATCCCACTGGCGATCTCGACCTGAACGAAGTCGTCACCGACGGGATGGAGATACCGGCCGAACGGGAAGCGGACGTGCGTTCGGCGTCCGGTCATCGGGAGGTCCTCCGGAGCGGCGTCGTCGATACGCCGACCAGACTTCCCGGCACGCCGGAGGGGATCGTATCCCTCCGTGGGTCAGGCGCCCACCAACCTCGGCGCGTCGATGTGGGCGAACTCGGGCCAGCGGGCGCGCTGCTTCTTGGCGAGCTTGTGGAGCAGCTCGAGGGCGCCGAGGTCCTCGTCGGCGGGACGTACCTCGATCCAGCCGTCGCGCTCCAGCCCCTCCATGATCTCGCGGCCCTCGTCCGTCCGGACCAGCGTGAGCGTCCAGTCGTTGAACGCGCCTATGCCGCCGGTGGAGATGTCGGCGTGCTCGGCGGCGAAGTCCGGGCACAGCTTGCAGCCCTCACGCGTGAACGCGTGGCATTCCTTGAGCGGGACCTCGACGTACCGGCCGTCGTGCATCCAGATCTGCAGCCGGCCCTTGATGTTCATCTTCTTGATCTCGGCGCGCTTCAACCCGTACTTCGCCTCGAGGAGCTCCTCGAAGATGGCGTCGTCGAACGTCTTCGAGCACAGCAACCCGATGTTGAGCGCGAGACGGCGACCGACCTTGCCGGCGCGCCGCTGCTTCATCACCGGCGGCACCGAGCTCTGACAGCTCATACCGACGAGCGCGAGTTTCTCGGCGCCGCTGTCGATGGCTTCGTCGTACGCCAGCGTGTTGGCGGAGTACGTGTAGCGGCTCCCGGCGGAGGCGATGATGTCCTCCTTGGTGCGGGCGACGCCCGGCTTCGCCTTCCACGTCGACCCGTCGCCCTCGAGGTACGAGACCAGGGCGGCGTCGATGATGTCGTGCTCGAGGGCGTACAAGAGGATCGCCGAGACGAGGCCGCCGTCCTGCCCGACCTCGGCCAGGACGGGGTCGGTGGCGCGGGCGAGGACGATGTCCTTCGAGACGCCCTCGACCTCGATCGGCTCCCGCTGGCGCCCGTACATGAACTCGTCGATCTCGGGCTCCCACGCCCGGAAGCGGGGGCACGCCCGCGTGCAGCTCGTGCAGCCCTTCTCTCCGTGGCTGCAGTTGTCGGGCCCGAAGCCTTCCTCGAACTGGAACGGCTTGTAGACGCCCTCCTCGTCGTTGTACCCGAGGACGTCGTGCGGGCAGACGATCACGCACCCGGCGCAGCCCGTGCACAGCCCGCTCGTGACCACTTCCTTGTAGAGCTCTTTCCACTGGAGTTTCTCGGGCGGCATCAACGCTCCTGCTTTGGAGAACAACGAGTCTGTCATTCGGCGAGGGCGCGGGCGAAACCTCGATGCGCGTAACCTGCCGCGCGGCGACGGCGGCTTTGCCGACCGGCGCCGCAGAGCCGGAGCTTGCGACGGCGGCAAGAGGAAGAGCCGACGGAGAGAGAACGTATGAGCCAAGCACCACCCCCGCCTCCGCCCCCGCCGGGCTCAGACCCGCAGATGCCGGCTCCGCCGCCGCCGGCCCCGCCGCCGGGCTACTACGCCCCGGGCACGACGCCGCAGCCGCCAGGGGGCGCGCCGGGAGTGGGATCCGGACCTCCGCCACGGTGGCGAAGCGTGCAGGGCATCACCACCGCGCTCACATGGCTGTTCGCGACGCACATCGGGCTCACCGCCGTATTGATCATCGGCGTGTTCAACCACCTGCGCGTGCTCGGCGACAAGGAGTCAGGCGGCCTGGTCTTCGACACGAAGGCGGTGAACGACGCCAACGCGTTGGCGGCCTCGATGATCATCCTGTCGGGGCTCGTGGCGCTGGCCATCTTCGTGCTGCTCGTCATCTGGCTGTACCGAGCCGCAAAGAACAATGAGGCGCTCGGACGGATGAACCCGAGGCTCGGGCCGGGGTGGGCGATCGGCGGCTGGTTCATCCCCATCGCCAACCTCGTGATCCCGTTCATCATCATGGACGACGTGTGGCGCGGCGCGGACCCGTCGATCCCGCGCGGCGATCCCAGCTGGCGTCGTTCGTCGACCCTGGCTGCGATCTGGGCGTGGCTGGTCACGGCGGTCATCTTCACCATCCCGAGTGGGATCGCCAGCTCCGGTGGTGACGTGCGCGCCGACGAGCCCGACAAGGTCCGTCGCGACGACGACCTGCGCATCGTCGGCGCGTTCGGCGCCATCGTGGCGGCCGTGTTCGCGATCATCGTGACCCGCCGCATCGCCGCTCGCCAGGAGGAATGCCTGCGGGCGCAGCAGGCTGCCGCGCCCGCCACCTGAGCACGGATGGCCTACGGGTGTCGCCCGACGATCTGCGCGCGCTGGTCCGTCGCCACATCGAGGACGGGTTCAACCGGGGCGACTGGACCGTCTGCCAGTCGACGCTCGCCGACGAATACACCGCGTACTACGGCGCCGAAGGGAAGGCGAACGTCGGGCGTGACGCATACGTGCGGGCGTGCACGTTCCTGCGCCGGTCATTTCCCGACGTGAACATCACGATCGAGGACCTCGTTGTCGAAGGCGACAAGATCGTCATGCGGTACACCGAGCGCGGCACGCTCACCGGTGAGCCGTTCCTCGGCATCGACGCCGCCGGGCAGGCGTACGCGAAGCCGGGCACGACCGTCTACCGCGTCGTCGACGGCAGGCTGGCAGAGTCGTGGGGCGTCGAGGACACCCTCGGCTGGTTCCGTCAGCTCGGTGCGATGCCGACGGT
>DATFXK010000046.1:0-7807 GCA_035316005.1 Acidimicrobiia bacterium | reverse complement strand
AACCGGTACGGCTTGGCGGTCAGCGCGCCGACGGGGCAGATCTGCACGGTGTTCCCGGAGAAGTAGGACGTGAACGGGTCGTCGGGATAGGTGATGACCTCGGTCGTCTCGCCCCGGCCGCCGAAGTCGATGAGCGCGTCGCCGGCGATCTCGGCCGCGAAGCGCGTGCAGCGACCGCACTGGATGCAGCGCTCGCGGTCGAGGAGCACGAGGTCGCTGATCGGGATCGGCTTCTCGAAGTGGCGCTTCTCCTCGACGTAGCGCGACTGCCCCGGGCCGAACGCCAGCGTCTGCTCCTGGAGCGGGCATTCGCCACCGCGGTCGCACACCGGGCAGTCGAGCGGGTGGTTGATGAGCAGGAATTCGAGGACACCGTCCTGCGCCTTCCGCACCTCGTCCTTCTGGGTGTGCACGACCATGCCGTCGTACACGGGCGTGGCGCACGCGATCTGGAGCCCGCGCAGCCCTTCCACCTCGACCAGGCACATGCGGCACATGCCGACCGGCTTCATGCGGTCGTGCCAGCAGAAGCGCGGGATGAAGGTGCCGTGGTCCTGTGCCGCCCGGATCAGCAGCTCGCCGTTGGGGACCTGCACCTCGCGCCCGTCGACGGTGATCGTCACCTGCTCGGGGCCGGGGCGCACCGGCAGTACGTACTCCCACTCCGAGGGCCACTGGCTCATCGGCTGGTCCGTCACCGCCCACCTCCACCGGCGGCGACGGGGACGGAGATGCGCCTCCGGGCGTCCGCCTCCACGCGCTGCGCGATCTCGTCGCGGAACCAGCGATCGAGGCTCACGACCGGGGACATCGTGCTGGGCCCGAGCGCGCAGATCGTCGTCTGCGCGAACGGGGCGTTCAGGCCGGGGACAATGTTGTCGCCGAAGTCGAGCATCAGGTCGAGGTCCTCGGGACGGCCGAGGCCGTGCGACATGCGGTACAGGATCTTCTCCAGCCAGCCCGAGCCCTCGCGGCACGGCGTGCACTTCCCGCACGACTCGTGGGCGAAGAACTTCAGGAGCCGCCACGCCACGAGCAAGGGGTCCGTGTCCTCGTCGAACACCATGATCGCCCCCGAGCCGAGCATGGACTTGAGGTCGTTCTGCACGTGATCCATGTCGGTGGGCTCGTCCAGGTGCTGGGGCATCAGCCACGGCGACGACGCGCCGCCGGGGATGAAGAACTTCATGCGCTTTCCGCCCCGCACCCCGCCGGCGAGGCCCTCGATGAGCTCACGGAACGGCGTGCCCAGCTCGACCTCGTAGTTGGCCGGTCGCTCGACGTGTCCAGAAACGGAGAAGATCCGTGTGCCGGTCGACCGGCCGACGCCGAGGCTCGCGTACCACTCGCCGCCCCGGTCGATGATGTGCGGGACGGTCGACAGGGTCTCCACGTTGTTCACCACCGTCGGCTTGGCGAACAGGCCCTGGACGGCCGGGAAGGGCGGCTTGATGCGCGGCATCGCCCGCTCGCCCTCGAGGCTCGACAGCAGGCCCGTCTCGTCGCCGGCGATGTAGCAGCCGGCGCCGCGGTGGAGGATCAGGTCGAGGTCGAAGCCGGACCCGAGGATGTCCTTGCCCAGGTAGCCGCGCTCGTACGCCTCCGCGATCGCCTGGCTCAGCCGCTCGTACCCGAGGGCGAACTCACCCCGGACGTACACGAACGCGAGGTGGCACTCGACCGCGAAGGCCGAGATCACGATGCCCTCGATGAGCTGGTGCGGGTCGCGCTCGACGAGCATGTGGTCCTTGAAGGTGGACGGCTCGCCCTCGTCCGCGTTCACGGCGAGGTAGCGCGGGTACACGTCCTTGGGAAGGAACGACCACTTCTGGCCGGTCCCGAAGCCGGCGCCGCCCCGGCCCCGCAGGCCCGACGCCTTCACCTGCTCGTCCTGGATCGCCTCCGGTGACAGCGCGAGCGCCTTGCGCAACATGTCGTATCCGCCCGTCGCGAGGTAGCGCTCGATCGTCCACGAGTCCTCGGCGTGGTCGCGCAGGCGCTTCGTGACGATCCGCGTCTCGGGCATCAGCGAGTCGCTCCCGCGTCGACCCGCGTGCCGGAGATCGTTCGCGGCGTGCGTACCCGCGCCTTGTACTCGTCGATGATGGTCGCGGCGGCCTCGGCGTCGACGGGGCCGTGGTAGTCGTAGTTCACCTGCATCACCGGCGCGAGATCGCACGCGGCGATGCACTCGACCTCCTCGACGTGGACGTCGTCGTCGTCGAGATGCCGGTCCTCGAGCGCACGCAACAGCTCCGGACCGCCGTTCACGAGACAGGACACGTTCGTGCACACCGTCACGACCAGCTGCCCGACCGGCTCGCGTTTGAACATGGAGTAGAAGGAGCACACGCCCAGCACCTGCGCCGGGGTCAGGTCGAGGAGGCCGGCGATCTCCTCCATCGCCTCGGGGCGGACCCAGCCGTCCTGGTCCTGGGCGAGGTGCAGGAGCGGGAGCGTCGCCGACTTCGCCACCGGGTAGAGGCTGACGATCTCGCGGGCGCGGGCGAGGTTCTCGGGCGTGAACGCCATCAGCGGTCGACCTCGCCCATGATCGGGTCGACGCTCGAGATCACCGCGACGGCGTCGGCGATGAGCCGGTCCTCCATCATCGGCGTCATCGACTGCAGGTTGTAGAAGGACGGCCCCCGGATGTGCAGCCGGCACGGCTTCCCGGTGCCGTCGGCAACGAGGTAGCACCCGATCTCGCCCCGGGGCGATTCCACCGCGACGTACGTCTCGCCCGCCGGCACCTTGAACCCCTCGGTGAACAGCTTGAAGTGGTGGATCAACGCCTCCATGGACTCGTCGATGCGGGCACGCGGCGGGGGCGTGACCTTGCGGTCCTGGACGCGGTAGTCACCGGACGGCATCTTCTCGATGCACTGCCGCACGATCTTGATCGACTCGAGGATCTCGAGCAGCCGGATGCGGTACCGGTCGAAGCAGTCGCCGTTCTCGGCGTAGATCACGTCGAAGTCGACGTCGTCGTAGGCGAGGTACGGCTGGGCCTTGCGCAGGTCCCACGGGAACCCGGTCGAGCGGAGGATCGGGCCGGACGCGCTGAGTGCGAGCGCCTGGTCGGTGGTGATGACGCCCACGCCCTGCAGCCGCTCCTGCCAGATGGGGTTGTTCGTGAGCAGCTCGTCGTATTCGCGCACCCCCTTCTCGACCGTCTCGCACACGGCGATGGTGTCCTCCTGCCAGCCGTCCGGGAGCTCGGCGGCGACACCGCCGGGACGGATGAAGTTGTTGTTCATCCGCAGGCCGGTGATCTTCTCGAGCAGTCGGAGCGTCTCCTCGCGGTCGCGCCAGCCGTACACGATCATCGAGAGCGCGCCCATGTCGAGCCCGTTGGTCGCTTGGAACAGGAGATGGGACGCCATCCGGTTGAGCTCGACGAGGTACATGCGGATCCACGTGGCGCGCGGAGGAACGTCGATGTCGAGGAGGCGCTCGACCGCCATCGAGAACGCGAGCTCGTTCGTGAGCGGCGACGCGTAGTCCATCCGGGTGACGTTGGTCGCGCCCTGCACGTAGGTGAGCTCCTCACCCGTCTTCTCCATGCCCGTGTGCAGGTAGCCGATGACGGGCTTGGCGCGCAGGACCGTCTCGGCGTCGAGCTCCAGCATCACGCGCAGCACACCATGGGTCGACGGGTGCTGCGGGCCCATGTTGATGATCATCGTGTCGCCCTCGGCCTCGTCGGGCTCGGGCCACGGGCCGCCGGTGACGACGAGCTCCTGCGAGCCCTCGTCGGTGAGTCGGGTCAGGGCCGGATCCGAGAGGAAGGCGTGCTCGGTCCGGGCGTCGGTGCCCTCGGAGGAGTCGCGTGTGTCGCTCATCGTGGGCTCGGGTCTTCCTTGAACGTGACGGGCACCCGGCTGGGCGCATCGTCCTTGCGTAGCGGGTACCCGGCCCAGTCGTCCGGCATGAGGATGCGGGCCAGGTCGGGGTGGTCGGTGAACGAGATCCCGAACATGTCGAACACCTCGCGCTCGGCGAAGTTCATGCCCGGGTACGTCCCGGTCAGGCTCGGCACCGACGCGTCGCCGGCCGGCACCTCGCAGACGGCCCGGATGCGCCGGTTGCGGGGGTGCGAGAGGAAGTTCGCGACCACCTCGAAGCGCTCCGCGTCCACGCCGGGCACCGAGAGTCGCTCGGCGTCGACGAGATGGTCGACGGCGGTGACGTCCATGCACTGGGTGAACTGCTGCTCGTCACGCAGGAACCCGCCCATCTCCGCCCAGACCGCCCGGTCGACGTAGACGACCGGCTGGCCGTGGGAGCGGTGGAACACGGTGCCGGGGAAGCGCTCGACGACGGCCGCCGCCACCTCGTCGTCAGGGGGAGCGGGCGCGCTCTTCTCCTTATCTTCTACGTCGGCGTCACCGTTCTTGTGAGCGTCTTCACGAGCGTCGTCGTCGGGCATCGTTCGTGGGTCCTCGGAACGCCGTCCTATCGGGTGGCCAACGCGTCGGGACGCGTGCCGTCGCGCTGCTCGACCTGGATCGCGGCGCCGCCATGCGCGGTGCGCGCGCGTCGCTTCAGGATCTCGCCGCTGCGGATCTCGTCGTGGAGCATCAGGATCCCGTACATGAGCGTCTCCGGCCCGGGCGGGCAGCCGGGGACGTACACGTCGACGGGGACGATCTGGTCGACACCCTGGACGAGCGCGTAGTTGTTGAACATGCCGCCCGTGCTCGCGCAGACGCCCATCGAGATGACCCACTTGGGCTCGACCATCTGGTCGTACACCTGGCGCAGGACCGGCGCCATCTTCTGGCTGAGCCGGCCGGCGACGATCATGAGGTCGGCCTGGCGGGGACTGGCGCGGAACACCTCCATGCCGTAGCGCGCCAGGTCGTAGTGCGCCGCGCCCGTGGCCATCATCTCCAGCGCGCAGCACGCGAGCCCGAAGGTCGCGGGCCACACCGAGTTGCGCCGCGCCCACTTGACGAGATCCTCGAGTCGTCCCGTCAGGAACGAGTACGGAACCTGCTCGAGACCCATCAGGCTGCCTTTTCCCCGCGCTTGACCGCGGGATCGAGACCGGTGGCCCCCGGCTTGCCGGATGCCCGGAGCACTCCGGCGCTCACGCGGCCCACAACCTTGCGCATCGGGCCCCAGTCGAGCGCGCCCGTCGACAACAGGTACGCGAACGGCACGAGCAACGTGAGGAGGAACACGCCCATGATCACGAGCCCGTACGCAGCCGGTGCGAAGTTCCGGAAGATCGTCGTGAAGGGATAGAGGAAGATGATCTCCACGTCGAGAACGATGAACGTCATCGCGACGAGATAGAACTTCACCGGGAACCGCTCGCTCGGCTCCTGCTCGGGCACGATCCCGGACTCGTAGGGCGCCTGCTTCGCCGGGTTCGGCCGGCGTGGACCGAGCAGCTGCGAGACCAGGAACGACGCTGCGATGAACACCACCACCAGGCAGATCATCATCAGGATCGGCAGGTAGGCGTTCATCTCGCTCCCGTGTCACCGGTGCGGCGGCCTGGCGCGCGCAGGCTACCGCGGTGCCGGGAAGAGGGCTCAAGCTGCCGCTACGGCTCGGGCGCGACCGCGACGAGCGCGGCAACCGCCTTGTACGCGGCTTCGGCGGGACCGAGCTCGTCGGGACGGAGCAGGTTGGCCATGATCCGCAACACCCACTCCATGAGCGTCCGCGACCGCATCCCGACGCGGGTGAGCTCACGCATGACGGCGGGGTTCCCGATCGCCTTCACGAACGCGCGAGCAACCTTGAAGTAGAGCCCGTACAGCTCCTCGAGCCGTTCCGGGTAGCGCTGGAGCGCGAGCCCGTCACCCGTCGCGAGGGCGAGCTCCAGCGCGTCGGCCGCGAGCCGCCCCGTCTCGTACGCGTAGGCGATGCCCTCGCCGTTAAACGGGTTGATCGCGCCCCCGGCGTCGCCGACGACGACCCAGGTGGGGCCGGTCGCCGGGCGTACCGAGCCGCCGGTCGGGAGCTTGCCGCCCGTCGGCGGGCCGCAGGACGTCTCCGGGCTGATGCCCCATCGGGGTGGTGCCGTCGCGGTGAACGCGTCCATCAGGTGGCTCGTGTTCACGGACTTCCAGCCTGCGAACGTCGACAGCAGGCCGACGCCGACGTTCACGGTGCCGTCCCCGACCGGGAACACCCATCCGTACCCGGGCAAGTGGTTGCCGTCACGGTCGCGGAGGTCGAGGTGGCTCTCGATCCACGGATCGTCGTGGTGCGGGCTGCGGAAGTAGCCCCGCACCGCCATCCCGAGCGGGTACGAGCGATCTCGCGCCGCGCCCAGCGCCCGTCCGAACCGCGAGTTGGCGCCGTCGGCCACGACGATGTAGCGGGCGCGTACCGGCTCGCAGGTGCCGCTCTCCCTGCGCTGCACGACCGCGCCGGTCACGAGCCCGTTCTCGACCAGGGGCTCCGTCGCCTCGGCCGCGGGCCAGACGGTGGCGCCCGCCTTGACCGCCTGCCCGGCGACCATCTCGTCCAGGTCGCGCCGGCGGATCACGTAGCCGTAGGGCGGGAAGTCGGGATGGTCGGGCCAGGCCAGCTCGAGCGTGATGCCGTGGGCGATCGACCGCAGGCCGTCGTAGCGCAGCGAGTCCGCCAGCGGCTCGGCCAGGCCCATGCCGTGCAGCTCGCGTACGGCCCGGGGCGTGAGGCCGTCGCCGCACGTCTTCTCACGTGGGAACCGCTTCTTCTCCACGACGAGCACCCGCCGTCCCCGCTCGGCGAGCCAGTACGCGGCGGCGGCGCCGGACGGGCCTGCGCCGATGACGAGCGCGTCGAAGTGATCAGACATCAGGACGTCCCCGTCGCACGTTTGCATGGTGTCACAGCACGTCTCGACCGGTCGCACGCGCTTCTGGCACGCACATGTTCACAAGGCTTGGTACCGGTCCCCAATGTGCCGACGCCTCCTCTAGCGTGGTAACACGACGACGTATTCGGAGCCACGGCGTGCAGCGCGGCGCCGTGCGACGGGAGGGCACTCGGGCTCATGCCCAACCTGATTCCGCAGAGCGTCCTGGACCGCTGGTACTTCGGGTGGGCGCACCCGGCCGGGCGGCTCATCTTCGCGTTGCTCGCGATGGGCATTGGGCTCGCGTTCGTGTTCGCCCTGCTGCGTCCCCCTCTCCAGCACAAGGTCCTGAAGCCCAAGCAGGGCGTGCCGCTGATCGTCGTGCTGGTGATCGGCTGCTATGTGGTCGGCGGGCTGTTCCCCGCGGTGCAGGTCCTCATGGTCTGGACGATCGTCTTCGGCACCGTCGCGCTCGCCCTGGCGATGGTCGTGTCACGCGATCCCCGCCCCCAGGACCGCCCCACCACGTGGGCGGAGGCGATGGCCGGAGCGGTCGCCGTGTTCTTCCTCATGACGCTGGCGTACGGCGTCATCCCGCACGAGTGGATCACCTTCTCCGACAAGTACCTCCGGTGGACGCCCGACAAGATCCTGTTCGAGACGTACGCGATCAAGCCCAACTATCAGCAGCTGCGCGACTTCATCGTCGTCGCGATCTACGGCATCTTCTTCGGCCTCAACCTGCGACTCTGGTTCCTGTGGCAGCAGCGCCTCGTGCCGAAGCCCGAGCCCGTGGACGAAGAGGGGAAGGTCCTGCGCACGTCCCGTTTCGGCCGGCCCGTGAAGTCGAAGGCGTAGAGCGATGGCGAAGACCGACGCGAATCCGCCGATGCCGGACTTCGTGACCGACTACGAGCTCCAGGAAGTCGACCCCGCCTTCCTCACCTCGGCGGTCAAACCCAAGCAGTTCCTCCACATCGACCAGGCCGAATGCATCCTCTG
>DATFXK010000045.1:0-3094 GCA_035316005.1 Acidimicrobiia bacterium | reverse complement strand
ACGACGCACAGCCGCGGCACGGTTGCCGCCGCGTACGCGTGGACGAGCTGGGCACCGTGGCGAATGATGCCTCGCCACTCGAGGTCGGTGCCGGGCGCGAACCCGGTCGTGTCGACGAAGGTCAGCAGGGGCACGTTGAACGCGTCGCACCACTGCACGAAGCGCGCACCCTTCTGCGACGCGGTGATGTCGAGCGTTCCGGCCCGCTGGCTCGGCTGGTTCGCAACGACCCCGACCGGGCGTCCGCCGAGACGGGCGAGCCCGGTGACGAGATTCGGCGCGTGGCGGGACCGGAGCTCGAAGAAGGTGCCCTCGTCGACCACGTCCTCGACGATGACCCGTACGTCGTAGGAGGCGGTCGCCCGAACCGGCACCGCGGTCGCGGCGCGGGCGCAGTCCCGGTCGACCGGGTCGTCGACGAGCGCCGCAGGCGGGTCGTCGAGATGGTGGTCGGGCAGGTAGTCGAGGATCGTCGCCAGCGCCGCCAGCGCGTCGGTGTCGTCGTCGACCACGAGCGCGGTCACGCCGCTCCGCACGTCGTGGACCGACGCGCCGCCCAGGTCGGTCCGACCGACGGGCACGCCGGTGAACGCGCTCACGGTGTCGGGGCCTGACACGTAGGCGAACGCGTCGCTCGTCATGACGACCTGGTCGACGAGCCCGAGCATCAGGGCCGGCCCCGACACGCACGGACCGACGACCGCCAGCAGCGTGGGGACGACACCCGAGGCGTCGGTCAGGGCGCGGGCGACCCGGCCCCAGGCGTGGAGCGACGCCACCCCTTCGCCGACGTCGGCTCCCGACGTCGCCATCGCGCCGACGACGGGCACCCCGAGCTCGATGCCGAGCCGCACCGCTCGTTCGAGCGCCTCGCCCTCGGCCACACCGATCGCGCCCCGGTGCTTGCCGCCGTCGAGCCTGAACCAGCTGACGGTACGGCCGTGCAGGTCCGAGAGGGCCGCAGTGACCGCGTCGCTCCGCTGCGTCATCACCGGCGCGACCGGCGTCGGCGAGAACAGCGGCGTCACTGCGCTGCGATCAGCCGGCGGGCGTGAGCACGAGGCAGGCGTTGTGCCCGCCGAAGCCGAACGAGTTCGACAGCGCCGACTTCGACCCGATCTCACGGGGCGAACCGGCCACGACGTCGAGCTCGATGTCGTCGCCGAGTCGTTCGAGGTTGGCGGTGGGCGGCACCGCGCCGTCCCGCACGGCCAGCAGCGCCGCGACGGCCTCCACCGCACCGGCGGCGCCGATGAGGTGGCCGGTCACGCCCTTCGTCGACGTGACGGGTGGCGGCGAGTCCCCGAACACCTTGCGGATCGCTTCTGCCTCGGCGGCGTCGTTCAGCTCCGTCGAGGTGCCGTGCGCGTTCACGTGCCCGATCTCGGACGCCTCGACGTCGGCGTCGTCCAGCGCGAGCTGCATGCACACGGCTGCGCCGGCGCCGCCGGGTGACGGCGCCGTGATGTGGTAGGCGTCGGCGTTGCGGCCGTACCCGGCGACCTCGCCGTACACCGTCGCTCCGCGAGCCTGCGCCCGCTCCAACGACTCGAGCACGACACAGCCCGCCCCTTCGCCGATGACGAAGCCGTCGCGGTCGGCGTCGAACGGACGTGACGCGTGCTCGGGATCCTCGTTGCGGGAGCTGAGTGCACCCATGCGTGCGAACGCGGCGACCGTGAGCGGTGTCACGGCAGCCTCCGTACCGCCGGCCATCACGACGTCGGCGGTACCGTCGCGGATCAGCCGCACGCCTTCGCCGATCGCGTGCGCGCCGGCGGCGCAGGCGGTGGCGACGCAGACATTCGGTCCCGTCCAACCGAGCTGCATCGCGATGACGCCGGCAGTGGCGTTGGGCATCATCATCGGGACGAAGAAGGGGCTGACACGCGACGGGCCCTTCTCGAAGTAGAGGCGCTGGTTGTCTTCGAGGGTGTGCAGCCCGCCCACGCCGGTGCCGATGATCACGGCGCACCGGCTGGGGTCGGCGCCGAGCTCGCCGGCTTCGGCGAGCGCGTCGGCGGCGGCGCCGAAGCCGAGCTGCGTCACTCGGTCCTGACGGCGCGCCTCCTTGGGCCCGAAGTAGACGACCGGGTCGAAGTCGCGCACCTCGCCCGCGAACGTGATCGACAGCTCGGACGGGTCGAAGCTGTCGATCGTGCGCGCGGTCGCCCGACCCGCGCACAGCTCGTCCCAGAACGACGCGACGTCGTTGCCCGCCGGCGTCTTCACACCCACGCCGGTGACGACGACTCGCGGCCGACCGCTGTGGTCGAGTTCGCTCATGCCTCGGCGCCCACTTTGGCCAGTACGAGGTCGACGGCCTGCCCGACGGTGGTGACACCTTCGAGGTCCTCTTCGGGAACCGAGATGTCGAAGCGCTCCTCGAGCCCCATCACCATCTCGACGAGGTCGAGGCTGTCGGCGTCGAGGTCCTCCTTGAAGCGCGCGCTCTCGGTGACGCTGTCGGGTTCGACGCTCAGGACCTCGACGGCCACCTCGCGCAGTACGCCGAGTGCTTCGTCACGTTCCATCCAGTCCTCCAGTCGGTACGGCTGGTCGGGGGTTCAGTGTCCCATCCCCAGGCCCCCGTCGACGGGAACGAGAGCTCCGGTGACGTATCCGGCGGCCTCGGAGCAGAGGAATGCCACCACGGCGCCGACCTCGTCGGCTCGGCCGAACCTACCCAACGGCACCGCTTCCTCTGCCTTGACCTGCCACTCGTCGGAGAGGCCTTCGGTCATCGAAGTCACGATAGGCCCCGGTGCGACGACGTTGCAGGTGACGTTGCGAGGGGCGAGCTCGTGGGCGACGGATCGTGTCAGCCCGAGCAGCCCCGCCTTCGCGGCCGCGTAGTTGGCTTGTCCGGGACCCCCGCGGTAACCGACGACGGACGAGATGTTGACGATCCGACCCCACCGTGCGCGCATCATCTTGGGCGTGGCGCGCCGGATCGTCTGGAACGCGCCGGTGAGGTTGGTGTCGATGACGCGCCGCCACTGGTCGTCGGACATCCGGGCGATCAGCCCGTCCTCGTTCGTGCCCGCGTTGTTGACGAGCACCTCGACGGGTCCGAAGGCCTCCTCGATCTCGC
>DATFXK010000044.1:0-4111 GCA_035316005.1 Acidimicrobiia bacterium | reverse complement strand
CTGAAGACCGTGTACCAGACCGTCAACGACCTGGCGGCCATGGGCGAGGTGGTCCTGCTCGACCTCGGAACCGGCAGCTACCGGGTCGACCCCAACGTCGAGGACGAGCACCACCACCTCATCTGCACCCACTGCGGCAAGGTCCGCGACGTGCCCCTCGAACTGCCCGACGTCCGCCTGCCGGCGCGCCACCGCCGAGGGTTCACGGTATCGGCGGTCGAGATCAACTTCCGCGGGCTGTGCGACGCATGCGCCGCGCGGTCCTCGTAATCCCCCCGAACGATCGACAAGCACACGAAGGAGCACCATGCCCAAGCTGGAAGGCACCAAGACCCACGAGAACCTGAAGGAGGCGTTCGCCGGCGAGAGCCAGGCCAACCGGCGCTACCTCTACTTCGCCCAGAAGGCGGACGTCGAGGGCTACCCCGACGTGGCGGCGCTCTTCCGTTCCGTCGCCGAGGGTGAGACGGGCCACGCCTTCGGTCACTTCGACTTCCTCGCCGAGGTCGGCGACCCGGTGACGGGCGTCGCGGTGGGCCCGACGGCCGACAACCTCAAGTCGGCGATCGAGGGCGAGACCTACGAGTACACCGAGATGTACCCCGGGTTCGCCCGTACCGCCCGCGACGAGGGGTTCGAGGAGGTCGGCGAGTGGCTGGAGACGCTGGCTCGCGCCGAGAAGAGCCACGCCGGCCGGTTCACGCAGGGCCTCGAGCAGGTCAGCAGCTGATCCTCGGCTGACCCCGTTGGCATCCGGCGGCCCCGGAGTCTCTCCGGGGCCGCTTGCGTGCCACCCCCCGAACGACCGGAGCTCGACGGAGTCACCATGCGAAAGCTGACGCTCGACGACATCAAGGACCTGCGCGAGTACGAACGTGAGCGCGCCGAGTTCCGGCGGCACATCGTTGCGATGAAGAAGCGTCGCCGCGTCCAGCTCGGCGACCTCCTGACGATCACGTTCGAGAACGCGGACACGATGCGCTTTCAGATCCAGGAGATGGCACGCATCGAGCGCATGCTCACCGACGAGCAGATCGAGCAGGAGATCGAGACGTACAACGAGCTCATCCCGACGCCGAACGAGCTCTCGGGCACGTTGTTCGTCGAGATCGACAACAAGGAACGGCTCTACGAGTGGTTGCCCAAGCTGGTCGGCATCCAGCGCGCGGTCTCGCTCTGGCTGCACGATGGTGCGCCGGTCCCCAGCATCCCGGAGGACGAGGAGCGCCTTACGCGTGACGAGACGACGTCGACGGTGCACTACCTGAAGTTCCGATTCTCGCCCGAGCAGGTCGACGCCTTCGCGGCCGGTCCCGTTCGGATCGTCGTCGACCATCCGAGCTACGACGCCGTCGTCGAGCTCACAGAGGAGCAGCGCTTGGAGCTGCTGGGGGACCTGCGCGACTGACGCGCGTACTCTGCCGGTCGTGCACGTCCGCATCCGGCGCCTCGACGGTGATCTCCCGCTTCCGACCGCGCAGCATCCCGACGACGCCGGGTACGACCTCCACGCCGCCGCCGACGCGCACCTCGAGCCCGCCGGCGGACGCGCCCTCGTGCCGACCGGTATCGCCATCGCGGTCCCGTCCGGATGCGCCGGCTTCGTCCTGCCGCGTTCGGGCCTGGCGCTCAACCACGGCGTCACCTGCCTGAACACACCCGGGCTCATCGACCCGCTGTACCGCGGCGAGATCAAGGTCCTGCTCGTGAACACCGACCCGAGCCGCGCCTACTCGGTTCAGCGCGGCGATCGCATCGCACAGCTCGTCCTGCTCGACGTCCAGATGATCGAGTGGGTCGAGGTCGACGACCTGGGGGACACCGAACGGAGCACGTTCGGCTTCGGCTCGACCGGGAGCTGACCGGACCTCGGATAGCCTGCCGGGCCGTGGCGAGCGGCAGGAAGTTCCGGTTCGGGATCATGTGCTCGCACGCGGCGTCGGCGACCGACTTCCACGAGAAGGCACGCCAGGCCGAGGCGCTCGGCTATTCCACCCTGTTCGTGCCCGACCACTTCATCGACCATCCACTGGCGCCGATGCCGGCGATGGCCGCCGCCGCGGCCGTCACCGACACGCTGCGGGTCGGGTCGCTGGTCCTGGGCAACGACTACAAGCACCCGGTCGTGCTCGCCCGCGAGGCCGCCACCCTCGACCTGCTGTCCGGTGGCCGGCTCGAGCTCGGCCTCGGTGCCGGGTGGATGACGGCCGACTACGAGAAGGCCGGCCTCGAGCTCGACCGTCCCGGCGTGCGCATCGACCGGCTGGGAGAGTCGGTGAAGATCGTCAAAGGCCTCATGAGCGACGGGCCGTTCACGTTCCACGGCGAGCACTACACGGTGACGGACCTCGACGGGGAGCCGAAGCCGGTGCAACGGCCGCACCCCCCGTTCATCATCGGCGGCGGCGCGCCGAAGATCCTCGGCCTCGCCGCTCGGGAAGCCGCGATCGTCGGCGTCAACGCCAACCTCCGCGGCGGCGTCGCGATCAGCGACGACGCCGCCCGTTCGATGACCGGTCCGGCGACCGACCAGAAGGTCGCCTGGTTGCGCGAAGCCGCCGGCGAGCATTTCGATGATCTGGAGATCCAGTCGTTCGTCGGGTTCACGACGTTCACGGACGATCGACGATCGCTCGCCGAGATGATGGCGGGCGCGTTCGGTGTCTCACCCGAGGAGGCACTCGAGACGCCGGTCGTGCTGGCGGGGACGCTCGA
Source organism: Acidimicrobiia bacterium (assembly GCA_035316005.1). GTDB lineage: Bacteria > Actinomycetota > Acidimicrobiia > IMCC26256 > JACDBD01 > JALZAA01. The sequence goes on along the minus strand of DATFXK010000044.1, from coordinate 1,396 downwards.
GGAGATGATCGACGACCTGTACGCGCGCCGTGAGCGCTGGGACATGACCTACGTCGTGGTGGGGGTCGACGTGATGGAACAGTTCGCACCGGCGGTCGCGAAGCTGGCAGGCACGTGATGGCGCACGACCGTAAGTTCCGCTTCGGGGTGCAGACGGGCGGAGCGACCTCCGCGCGCGAGTGGACCGAGAAGGCGCGGAAGGTCGAGGCCCTCGGGTACTCGACGCTGTACATGCCGGATCACTTCATCGACACGCCGTTCGCGCCGATGGTCGGCATCGCCGCGGCAGCCGAGGTGACCGACTCGCTGCGTGTCGGCACGCTCGTGCTCGGCAACGACTACAAGCACCCCGCGGTCGTGGCCAAGGAGTTCGCGACCCTCGATGTGATCTCGGACGGACGGGTCGAGGCCGGCATCGGCGCCGGGTGGATGCGTATCGACTACGAGGCGCTCGGCTTGCCATACGACCGTGCCGGGACACGGATCGAGCGGCTCGAGGAAGCCATCGCGGTCATGAAGGGCGCGTGGGGGGCCGCGCCGTTCTCGTTCGATGGCGCGCACTACCGCATCACGAACTACGACGGGCTTCCCAAGCCGGCTCAGCAGCCGCATCCGCCGCTCTTCGTGGGCGGCGGGGGCCGCAGGCTCCTCACGCTCGCGGCGCGTGAGGCCGACATCATCGGGTTCACGCCCGCGGCGCGTGCCGGTGAGATCACGACCGATCAGGCCCGCGAGACCCTTCCGGCGCTTTGGACGGAGAAGTTCGACTGGGTGCGGGAGGCCGCCGGGGACCGGTTCGCCGACATCGAGCTCCAGATCCGGTACTTCTTCGCCGCCATCACGGACGACCGTCGAGGCCTCGCCGAAGCGGCTGCGCCCGCCTTCGGGATCAGCGCCGACGAGGCGCTCGAGTCCGGCGTCGCGCTCGTGGGCACCGTCGACGAGTGCTGTGACCTGCTCGTCCGGCGACGAGAAGAATGGGGGGTCTCCTACATCGCGCTCGGCGACAACGAGTACGAAGCGTTCGCGCCGGTCGTGGCCCGCCTCGCCGGGACCTGACGCGTGCGGATACGTCGCCTTACCGTCGCGGCCACGGTCGCGACCGGCGTCGGCATGGCAGCGTCGCGAGAGCTTCGACAGCCGCAAGAACGCGAAGAACCCGGAGACCGTGCGAGGCCTTGGCGACGGCGCGTACTTCTACGTCAAGGGGACTGCCGAGGTCGGCGTCTAAACGGTTGAACCCGAACGGCAACTAGCTCTGCGCGGGCTGGAAGAGCTCGATCGGATTCCCGGACGGGTCGTCGAAGACGATCTGCTGGCCGCCGGGGCCGGTGACGATCTCGTTGCGGAAGCGGAGACCGGCGTCACGCAGCCGGTCCACCTCGGCGGCGATGTC
>DATFXK010000043.1:0-4675 GCA_035316005.1 Acidimicrobiia bacterium | reverse complement strand
GCGTTGGATGCTGGCGGCGAGCTTGCGCTTCGCTTCGGGGTTCCGCCGGGCGTACAGGACGAACTCCATCCAGAGCGCGAGGAAGTCGTCGCTCCAGAACATGTCGCTGCGGAAGATCTCGCGGATGCGTGGGAACTGCTCCACCTGGCTCGTATGGAGACCCGCATCGCGCTCGACGCCGTGCTCGAACGCCTGCACGACCTTCGCCTCGATCCCGACCGACCGCACCCCAAGGTCGTCGGCACCGCCTTCAGGTCGCCCGAGAGCCTCCCGGTCTGCTTCAGCAGCTGACCCGGCTACGACTGCGCCGGCGGGAGCTGCCACGAGAGGACCGGGCGCCTTCGTCCCCGCTGCTGCTCGAGGCCCTGATGCACGGGATGTCCGTGTTCGACGAGCTCGCCGGCGGCCCAGCGGCGGAACTGCCGGACGCGTCGCCGGCGAGATCGCCCGCCGTTGTTCCGTGCGAGCGCGAGCGCGATCGAGAACCGGATCCGAGCGTCCTCCTCGTGCTGCAGGTACCGGGCGAGCACCGTGGCCGAGCGGCGGGTGAGCCCGCGCTTCACGAGGGCGGTGCCGGTGCGGGTGCGCTCGTCCGGGTCGTACGAGTCCAGGCGGCGTCGCTGCGCACGGACCTCTCGGCGGCCGGGTCGTCCGAACATGAGCAACCAGTATCCAGCCCGCGCCGCCACAACCGGGGTATTTCCCGCGATTACCTCTCCTGCGTCGGCGCAGACGCCGCCGTCACCTTCGGCGCCCACGCCGGGCGCCGCGCCTCGAACTCGCCGATCTCGTCGCCGTGCTGCAGGGTGAGCCCGATGTCGTCGAGGCCGTGCAACAGCCGGTGGTGCGTGTGATCGTCCAGCTCGAAGGGCTCGTCGAGGTCGATGGCGGGCACGGCGACGCGGCGGTCCACGACGTCGATCACGATCTCGACCGACGGGTCGTCCTCGACGGTTCGCATGATGCGCGTCACGACGTCCGGCGGCAGCTCGACGGGTACGAGTCCGATCTTGAAGCAGTTGTTGCGGAAGATGTCGGCAAAGCGCGGTGAGATGACCGCTTGGAAGCCGTAGTCCTCGAGCGCCCACACCGCGTGCTCGCGCGAGGAGCCCGTCCCGAAGTTCGGGCCCGCGACCAGTATCTTCGCCTCGCGGAAGCGGTCCTGGTTGAGCACGAAGTCGGAGCGCTCGCGCCACTCCGAGAACAAGCCCTCGCCGAAGCCCGTGCGCTCGACGCGCTTCAGCCAGTCGCTCGGGATGATCTGGTCGGTGTCGACGTCGGAGCGGTCCAGCGGGACACCGCGTGCGACGATCTCGCGCACAGCCTGCATCAGTCGAGGTCCTCCGGGGTCGTGAAGCGGCCGGCGACGGCGGTGGCCGCCGCGACCGCGGGGGAGACGAGGTGCGTGCGTCCGCCCTTGCCCTGCCGGCCTTCGAAGTTGCGGTTCGAGGTCGAGGCACACCGCTCGCCCGGCGACAGCTTGTCGGGGTTCATGGCCAGGCACATGGAGCAACCGGCCTCCGCGCGCCAGTCGAAGCCGGCGTCCACGAACACGCGGTCGAGCCCCTCGGCTTCCGATGCCGCCTTCACGGCCATCGAACCCGGCACGACCATCGCCCGCAACCCGTCGCGCACGCGGCGTCCCCGAACGACGTCGGCGGCGGCGCGCAGGTCCTCGACGCGGGAGTTCGTGCACGAGCCGATGAACACGGTGTCGACCTCGATCTCGCGGATCGGCGTACCCGCCTTCACACCCATGTACCCGAGCGCGCGCCGTGCCGCGTCGCGCTCCGACGGGTCGGCGAACGAGTCGGGATCGGGCACGATGTCGTCGATCGTCGTCGTCTGGCTCGGGTTCGTGCCCCAACTGACGGATGGGCGGATCTCCGCCGCGTCGAGCACGACCTCCTTGTCGAAGACCGCGCCGCGGTCGGTCGGGAGCGAACGCCAGTCGTCCAGGGCGCGCTCCCAGTCCGGGCCCGAGGGTGCGAACGGCCGGCCCTCGAGGAACGCGAACGTCGTGTCGTCGGGCGCGACCAAGCCGGCGCGGGCGCCGGCCTCGATCGACATGTTGCACACCGTCATCCGGCCCTCCATGGAGAGCGAGCGGACGGCCGAGCCGCGGTACTCGATGATCGAGCCGATACCGCCGCCGGTGCCGATGCGGGCGATGATCGACAGGACGAGGTCCTTCGCCGTCACCCCCGCACCCAGGGTGCCGTCGACCGTCACGGCCATCGTGCCCGGCTTCACCTGGGGCAGGGTCTGGGTGGCGAGCACGTGCTCGACCTCGCTGGTGCCGATGCCGAACGCGAGCGCGCCGAAGGCGCCATGGGTCGAGGTGTGACTGTCGCCGCACACGATCGTCAGCCCGGGCTGGGTCAGCCCCTGCTCGGGCCCGATCACGTGGACGATGCCGCGGCCCGGGTCACCCATCCCGTACAGCCGGATGCCGAACTCCTCGCAGTTCCGGGCCAGCACCTCCATCTGCTTCGCCGAGATCGGGTCCTCGACCGGGCGGTCGCGGCTCGTCGTCGGGTTGTTGTGGTCGATCGTCGAGATGGTGAGGTCGGGGCGGCGGACCGTGCGGCCGTGCAGTCGCAGGCCGTCGAAGGCCTGGGGCGAGGTGACCTCGTGCACGAGGTGGAGGTCCACGTAGAGCAGGTCGGGCTCGCCCTCGGCGCGGTGCACCACGTGGCGCTCCCACACCTTCTCGGACAGCGTCTGGCTCATCCGGACCAGCGTATTGGGGGAACGGGACCAACAAACACCGTTCACCACGGCGAAACAGTCGCGAAACACAGCGCCCGTACCGTCCCCGCATGGACGTCGTGCTCGTGCGCTGGCCCGAGGAAGACACGCGACTGCAGCAGCTCCGGGACGACGGATCGCCCCGGCTCCTGCTCCTGAACCGCGAGTCGGCTCCGCCCGAATCGGCCGACTGCCTCGAGGACTGGATCCGCCTCCCGGCCGACGATCGCGACGTGCGCGCCCGCGTGGCCCGGCTCGCCTCCCGGGCCGAGACCGAGCAGCCGGCGCCGCAGGTCGACCGGGACGGGCTCCTGCGCTACCGCGGCCGTTGGGTCGCGCTGTCCCCGGTCGAGGGCGCCCTCGCCGCCACGCTCGTCGACCGCTTCGGCGCCGTCGTCGGCCGGGAGACCCTGGCGCGCCGCGCGTGGCCCGACGGCACGCCCACCCGCAACGCGCTCGACGTGCACATGCTCCGACTGCGGCGCCGCATCGCGGCGCTCGGCATGGAGGTCCGCACCGTCCGCTCCCGCGGCTACCTGATGCAGGCGGCACAGGCCCGAGCCGACGCGCAGTAACCGCGCCTCGTGTCGGTCACCAGCGTTCTCCTCGACATCCTGATCGTCCTCATCGCGGCCAAGGTCGCGGCCGAGATCGCCGAGCGCATCGGGTTCCCGCCCGTCGTCGCCGAGATCCTCGCCGGGGTCGTGATCGGACCGTCTGTCCTCGACCTCGTCGGCACCGAGCAGACGCTCCGCGTGCTCGGCGAGATCGGCGTCATCCTCCTCCTGCTCCAGGTCGGCATGGGGATGGACCTCTCCGAGTTGGGCGCGGTGGGGCGGGCGTCGGTCTCGGTCGCGGTGATCGGCGTGGTCGTGCCGATGGTCGCAGGGTTCGGCGTGGCCGAGACCTTCGGCTACGACCCGAAGATCTCGTTGTTCCTCGGGGCTGCGCTTGCCGCTACCAGCGTCGGCATCACGGCCCGGGTCTTCAGCGACCTCCGCGCCCTCGCGACCGTCGAGGCGCGCACGGTGTTGGGCGCGGCCGTCGCCGACGACGTGCTCGGGCTCGTGATCCTCACGGTGGTCGTTCGTCTCGTCACCGAGGGCAGCGTGTCCGTGCTGAACGTCGTCGGCATCCTTGCACTCGCGATCTTCTTCCTCGTCGCCACGACGGTCGTGGGGGCGCGAGCGGCGCCGCCGCTGTTCCAATTTCTCCAGACCAGCGCACGGTCCACCGGGACCGTGGTCGTGATCGCGCTCGCCTTCACGCTCGCGTTCGCCGAGCTCGCCGATGCCGCGCAGCTCGCACCGATCGTCGGCGCGTTCGTTGCCGGCTTGGCCCTGTCGCGCAGCACCGTGTCGGATCGCATCTCACGCGACCTGGCACCGGTCGGCCACCTGTTCATCCCGGTGTTCTTCCTGCAAATAGGCATCGACGCCGACGTGGGGTCCTTCTTCGACCCGAAGGTCCTCGCGATCGCGTCGGCGCTGCTCGCCGTGGCGGTGATCGGGAAGCTCGTCGCCGCCATCGGCGCCGCCGGATCGCCGGGCGACAAGCGGCTGATCGGCATGGGGATGATCCCCCGGGGCGAGGTCGGGCTGATCTTCGCGACGATCGGCTTGTCGGAACACGTCCTCGATCAGGAGCAGTACGCCGCGCTGCTGCTCGTCGTGCTCGCGTCGACCTTGATCGCGCCGCCGCTGTTGCGCTGGCGGCTCCAGCAGCTGCGCTCCGGACGAGCTCGCCGGGCGCATCCGAGCGCCGGTCCACCCGACGGCCGGTGGCTGCGGACGCAGGACGGCGCGGTGGACCTGGTCGCCGAGCCTCCGGAGGGACTCGCGCTCTCGCTGGCGCTCGACGCCGCCCAGACGATCACGCGGGCCGACGCGGTGCCGGGCTCGAAGCTCCTCGACTACCTCGGGAG
>DATFXK010000042.1:0-4951 GCA_035316005.1 Acidimicrobiia bacterium | reverse complement strand
CGACGATGGCCGGTACTCGGAGCGCATCGTCGGCACGATCAACGACCGCATGCTCGAGATCGCCCTCGACGGCACCTTCGAGCTCGTGCTCAGCCCGGATCCGCACGACGGCGCATGGCTGAAGCTCGAGCCCGACGCCATCTGCGCGATCACCCGTGACTACCTCGACGACCCGGTGCACGACTGGCGCGTCGAGTGGCACATCGAAGCCGTCGACCCGCCGGCGGCGTACCGGCTCGACGACGCCGACCTCGCCCGCCGCTTCCGTGCCGCTGTCACCTGGCTGCGCGACCAGGCCAACATCGTCCCGCTCGCCCTCGGCGAGCCGAACAGCGTCGACGAGCCGTACCCCGTCCCGCAGCAGACGTTCGGCTGGGCCGCCGGCGACGCCGCGTACGCCATGGGCAGCTTCGACCTCGCCGACGACGAGGCGCTCGTCATCGAGGGCCGCTCACCCGAGTGCGCGTTCTGGAACATGTGCCTCTGGAACCAGTTCCTGCACACCTACAACTACGACTACGAGCGCGTGACGATCAACGGCGGGCAGGTGCAGTACGAGGACGACGGGTCGTGGACGATCGTCGTCGCCCACCGTGACCCCGGCCATCCGAACTGGGTGTCACCCGCCGGCCATCGGCGCGGCCGCATCTGGTTCCGCTGGTTCTACCCGTCCGAGACGCCCGCCCGGCCGAGCACAAGGGTCGTGACCGTCACGGGCTGACTCCGAGGACGCACACGACGGCGGTCGGCTTCAGGGGGAGGGTCTCGACGCGCACGTCGGTCCACCCGGCCGTCGTGAAGTGGCCGGCGATCTCTCGGCCGGCGCGCGCCGCGGTCTCGTCGGTCGAGCCGGGGCCGCGCGGCTGGTATGCGATCGCGATCCGTCCGCCCCCGCGCAGCAGGTCGCGCAGCTCCTTCAGGCGCGCGACCGGGTCGTCCCAGAACATGAGCGAGTTGACGGCGAGGATCTTGTCGAACGGCGCGTCGAAGGCGGGCAGGTGCTCGGCATTGCCCAGCCGGAGGTCGACCCGCCCGGCGCGCACTGCGGCGGCGTTCCGGCGCGTCGCCTGCCGGACCATGACCTCCGAGTGATCGACGCCGGCGACGAGGCCGCGTGTCGCGCGCCGGGCCATCGCCTCGATCGCGATCCCGGGTCCGAAGCCGATCTCGAGGACGCGATCCTCCGGTTGCACGTCGAGCAGGTCCGCCGCCCACACGTTGCGCTTGCGGTTCGATCCCCGATGCGCCATCAGCCAGCCCGCCGCCCGGCCGCCGAGCCCGTGGGGCCGGTGGAACTGCGCCACCATCGCCCGCATCGTCTTCTGCTTCAGACCCATGCCTCCGATCCAACAACCTCAAGTACGCTTGAAGTCAACGGCGGAAGGAAGCGCATGGCGGACGAGATGCTCACGATCGGCGAGCTGGCGCGGCGGACGGGCGCCGCCCCCTCGGCGTTGCGGTACTACGAGGAGATCGGGCTCCTCGCGCCGTCCGCCCGGGTCTCGGGCCAGCGCCGGTACGGGCCGGAGGCGGAGAGCGTCGTCGGCACGATCCTCTTCCTCGCCGACGTGGGCTTCACGCTCGGCGAGGTCAAGCAGCTCATGGAAGCGCGGTCCGTGACGCCGCGGACCTGGCGCGACCTCGTTCGGCGCAAGCTCGCCGAGCTCGACGAGCGCATCGCCGAGGCGCGCGCCGCCCGCGTCGCCGTCGAGCACGCGATCGCCTGCCCGCACGACGACATCATCACGTGCCCGAACTTCCAGGCGGCCGTCCGCCGTCGTCTCGACGGGCAGCTCGTGTCGGACCCGAGGTACTGCGTCTGCGAGGTGCAGGAGATGCGCCCGGCATGACCCGTCCGGGCAGGCAACACTGACGGCCGTGCCCGTTCTTCGAGGCGTCGAGATCGAGGTACGCGACGAAGGCGCCGGGCTGCCGTTCCTGTGGGGGCACGGGCTCGTCAGCAGCATGGAGGAAGAAGACCGCTTCATCGTCATGGACTTCGGCCGGCTGGCGCGCCGGCACCGCGTCATCCGGTGGGACGCCCGGGGGCACGGGCTGTCCGGGGGAAAGGCCGACCCCGAGGACTATCGCTGGGACAACCTCGGACGGGATCTCCTCGCGCTGGCCGACGACCTCGGCATCGACCAGTTCGTCGCCGGGGGCGTGTCGATGGGAGCGGCGACCGCGCTGCATGCCGCCGTCCAGGCTCCGCGCCGTGTCGTCGGTCTCGTGCTCATGCTCGCCCCGACGGCGTACGACACCCGCGAGGAGCAGGCCGACCTCTACCGCGCCGGAGCCGTGCTCATCGAGCGCATCGGCGTGGACGCGTACGTCGAGGGACTGAGGAGCCTGCCTGCGCCCGAGATCCTCGCCGACTTCGGTGAACGGTTCACTCCCATCCCGCGGGTATCGGGTGAGCTCCTGCCGGCCGTGCTGCGCGGCGCTGCCAGCAGCGATCTCCCGTCCCCGGAGTCAGTGCGGACGACCACGGCGCCCGCGCTCCTGCTGCCGTGGGTCGGTGATCACGGCCATCCGATGTCGACGAGCGAGCGGCTGCTCGAGCTCCTGCCGAACGTGCAGATCCACGTTGCGCACCATCTGCGCGACGTCGGGACATGGACGGACCGGATCGACAGCTTCCTCGACGCCCGCGCCGCCGAGCCGTCGACGGCCTGACCGCTACGCCTCGGCGGTCACGTCGAAGCGGTCCGTGTAGAACCGCAGCGCGTCGCGGCGCTCGGACCGATCGAGGCCGAAGTCGGCGAGGTCGTAGATGATCCCGCCGAACTTGCCGCGCGGGTGGTCGTCCATGAACGCGTGCATCGAGGCGCGGGCGCCGTCGGTCATCGGCTGACCGGCGAGGTCGTAGATCCGCTCGACCATGGCGACGTCGTCGGCCATGAACTCGTCGAAGTGCACGTCGATCGACTGGTCGGCGGGCAGCACGTCGCGCTCGTCGGCGCAGGAACGCAGCATGCGCTCGATGCGGTCGGCCCAGTAGCCGCCGATGAAGTGCGGGTCGACGCGCTCGTGGCTGAGCCGAGCGGTGTAGGTGATCATCGTGGCCACCGACGTCGTCACCGATACCGGGTCGCGGTGCGTCACGACGAACGTCGCGTCCGGGAACGTCGCCCGCAGCGCCGGGAACTGCTCGATGTGCTGGGGCGACTTGAGCACCCACCGTTCGCCACCGCGCAACCACTGGAGCACCTTGAGGACGGTCCGCAGGTACTCGTAGTGCGGCGTCTGGTCGTGCGCGAGGTAGTAGTCACGCCAGGTCGGCATGGCCGCGGTCGTCTCGAACAGCATCGTCGAGAAGTCGATCGCCAGGAGCTGGATCTCCTCGTGGACGTGATCGACGGTCATCTCGTGCATGCGCTTGAAGTACGGCATCGCCGAGTTGATGAAGTCGAGGGCGGCCTGGGTGCGGGCGAGGCGCGGGTCAGGCTCGCCCGGCGCCGGTCGCTGGTCGTCGGGGAGGACCGGTTCGAGGCTCTCCCAGTACGGCAGCGACCGCAGCGCGGGGTCAGCCGCCATGAGGTTGTGCAGGTGGGTCGTGCCGGTGCGGGGGAGCCCGCACACGATGATCGGCGCTTCGATGCGCACGTCGTGGATCTCGGGGTGACGGCGCAGCAGGTCCTCGATCAGCAGCCGGTTCGAGAGCAGCTGGACGAACAGGGCGTGGTTGCTGACGCGGCCGGGCCCGCTCAGCCCCGCTTCGGTGCGGAACGCGGTGCAGAGCACGTCGAGCGGCTCGCGGAACCGGTCGTCGCCGAAATCGGACCGCCCCGTCTTGGCCGCCGCGTCCTTCATGAGCGCGTCGGGCTCGAGGTGTACGCCGTCGGCCATCGCCGCCATGGCCGACAGGATCTCGGCCGTCTCGGGGGAGAACTTGGGGTCGGCGAGGTCGTCGATGCGGACGGGCGCCGGCCGTGCGCCCACCGTCACGGGTCAGGCTCCCGCGGGAACCGGCACGGTGCGGGTGTCGCGCCCCGAGCGCAGCACGGTGCCGGGGAGGTCGCCGGTGGTCGCGCCGTCGGCGACGATCGTCCGCCCGTTCACGAAGACGCGGTGCACGCCGGTCGAGCCCGCGAACAGCCGCGCCGTCCCGCCGGGGAGGTCCTCGACCAGGCGCACCTCATCGGCGCCGACGGTCGCCGGGTCGAACACGACGAGGTCGGCGTGGAAGCCCTCCCGCACCAGCCCCCGTTCCCGCAGCCCGAACAGTTCGGCCGGCGCCTGCGTGATGAGGTGGACGGCCTCCTCGAGGGGGACGAGCTTGCGGCCGCGGAGCATGTCGGCGAGGAAGACGGTCGTGTACGGCGCGCCGCACATGCGGTCGAGGTGGGCGCCGGCGTCCGACCCGCCGATGAGCACGTTCGGGTTGCGCCACGCCTCGGCGCGCAGCTTCCACGAATCCTCGTCGTCGTCGGGCGGGATGGGCCACAGCACGGTGCGCAGGTCGTCGTTCAGCACGATGTCGACGAGCGTGTCGAAGGTTTCCTGGCCGCGCTCCTGCGCGAGGTCGTACACGGCGCGGCCCTTCAGCCCTTCGTTGGCGGCCGAGTACGTGTCCCCGATCTGGTAGCGGCCCCACGACGCCAGGCGACGGAACACACCCGCTTCCTTCGATCGGGCCCGCTCGTTCATCCACTGGCGGGTCGCCGGGTCACGCAGCTTCTCCATGCGCTCGGGCACGGGCAGGTTCATGACCTCGTTCCAGCCCGGCAGCATGAACAAAGCGCAGTAGTTGCGGAAGCTCATGTTCATCTCGACGAGGATCGGCATCGTCAGCGCGATCGCCTTGCCGCCGCGCGCCGCCGCGTTCTCGCACGCCGCGAGTTGTGTTCGGTAGCGCTCGGGCTCCTTGGCGTCGACGGTGAGCACGTTCCAGTTGAGAGGGCGACGGGCGGCGAGCGTCATCTCCGCCATCTGCTCGACCTCGTCGTCG
>DATFXK010000041.1:0-19313 GCA_035316005.1 Acidimicrobiia bacterium | reverse complement strand
GTGTCGATCAACGCCTTGTCGCCGACGCTGACGTCGGCTGCGACATCATCCAGCGATACCCACGGAACGGAGACCACCACGACGTCGCCGTGAGCGACCGCGTCCCCGACGGAGCCCCATGCGGCTCGGGCCGCGTCGGCCAGGGCGGCAAGCTCGTCGCGGTCCCGCTTGAAGCTGATGAGCACGTCGTGGCCGCGGCGGGCCCATTGCGTGGCAAGGTTGCCGCCGATCCGCCCGGCGCCGACGATCCCTATCTTCACGACCGACTCGAACCGAGAGTGCGCTTGCCGTATTCCGAGAGGGGGACGATGTGGCCCGAGACGACTTTCCTGCGCCCGACCATGGGTTCGTGATCACGCATTTCCTCGTGGTCTCGGACATGGACCGGTCGCGCGAGTTCTACGCCCGGCTGCTGGGCGCGACGATCGTCAACGAGCGAAGCCCGGTGATCATGCGGGTCGCCAACTCCTGGTTGATCCTCAACGAAGGCGGCGGGCCCACTGACGACAAGCCCGACGTCGTCCTCGAGACGCCGCCCGACCCGCACCGCACCAGCGCCTTCCTCAACATCCGCGTCGCCGACATCGCGGCGGTGTACGACGAGTGGCGCCGCAAGGGCGCGCACTTCCTCACCGAGCCCAAGGACCACGGGCGCGAGATCCGGGCGTACGTGCGCGACCCCGATGGTCACCTCATCGAGGTCGGTCAGTCCACCCGCATCCTCGACGAGTCGTGACGGGGCGGCACAGCTAGGTACCGGCGCAGAACCCGGCCTTGTCGGTGCGGTACGTCCCGTCGGCGCAGCGCACGTCGGGATTGTCGTGCGAGAAGACGCCGAGCGGGCTCTCCCACGACGGCACGACCCATGCGTGCACCATGTAGCCCGTCGTCTTCAACAAGCTGCCTTGCACTGCAGAGCACTGCGCGGCCGTCACGTCCTGGTCGGCCGGGAACGGCACCTCCAGACCACCGGCGCCGTACTTGATGCACACGTTGCTGTGCCGGTGCCAGTGGTCGTTCGGGCCCGCGAACCCTTCAGGCGCGCTGTCGCCCATCCCGTAGTACATGAGCCCGATGACCTGCGACGTCGGGTTCGTGCCGTCGTAGATGAGTGAGATCGGCTTGGTCGGGTCGAACGCACCTGCCGCGGTCAAGCCGCCGAACGTGATGTAGTGCGCGCCGCTCCCGGGCGCGAACCCGCCCGCGAGTCGATAGCCGGCGGCGGTGGCGTCAGCAACCGTCGGGTACCGCAGGGCGAAATCCCGTGCCGCGGTCAGCTGTGTCTTGAGCTCCGCTCGCGTCGTGGGGTCGAGCGGCTGATCGGGCTGCGACTCGGCCGCCACGTCCTGGGCCTTGATGCCCTTCACCTGCTCCCCGTTCAACGTCGTGACGCCGTGCTGATGACCGGCGACCACGGAGCCGTGATCGTGACCGGACGCGGCGGCGTCGTGTGTCTGGCCGGGGCCGGCCTCTCCGTGGTTGTGCGACGACGCCAGCGCGGGCGTGAACGCCAGCGAGGAGATCACCGCCACACCCAGGCCTGCGATCCCGACCACGGGGACGGCGACCGCCGGCCGCAGCTGACGCTGTGCCATCGCCGGGCGGACGAGCACGGCGAGCGCGAGCGCGACGATCCCGAGCTCACACGCCGACGACAACGCGTCGGAGAGGGCGATGCTCTCGGGGGTCCAGGCCTCGGGACCGATCGGGACGCCCCAGACCCGGGACACCGCCCACACTCCGAGGATGCCGGCGTTCAGCAGCACACCCGCGATCAACAGCGATCGGCTCGGCCGCAACACGACCGCAACCGCCCACGACAGCTGCAACCAGGCGACGACGGCGAAGAACATGCCGTGCGCCCACGACAGCTCGTAGTGCTCGCCGCTCACGGCGAAGTGGATCACGCCGGCTCCGAGCGACAGCGCTGCGAGAAGCCAGCGCAGGTAACGACCGACGGTGCGCTCGTTCGTGGTCATGACTTCCCCCCGGACGTCATTCGACAGCGTGCGCTTGGACTGTCGATACGATCGTTACCGGGCGTGCGTCTGCCGTCAACGACAACTCAGCGCATTCTTAGGATCGACGAGAGCCTCTGGATATAGAGCAAGTCCCCGTTGTGGACGACGAGCCGGCAGTTCGCCCCCGTGCGAGAGTCTCTGGTGCACCCGAGCGCATGGCTGGATACGGTGCCGCCATGCGAGCAGTCCTGTGCCGGCAGTACGGGCCGCCCGAGTCGTTGACGGTCGAGGACGTCGAGGAGCCGACGGCGAAGGAGGGTCAGGTCGTCGTCGACGTGAAGGCGTGCGCGGTGAACTTCCCCGACGTCCTCATTATCCAGAACCTGTACCAGTTCAAGCCCCCACTCCCCTTCTCTCCCGGCGCCGAGATCGCGGGCGTGGTGCGCTCGGTCGGCTCCGACGTCGAGGGCGTCAGGGTGGGTGATCGGGTGTTCGCCTCGACCGGCTGGGGCGGGCTCGCCGAGCAGATCGCCGTGGACGCCCGATCGTTGATCCCGATTCCGGACGGCATCGACTACGGACCAGCGTCGTCGTTTCTCTACGCGTACGGCACCGCGCACCACGCGCTGAAGGATCGCGGTCGGATCCGACCGGGCGAGACGCTGGTCGTGCTGGGCGCTGCCGGCGGCGTGGGATTGGCTGCCGTCGAGCTCGGCGCGCTCCTGGGTGCGACCGTGATCGCCGGCGCTTCGAGTGACGACAAGCTCGAGCTGTGCCGCGAGTACGGAGCGGCGAAGACGATCAACTACGCAACCGAGGATCTGAAGACGCGCATCCGCGAGCTCACCGGAGGTGTCGGAGCCGACGTCGTCTACGACCCGGTGGGTGGCCCGTACAGCGAGCTGGCGCTGCGAGCGACTGCGTGGGAAGGACGGTTCCTGGTCATCGGCTTCGCCGCCGGCGAGATCCCCGCCATCCCGCTCAACCTGACGCTGCTCAAAGGCTGCGACATCGTCGGTGTCTTCTGGGGCGCGTTCGTCGGACGGGAGCCCGAGCGCCACCGCCGGAACGTCGAGGAGCTCGTGGCGTGGTGGCGCGCCGGCAAGCTACGCCCACACGTGTCCTCGAAGTACCCGCTCGATCGCGCCGCCGAAGCCATTCGCGAGCTCGCCGATCGCAAAGCGAAGGGCAAGGTCGTCGTCACCGTCGGCGACGGCTGACCGACACGGGAAGGCGCCCGAGCGCAACGGCCAGGAGGAATCCGAGCAGCAACGCGCCCGACACGCTGATGCCGAGCGTCGCCCACGGAAACCGGGACTGGTCGATACTCAGTCCGATCGCGTACCGAACGATGGCCCCGAGCGCGCCGGCGACGCCGACCCACAAGAACCGCATGTGCTCCTCCCGGATGATCGCGAGGTAGGAGCCATCAGCGGTACGACACCGCGGTTCTCGGCGAGCTCCATCGCCGTCGTGTCGACGGAGAGGCTAAGTGCTCAGGCGTGGGCGACGGCGTCGCCGACGTAGTACGGCCAGATGAGGATCGCGAGGACGATCTGCCAGAAGTGTGGATGCGCGTAGCCGATCGTGAAGAGCCAGCCACCCAGCCACAAGCCGCTGACGGTCACCGACGTGTGGTTGCCCGCCACGGCCCAGCACGCTAGCCCGTCGCGGCGTGAGTGTCCTCGACGTGATCCCGCCGCCCGAGCGAACCAGGTTGCGACGCGCCGGACCTGCCACTTGGTCCTCGCCGATGCTGGCGACGCTGACGGACCACCACTTCTCGAGCCGCGACTGGATCTATGAGCGCAAGCTCGACGGCGAGCGGGTCGTCGGTGTGCGGTCCGGCCGGTCGACCGGTCTCTTCTCGCGCAGCCGCCAGGGGCTCGACGGCGCGTACCCGGAGATCGTCGACGCGCTGGACGCCCAGCACGCGCGCGACTTCACGGTGGACGGTGAGGTCGTCGCCTTCGAGGGTGCCACCACGAGCTTCTCCCGCCTCCAGCGACGCATGCAGACGAGAGACCCCGAGCACGCCCGTCGGAGCGGCGTCGCCGTCTACTACTACGTGTTCGACGTCCTGCATGTCGACGGCTACAACGTCACCGGTCTGTCGCTTCGGTCCCGGAAACGCATTCTCCGAGCGCTTCTCTCCTACGGCGGGTCGCTGCGGTTCACCCCGCACCGGAACACCGAAGGAGAGCGCTTTTACGAGGAAGCATGTCGAAAGCGGTGGGAGGGACTCATCGCGAAGCGAGCCGAGTCCACGTACGTGCACCGACGCTCGCCCGACTGGTTGAAGTTCAAGTGCGTCAACAGTCAGGAGTTCGTCATCGGTGGGTTCACCGAGCCGGCAGGGAGCCGGAACGAGCTCGGCGCGCTGCTGATCGGGTACTACGACGGCACCGACCTTCGGTACGCGGGGAAGGTCGGCACCGGCTTCGACGAGCGAATGTTGCGCGACCTCGGCATACGGCTCCGCCGGCTCGAGCGCCCCGCGTCGCCGTTCGCCGAGCGGGTGTCGCCGCGCAAGGTGCACTGGGTGCAGCCTCGGCTCGTCTGCGAGGTCGGCTTCACCGAGTGGACCGGCGACGGGCGGCTGCGCCACCCCCGCTTCATGGGTCTGAGGCGAGACAAGCCTCCTCGACAGGTCGTGCGCGAGCGCCCGACCTGACCGCGCTATCCGGACCCCGGCGTCCCCGCGCCGCGGTCGGCGTCTCGCCGGTGAAGCCCCTGCTCGATCCACGTACGCAGCGCGGGCTCGGGCGCGGCGCCAGTCTGGCGAGCGATGACGCGTCCTCGGTCGAGTAACAGCAGCGTCGGGATGCCCTGCACCCCGAATCGCTGCCCAGTGCGCGGCGCGGTGTCCACGTCCACCTTCACGAGCTTCATCCGGCCGGCCATCTGCTGCGCGAGGCGCTCGAGGGCAGGGCTGACCGTGCGGCACGGTCCGCACCACGGCGCCCAGAGGTCGACGAGCACCGGGATCGTCGATTGCTCCGCGATCTCGGCGAAGTCGTCGTCACCGGCGTCTGTGATCCACGGCAGAGGCTCGTGGCATTGCGCGCATCGCGGGGTCCCGCGTACAGCGGCCGGGACGCGGTTCTTCTTTCCGCAGTGGTCACACTCGACGATGGTCATCGACACGCCCACGGTACCGACCCTCACCGCCGACAGCCGCGCCGGAGGGTGCTAGTGCAGGTGCTTCTGCCAGTCGGCCGGCACGCGCCCCTGTGGGCCCGGAACCGGCTGGTCGAGGGGGTGGTGGTCCGGCGCTTCGAGTGATGCCCCTTCCACGTACGTCGACGTGGCGTAGTTCCAGAACCAGTCCTCGTCCGGCTCGAAGCTCTGGACCACGGGGTGGTCCGAGCTCGCGGCGTGCGCGCTCGCGTGCTGCGACGGCGACGAATCACAGCAACCGACATGGCCGCAGCGGGCGCAGCGACGCAGGTGCAACCACCAGCCGTCAGATGCCATGCACTCCACGCAACCCGTTCCGCTCGGCGGGACGGTCGGATCGATCGCGTCATCGGTCGTCACGTCTCCTCCTCCCCGATCTGCTCAACTCACGGAACCGGCAAACTCGGAACGTAGCCAACCAGGAGGGCGGGCCATGACCGAGATCACCGACGAGTACATGCTCGACATGCTCGGCAAGAGCAAGGACTACACCCTCATGCTCCTCAAGGAGGGCCCCAACTGGTCCGCGCCCGACCGGGACGAGGTCGTGTGGGAGCACGGCCGCCGGAACTTCGCCCTGCGTGCCGACGGGCCGCTGGCGATCGTCTGCCCGATCTTCGACGACACACCGTGGTGCGGCATCGGCATCTTCGACGCCTCACGAGACGAGGTCGCCCGCATGATGGAGGACGACCCGGGAGTTCGCGCCGGCATCTTCGAGTACGAGACGCACCCGGTGCGGGGGTTCCCCGGCAGCACCCTGCCCGACTGACCCTTGCGCCGATGACGGCTCCCTGACGGCCTGCGCGGTGAGGCCGTTTCTTCTCCCTCGTCCCCGGACGGGAACGGTCTCACAGAAGGGCTGGGGGTTCCGGGGCAGATAGGGGCAGCGATGTACCTGTTCAGTCGACAAATTCGTTTCGGACCGGGCAACACGCGCGAGCAGATGGACTGGGCTCTGGGTCAGACCGAGAAGGTCAACCAGATCACCGGTCTGCAGGTGAACCTCTTCATGCAGGTGTACTCGCCGGAAGTCGGCAGGGTCGGTTGGAGCACGTTCGTGCCCGACCTGCCGACCCTCGAAGCGGCGGGTGACAAGTTGAACGCCGACGATTCCTTCGTCGCCGCCGTCGACAAGGGCGCGGCCATGACGGTCGGCCGCGCCGACGACACCCTGGCCCAGGTCATCTACGGCGAGCCGGACCCGAACCGTCAGATCGAGTACGTCACCGTGGTGCACACGGTGTGCGCCACCGGCAACGTCGGTCGAGGCATGGAAGCCGGCATCGAGCTGGCGCAGCGGGCCGAGAAGATCATGAGCACGCCCGTGCTCTTTCTCGCCGACGTGACCGGGAACTATGGCGGCGTCGGATGGGCCAGCGCCTACGAGAACGCCCAGGCGTTGGAGGCGGCCCAGCAGGCGCTGAACGGTGATGCAAGTTGGGCGCAGTTCGTGGACAAGGCGACGGCGGGCGTCTACACGGACGAACCGTGCATGACCACGCAGACCATCTACCGCCGCCTGGCCTGACGTCCGGGTACCGAAGTGATGAAGGGAGCCCGGCTCGCCGGGCTCCCTTCTCTTCGTGCCACAGTGTCCGGCCGTGAGGGCATGGCGCGTCCACGAGCACGGAGAGCCGAAGCGGGCGCTGCAGCTCGACGACGTCCCCACACCCGCGGCCGGCCCGAACGAGCTCTTGATTCGCGTCGCCGCCGCCACGCTCAACTTCAACGACGTCGATGGTGTGCGGGGTCGGTACCGCACGGTGAGCCCGCCGCTCCCGTACACGCCCGGCATGGAGGTGCTCGGTCGTGTCGAGGCCGCCGGCGACGGCGCCGGGAGCTGGGTCGGCAAGCGGGTCGTGGCCATCCCGTCGGGCGCGTTCGGGGGGTACGCGGAGCTGGTCGTCGGCCCGACCGCGATGGCGTTCGAGATGCCACCGCAGTCCGATCTGCCGGACACGCCGGCCGCGGCGATCTACTTCCCGTTCCATCTGTCGTGGCTCGCGTTGCACGAACGGGCGCGGCTTCAGACCGGCGAGACGGTGCTGATCCACGCGGCGGCCGGTGGCGTGGGCTCCGCCGCGGTGCAGCTGGCCCGGGTTGCCGGCGCCCGGGTCATCACGACGGCCGGGTCACCCGAGAAGGTCGAGCTGTGCCGGTCGTTCGGCGCGGACGTGGCGATCGACTACCGCGACGTCGACTTCGTCGACGCCGTGCTGGCGGCGACGGACGGCCATGGCGTCGACGTGGCGTTCGACTCGATCGGCGGCGAGGTCACGACCCGGACCTTCCGGTGCATGGCGTTCAACGGCAGGCACCTGCTCGTCGGGTTCGCGTCCGGCATCGAGGCCGAAGACGCCGGGATCGTCCCCCGCCCGGTCCTGCTCGGGAACTTCTCGTTGTGCGGCGTGTGCCACGCCTACGTCGACGACCCCCGCGAGCTCAAACGCGCCGCGGGCTTCAACTTCCCGTCCCACGCCGAGGGCGAGCGCGTGCACGCCCGCATCCTCGACCTGGTCCGGGGCAGTCGCGTCCGGCCCGTGGTCGGCACCGAGGTCGCCTTCGGCGACCTTCCCGGCGCCCTCCAGGCCTTGGCCGACCGGCAGACCGTCGGCCGAGTCGTCGTCCGGGTCGCGCCGTAGCGCGGCACGAAACGAGAACCTGTTCTACTGTCGTGCCGGTGCCCGAGACCGGGCCACAGGGGGGGTTCCATGGCCGAGACGATCCACCTCCGCACGTGCCCGCTGTGCGAGGCCATGTGCGGCCTGCAGATCAAGGTGACCGACGGTCGCGTCGGCGTCATCCGCGCCGACAAGGAAGACGTCTGGTCGAGGGGATACCTCTGCCCGAAGGGCACGACCCTCGGTCACGTCCACGAAGACCCCGATCGCCTGCGCCGTCCGATGATCCGCGACGGCGAGACGTGGCGGGAGGCGAGCTGGGACGACGCGTTCGCCCGCTGCGAGGAGCTCATCCTCGGTGTGCTGCAGCGGCACGGCAAGGAGGCGATGACCACCTACATCGGCAATCCCGTCGCGCACAACTTCGGCCTCGCGCGCGGTGTCGGGGTGTTCATCGGGATGGCCGGCTTCCCGACGTTGTACTCCGCCGGCACGGTCGACCAGTGGCCGAAGAACGTCTCGTCCGCGTTGATGTACGGGAACATGTGGTCGATCCCGACCATCGACCTCCGGCGGGCGACGCACGTCGTGATCATGGGCGGGAACCCGCAGGCGTCGCAGGGCAGCCTGCTGGCGTGCCCCGACGTGCTCGGCGAGCTCGACGCGATCCGCGCCCGGGGCGGCAAGGTCACCGTCATCGACCCGCGGCGGACGGGCACCGCCGATCACGCCGACGAATGGGTGCCGATCGTGCCCGGCACCGACGCGCTCCTCCTGCTGGCGATGGTCAACACGCTGTTCGCCGACGGGTCCGTCGACCTCGGCGCGGTCGAAGGAATGGTGAACGGCGTCGGCGACGTGCGGCGCCTGGCGGAGCCCTTCACCCCCGAAGCGGTCGCCAGCACGTGCAAGATCCCGGCCGACGACATCCGCCGCTTGGCCCGCGAGCTGGCCGCTGCGGAGCCGGGGGCGCTCTACGGCCGCATCGGTCTGTGCAGCCAGGAGTTCGGGACGCTCGCCTCGTGGCTGGTGGACGTCCTCAACATCCTCGCCGGCGGGTTCGACTCACCGGGCGGGATGATGTGGTCGAAGCCGGTGGTCTGGACGACGGCGTCGCTGCCGGATCCCAGCTTCCCGAACGGATACGAGTTCGGACGCTGGCGGAGCCGGGTGCGGGACGCGCCCGAAGTGCTGGGCCAGTACCCCGTGTCGTGCCTCGCCGAAGAGATTGACACGCCGGGCGAGGGGCAGATCAAGCTGCTCGTGACCGTGGCCGGCAACCCGGTGATCTCTTCGCCCGACTCGGCCCGACTCGACGCCGCGCTGCCGCAGCTCGACGGGATGATCAGCATCGACAACTGGCTCAACGAGACCACGCGCCACGCCGATGTGATCCTCCCGGGCCTCTCACCACTCGAGCAGCCGCACTTCGACGATCTCATCTGGGGCTTCGCCGTGGGATCGGCCGGGAACTGGTCCGACGCGATCTTCCCGCCAGAGGAGGACCGCCCCGACGAGTTCGACATCCTCGTGCGCGTCGGCGCGATGTGCATGGGGATGCCCCACGCCGAGATCGACGTGCGCGCGCTCGACGACGCCTTCGTCTCGGCGCTGTGCGAGATGAAGGGCGTCGATCCCGATCACGTCCTCTCCCACTACGACCACGGTGGACCGGAGCGCGTGCTGGACCTCACCATCCGGACCGGCCCGTGGGGTGACCGCTACGGCGAGGTGGAGGGCGGGCTGACGCTGCAGGCGTTCAAGGACGCGCCGCACGGGATCGAGCTCGGGCCGATGGTGTCGCGGGCGCGAGAGGTCGTCACGACGCCGTCGGGGAGGATCGAGCTCGCGCCCGAGTACATCACCGCCGACCTCGCCCGGCTCCGGCGCCGGCTCGACCGTGAGGACGACGGGCTCGTGCTCGTCTCGCGACGACACCTCCGTTCCAACAACTCGTGGATGCACAACGTGCCGGTGCTCGTGAAGGGCAAGGACCGGTGCACGCTGCTCATCCATCCGGCGGACGCTGCTCGTACCGGCATCGAGGACGGCGAGCTCGCGCGCGTGTCGTCCGACGCGGGTGAGGTCGAGGTGCCGGCCGAGGTGAGCGAGGAGATGATGCCCGGCGTGGTCTCGCTGCCGCACGGTTGGGGCCACTCGCGTCCGGGCACGCGACTCTCGGTCGCCCAGAAGCACGCCGGGGTGAACAACAACCTGCTTGCGCCGGGCACGTTCGTCGACGTCGTGTCCGGCAACGCCGCCGTCAACGGGATCCCCGTCGAGGTCGCCCCCGCTTGACCCGAGAGAGAGGAACCGATGGCCAAGCGCGTCGTCGTGTGGGGCACCGGCTTCGTCGGCAAGATGGTGATCCCCGAGATTCTCCCCCACCCCGAGTTCGAGCTCGTCGGCGTCGGCGTCAGCGACCCCGCCAAGGTCGGGCGCGACGTCGGAGCGATCTGCGGCGTCGACCCGGTCGGCCTCGCCGCCACGGACAATGTCGACGCCCTCGTCGGCCTCGAGCCCGACGCCCTGGTCCACTACGGGCCGACGGCGGCGCACCCGGTCGACAACATCCGTGACATCACGGCCTTCCTGCGCGCGGGGATCGACGTGTGCTCGACCGCGATGACACCGTGGGTGTGGCCGGCCATGACCCTCAACCCGCCCGACTGGATCACGCCGATCACCGAAGCCTGCGAGGCCGGTGGCGCGTCGTGCTTCACCACCGGCATCGATCCCGGCTTCGCCAACGACCTCTTCCCGATGACGCTCACGGGACTGTGCGCCGAGGTACGGCGTGTGCGAGCGATCGAGATCCTCGACTACAGCAACTACACCGGCGACTACGAGAACGAGATGGGGATCGGCCGGCCGCCCGAATACCGGCCGATGCTCGAGCATCCCGACATCCTGGTCATGGCGTGGGGCGCGACCGTCCCGATGATGGCCCACGCCGTCGGCATCGTGCTCGACGACATCACGACGACGTGGGACAAGTGGGTGACCGACGAGGAGATCAAGACCGCGAAGGGCGTCGTCGCTCCCGGCGACGTGGCGGCGATCAACTTCACGATCAACGGCATCTACCGGGGCGAGACGCGCATCCAGCTGGAGCACGTGAACCGGGTCGGCGCCCACGCCGCCCCCGACTGGCCGCACGGCACGCAGGAGGACGTCTATCGGGTGGAGATCGAGGGGACGCCCTCGATCACCCAGGAGACCGCCTTCCGGTTCACCGACGGGAGCGGCCGCGACGCGGCCGCCGCCGGCTGCCTGGCCACCGGGTTGCGCGCCCTCAACGCCGTACCGGCTGTCAACGACCTGCCCGCGGGCTGGGTCACCGCGCTCGACCTACCCTTGATCCCCGGCGTCGGCACCATTCGCTGACACGAGGGGCGCTCGGTCGACGTCGCCGGGTAGCCCGTGGTGGGTTCTGACCGATTTGAGAGCTTCCTGTACTATGTAGAGTTCTAAGCACTTCATACCGACCGAATCCGGGGGGGATCGATCGGTGGGGGGACGGCTTCGCTACCAGCCTGCGCTCGACGGGGTGCGCGCGTGCGCGGTCCTGGCTGTCCTGCTCTATCACGGCGGCGTCAGCTGGGCGCAGGGCGGTTTTCTCGGCGTCGACGCGTTCTTCGTCCTCAGCGGCTTTCTCATCACGAGCCTGCTCTTCGTCGAGTGGCACTCCACGGGCGCGATCCGGTTGCGCACCTTCTGGGCCCGCCGAGCGCGGCGGCTCCTGCCGGCGCTGTTCCTGGTGCTCGCGGCGGTGGCCGTGTACGCGGCGACCTGGGCACCTCGCGACACGCTGGACTCGCTTCGTGGCGACGCGCTCTCGGCGCTCGCCTACGCGGCGAACTGGCGGTTCATCTTCAGCGGCCAGAGCTACTTCGCCCAGTTCGCACTTCCGTCGCCACTGCGCCACCTCTGGTCACTGGCGATCGAGGAGCAGTTCTACCTTCTCTGGCCGCTCATCTTTCTCGGTCTTCTGCGCGCGAGCCGCGGGTCGCGCCGGGCGCTCGTCACCGGCACCTTCGTCCTCGCGCTCGGAAGCTTCCTGCTGGCACTCGAGTTGCACGATCCCGGCGGCGACCCGTCGCGCGTCTATTACGGCACGGACACCCGGGCGTGCTCGATCCTGATCGGCGCGCTGCTCGCGCTCCTCATCGTCGGGCGAAAGGTGCCCGCCAGCCGTGTCGCGCGGCGTTCCCTCGACATCGTCGGCATCGCCGCCGCGCTCGGCCTTCTCGTCATCTGGATGCGGACACCCGACGACGCGGAATGGTTGTACCCCGCCGGCCTTGCCGGCGCCGCCGTGCTCGTCGCCGTCGTGCTCGCGAGCGTTTCGCGCTCCGACCCGGGGCCACTCGGCCGATGGCTCGCGGCGCGGCCGCTTCGCTGGATCGGCGTCGTGTCGTATGGCCTCTATCTCTGGCATTGGCCCGTCTACGTCGCGCTCAACGAGCAGCGCGTCGGGCTGACGGGAGCGAGCCTGCTCGCCGTGCGCCTGGCGTGCACATTCATGCTCGCGACGGCGTCCTTCTACCTGGTCGAGCAGCCGATTCGGCGAGGGGCGTGGAGGGGATGGCGCATTCGGATCGCCTCGCCCGTCGCCGCGGCATCCGTCGGCGTGGCGCTCGTCGTGGCGACCACGGGCGCGACCGCCCCGCTCGGTGGCGTCACGACGGCTTCTCGTGCCCCGACGCAGACGCGCACCCTCGTGACCGGCGACGCCGGCGCCGAGACGGTGACCGCGCAGCTCCGCGCGTATCGCAGCTCGCTCGGAGTCGAACCGGCGGTCGTCCGAGGGTGCGGGCTCGGGGCCCGGACCTACCAGCTCATGTACAAGGGCACCGACGGCGCCGACCCGACCTGCGCATCACAGGAGCGGGCACGGTGGCTGGCACGGATCGCCCGACAGCACCCCGATCTGGTGGTGCTGTTCTCCGGTCTCGAGCCGTTCACGGTCCCGGTCGGCGAGGAGGTGAGGCTCGACCCCCCCGAGGCCAATCAGCAGCTCGCCCTCCAGCGCTTCCAGGACGACGTCGGCGCGCTCGCTCGGCTGCGCGCTCACGTGGTTGTCGTCACCACCCCGATGTCGATGGGTCCGCGTCCGAGCTCGATGTCGCTCAACGACGCGGTCCGAGCGAAGAACTGGAACGAGCGCTGGAACGACTTCCTGCGCGCAGCCGTCGCGCAGGAGCCACAGGTCGCGACGGTGCTGGACCCGAACGGTCACATGAACGATCCGAACTGGGTGGTGAGCTGGCTCGGGCCCGAGCTCGCGCGACGCGGCCAATCGTGGTCGCAGCAGGCCGGGACCACGCTGAGCACGCTGGTCGAGGGTGACTCCACCGCCCTCACGCTCGCGCCCGGCCTGGCGCGCGTCGCCGATCCCGGCGAGCTCCTCGTGCTCAACCGTGCCCGGTTCAACTGCGGGACCATGCCGGGCCAGATCGACGAGGGCTTCTGGATGGACCCGCCCCCCGGCTGCACGTTCGAGCGGGGCTGGGCCGACGACGTCGCTCGCTACCGCCCGCAGCTCGTGGTCGCCTACTGGGGTTGGGTCGATCTCTGGAACCACCGCACCGACGGACGCGTGCTGCAGCTCGGGACGACCGCCGCCGATGGGGCCTATCTCCAGCGCCTCGAGCTCGCCGTCACCGCGCTGACCTCCGGCGCAGCACACCTCGTCCTCCTCACGTCGCCGTACTTCGATCGCGCGCAGTCAGTTCTCCATACCGGCAGCGATCACACGCCGTTCGCGCCTGCGCGCGTCGACCACTGGAACGACCTGCTCCGAACGGTGGCCGCACGCCATCCCGACACCATCACCCTCATCGATCTGCACAGCTACCAGTCCCCAGCGGGGAGGTACACGGACACGCTCGCCGGCGTTCGTGTCATCGACGACGGTGTTCACTACACGGACGAAGGCGCGGACCTCGTGGCCCGCTGGCTGATACCCCAACTCCTCACGGCCGCCCAGTCGATCAGCAAGCCGCCGGCGCCGTCCGCCGCTGCCGCGCCGCTACGCCAATAACTGGCGGCTCAGCCGCTCACGCTCGCGGCCGGTTCGTACATCCGCGCACGTTCTCGCGGCGTGGCCTGCGCCGCGAAGACCTGCAGCTTGTCCAACGCGGGGAACAGCGAGTCGAAGAAACGGCCCTGCAACGCTCCGACGGCCGCGTGATCCTCGTCCCGGCCGAGCCCGCACAGAAGGTTGAGACGCGAGTGGTCGACCCACTCCTGCAAGTCCCGTGCCTCTTGCCAGCCCATCTCCGTGCTGATGCCGGCCATGATGGCGCGCAGGTAGTCGAACGGCGTGTGCGGCATGACCGTCGGCGGACACAGCGCGTTCTTCTCCGCGGTCGATCTCCCCGAGGCCTCGAGGAAGCCCTGCAACCCACCGGACAGCGTCAGGCCAACGCGCGTCACGAGCTGGAGGGTGATCGTGTCGTCGGTGAAGATCGCCCGAGGTGGGTTGTCGCTCAATCCGGATGACGCGCAGTGCACGTGGAGATGGTCGGGCGTCGTTGGGATCAAGCCCTTCTCGAGGACGATCCGGTCGGGCTCGATGCGCTCGACGTGGCCGAGCCGGACGACGTTCTCGATGCGGCGAAGTTGCTCGACCTCCCAAACGCTCGCCGTCCCGCCCTTCATCATGGTCGGCACGATCGTCCGGTCGGTGCGGAGCATCGCCCCCGCGTCTTCGAGGCGCTCGAAGACGGCTTCCACAGTGTCCGACGCCACCATGGCCTCGAGCTGCAAGACGATGCCCTCGAACGTGCGCACCTCACCGGGCTGGAAGAACGCGCGGTTGAGGATCCAGTTGTCGCGTGGGCGAATCCAGGTGATGTCGTCGGGATCGGTACCTCGGTCGAGCAACCAGCCGATCGCATCCGCGGCCGTCTTCCCGCCGCCGACGACGACGTACCCCGCGGCCGGCTCGTCGAGCCGGGCGAGCTGGCCGACCGGGACACAACGGGCGCCGTCGGCCACTTCGAACGGCGCCGGATCGGTGGCCGGCACACGGGAGGCCATGTACGTCGCGTCGACGACATGGCTTCGAACGGTCACGTCGGTCACCTCATCCGTCACCCGCGAGCGGAAACGCCGGTCGCCCAGGTAGTCGCACATCGGGAAGAAGCGCACCCGCCCGGAGGCCAGGAACCGGTGGCGCATGATCTCGTCGTAGTAGCCGCAGATCTCGGCGCCGCTGGCGCGCTCATAGAAGCCCGCGTCTGTTCCGTCGGGCTCGATCCGGTCCTGTCCCAGCGGGGTCGACGCGACGCCGTAGAACCTCGATGGCTGGTGGAGCTGTACGAACGGGTACGAGTCCAGCCAGTGGCCGCCCGGTCGATGCCGGCGTTCGATCATGATCACGTCGGCGTCGCTGTGCTCGATCAGCGAATCGACGAACGCCATGCCGAGCGCACCGGCACCGACGACGAGGTAATCGGTCTCGAGCATTGAGTCCCCTGCCATGCGTTGCAACATACGCACCGACTGCGCATCGCGCCACCGAACCCGCGCCGTTTGTGACGGCTGTCTCGTCACCAGGCTCGTCTCGCCCGCCGGCGTGCTACACAGGCTCGGTTCGGAGCGACGAGGAACGGTGAGGCATGTCGGACAACCTGCGAACCCTCGCTGAGTACAGCGCCGCCATGGAGGCAGGTGACACCGAGGCGGTCTACTCGTTCTGGTCGGAGGACTTCCAGAGCCACGTGACCGGACGGGTCAGCCCCGACCGCGTCGGAACCGACATCCGCGGCTCCGAGCAGCAGTGGTGGGAACAGGCGCGATCGGCGTTTCCCGACATGACGTTCACGGTGAACCTCGTCATCGAGTCCGGAGACCTCATCGTCTCTAACTGGACCGTGAAGGGCACGCACACCGGCAAGGCCTTCTACGACCTTCCGCCGTCCGGCGAGCCGGTGGAGATCAACGGCACCGCCATCATTCGCATGCGCGACGGGAAGATCGTCGAGCACTGGGGCGGCCCGCACTGCCAGGAGGGCCTGGGCCTCATCCGCTGACCCCGTGCCGCCGCACAGACGCCCGGGGCCATGCGGGCTCGCAGAGGGACGAGCTACGCCGGATCGTCCCAGGCGATGTCACCGGTGTGCTCGTCGCGAAGACGCACGCGGTCGGCAAGGTTGTCCCTGACGAAGTCCGCCGCGAGCTCCACCGCGCGCTGCGCCTCGTTCGCGGTCTCCCAGATGCTGAACGAGGCAATGCCTCCGTTATCGAGCTCGCCGACCTCGTAACGCACGAAGCCAGGCTGCGCCTCGAAGATCGGCAAGAACCCGGTGCGGGCGATCTCGATGACCTCGTCGGCCGAACCCGATGTCACGTCGTACAGCGCAACCCGGAAATGTCGCATGAGCTGGGCCCCCTGTCATCCCTCGGCAGTTCGGTCGCAGACTACGGCTCCGGATCGGCGCGCACGTCGGGACGAGGAATTCCGTGGATCAGCGTCGGGCTTTGGACGTGTTCAGGGTCACGGCGGCGCGCACGAGCGTCTTCAACGCCTTCTCGTTGATCTTGTCGCCCTCGTGCAAGTCGATCGCCCGCCGGGTGTTCCCCTCGAGGCTGGAGTTGAAGAGGCCCGAAGGATCCTTCAGAGACGCCCCTTTGGCGAAGGTCATCTTCACGACGTTCTTGTACGTTTCGCCGGTGCAGATCAAGCCGTCGTGCGACCAGACCGGAACCCCTCTCCACTTCCACTCCTCGACGACGTCGGGATCGGCTTCCTTGACCAAGGCGCGTAGGCGGCTGAGCGTCTTGCCCCGCCAGTCGCCGAGCTCCCTGATTCTTTCGTCGATCAGCCGAGAAGGAGACTTGCTCTTCTGCGATCCGCTCTTCGTCATGCCCGGTTCAGCCTTCTGGGAGCTCGGCGAAGTTTCGCTTGGCCGCCCGATACCAGCCCATCCCCGAGATGGGATGCCTCCACCTGCCCTTCATGTCCTTGAGGGCACCGGCGTGCGTGTCATCGCCGCCCGCGACCATCTCTCTGAGATGACGATCTTGGGCCTTGATGACCGCGTCAGCCGTCTCGCCTTGCAGCCGATGGTCACACGGCCCACCCAACTGCTTGCATGTCATCGTCTTCATGAGCTCACCGCCTTCTTCACGACTTGTGTTTCCCTTCGCCATCGCGTGTCCCTACGCCTTGTCCTGAACGAGTCCGGGGACGTTGCCATCGAGATCGACGAAGGAGGCCACCACCCGGCCACCGCCCACTTCCTTCGGCGCGTCTTTGATCGTCGCACCGGCCGCGGTCACCTCGGCGAGCTTCGCTTCGATGTCGTCGACGTGCCAGTACGCGACCGGCGACGTCAGGCCCTGCGGGCCACCCCCGGGAACCAACCCGATGTGCTGACCGGCGACGTCGAAGCCGACGTAGTAGGCCGAGTCGGCCTGTGGCTCGATGCCGAGGAGAGCGGTGTAGACCGCCTTGGCCTTCTCGACGTCTGAGACGGGATGCAACACCGTCTTGATCCCCTGGACCGATGATGCGCTCATGGATCGCTCCTTTGACTCCGCTCGACTCCGCTCGTCGAATGAGACTGGTACTCTCGAATCGAGAGTGATATTATCGTTACGTGGCAGAGCCCGTCAAGCGTGACTCGCCAAATCGGAGCGGGCGCGGTCAGGCCCGCACGCGGCTTGCCCGTCGAGCAGTGGTCGACGCGGCCCGGACGCTGTTCCTCGAACGCGGCTACGTGGCGACCACGATCGAGGCGATCAGCGAGCGCTCCGACGTGCCCACCGCGACCGTGTATCGGCTCTTCTCCTCGAAGCTCGGGATCCTCAAAGCGCTGCTCGACACCTCGATCGCCGGTGACGACCAGCCGCTGGAGGTGCAGGAACGGCCGGACGTCGCCTCGCTGTTCGCCGAGCCCGACCCGCACAAGCTCCTGGCGGGGTTCGCCGGCGTCACGACCGCGATCAACGAGAGGACCAACGAGGTCTACCGCGTCCTCGTGAGCGCGGCCGGCTCCGATCCAGCGGCCGCCGAACTCCTCGGCGAGATCCGACAGCAGCGCGATCAAGGGCAAGGCCGGATCGCACGCTCACTCTCTCGCGCCCACGCGCTCAAGCCCGGACTGCGAGAACGCGACGCAGCCGATCTGATCCACGTGCTGATGTCCCCCGAGCTCTACGGCCTTCTCGTCGGCGACCGCGGCTGGACCCCCGAGCGTTACCAACAGTGGCTCGCGACGACTCTCACCCAACAACTGACCTGAACCGTCGCTGCCGACGTCTTGCCGTCGTCAGGTTGCCGTGCCGGGCGGCTGGGCGGGCGCCGTGCGGTAGCAGCCGAGGGTGATGCCCGAGTCGAACGCTGTCGTGGAGATGAGCCGCAGCCGGGCCCGGCGACCGTGGAACGGGCGGTCGCCGCTGCCCCAGACCACCGGCTGGACCCAGAAATGGATCTCGTCTGCGAGCCCCTGCGTGACCAGCTCATACGCGAACTCGCCACAGCCGAACGAGATCAGGTTCCCGCGGTGCTGGCGCTTGAGGTCGGCCACGCTCTCGGCGAGGTCACCCTTGATCAACGATGCGTTCCACTCGAGAGGCTCTTCGAGGGTCCGGGACGCGACGTACTTCGGGATGCTGTTCACTCGTTCCGCGAAACCGGTGTCGTCCGTCATGCCGGGCCAGGCGCTGGCGAGACCCTCGTAGACCTTGCGGCCGAGCAGGAACGCATCCGCGGCGAGGAGCTGATCGAACTTGTACCGCTCGCTCTCTCCTTCGAAGATTGCCCAGTCCGCAGGCGAAGGACCGATGATCCCGTCGATGGTGATGTGGGTCGAGACGATCGCCTTTGCCATGGGAACCTCCAGCAAGTCGTCGACGGGCGTGGGCCGCTCGGCGTGTTCGTGCACCCAGACGGACGGATACCCGGGACCCACCGGCGTTCATTCGTCGCGGTGGGCGACGAGGTCTATGGCCTCATCGACGGGTACCGCGACGGCTGGGCCGCCGAGTACGTGACCATCGAGGCTCGCAGCTTGGCTCCCAAGCCGACGAGGGTCGATTTCGTCGAAGCCGCCGCCATTCCGCAGGCCGCGCTCACGTCGTGGCAGGCGCTGTTCGACCACGGACAGCTCGAGTCCGGACAGACGGTGGTCATTCTCGGGGCCGAAGGCGGGGTCGGATTAGTGGCGGTGCAGCTCGCCCGCTGGGCCGGCGCCCATGTCATCGGAGCCGGTCGAGCCGACGCGCGCCAACGCGTGGTCGAGCTCGGCGCCGATGACTACATCGACGTCGAGCGCGACGGCTGGGAGACCACGGTCGGCCAGGTCGATCTCGTCTACGACGCCATCGGCGGCGACGTGCTCGCCCGCTCACCGGCGATCGTCAAGCCCGGCGGCGCCCTGGTGTCGATCATGAATCCGCCGCAGACCGATCGAAACGACATCCGCACGATTCACTTCGTACGGGACCCGAGTGGCGTCCAGCTCCGTGACATTGCTCGTCTCGTCGACGAGGGCATACTGCGCCCCGATGTCAGCGCGGTCTACCCGCTGGCGGA
>DATFXK010000040.1:0-2921 GCA_035316005.1 Acidimicrobiia bacterium | reverse complement strand
TCGTGGAGACGACCCCGGTGGCCGGCGAGCTGGACCAGATCGACGTTCATGGCTCCGTCCCCCTCGTGGCCGGCTCCGCACGGATGACGAGGAATCTGACACCCACGTCAGTTCTATCCTAGCCTTCGCCCGTAAGGCGGAGACAGAGGAGCGGCCGTGTCCGAGCATCGCGAGTTTCGGGACATCCGCGGGTCGGGCGCCGAGAGCGGGGTTGCGCTGCCGGTCGAGGAGTTCATGGTCGGGCTGGAGGCGCTGCAGGCCGAGGTGGCGACCGAGAAGAACCTGGTCTGGGAACGGGTGGCGGACGGGACGCTGTCGATGGAGCTCCTCAAGCGGCTGGCCAAGGAGTACTACTTCTTGGGGAAGTGGTACACGACCGAGTTCGGCTCGATCGTGTCGAACGCACCGGACGTGGATGCGGTCGATCTCGGCCGCAGCGAGCACTACGTGCACTGGGCCCAGAACCTGGCCGACGAGATGGGCTTCGCCGGGGACCGCAACCATGTCGCCATGAAGGTCGACTGGGCCCATCAGTTGGGGATCGGCGACGAGGAGTTGGTGTCGTATCGGGCGATGCCGGAGTCGATCGGGTCGGTGTTCACGACGTTGTTCTACATGCGCCGTTCCTACGAGGAGGGGCTGGCGGCGTTCGGGTGGGCGGGGGAGCGGTTCGCGGCGTCGACGAACTACGCGGTGAAGATGTACGAGGGGATGCGCGACCACTACGGCATCGAGGTGGAGAACTTCAAGGTGCATGCCTACGCCGAGGAGGACCACGGCCGCCAGGCCGACTACCTGTTGCGGCAGGTGTCGGTGACCGCGGGTCAGCAGCGCCGGGTCCGCCGCGCCGTCGAGCACGTCCTCGTCTGCCGCAACGCCCGCACCGCGGCGCTCAACCGCTGGCTCGACGAACCCGGCGCGCTCCGCTCGTAGTTCGCTTCGCGGAAATCCACCCGAACCGGCGCGCGCCGTCGGACAATGAGTTCATGGCCGCGCGACTTCGACTCGGTGTGGCGGGAGCGGCCGGGATCCCGTTCGCGGCGGCGGCCGCGGTCGGGACGGTCGTGGCGCAGTTCTGGTACGTCGCCCACCGTCCGCTCCCGAGCTTCACGGACCTCGATCCCGACGGCGTGTTCGGGCCCGGCTCGGCGCCCGAGGTCCGCCTCGTGCTGCTCGGCGATTCGACCGTCACCGGCCCCGGCCTCGAACGCCGCGACGACCTCTGGTCACGCCAGGTCGCACGACGGCTCGCGGGCGACGTGCGTGTTCGGCTCTCGAGCGTCGCCGCCGGGGGGTCGCGGGTCCGTGACGTGCTCTCTGCCCAGCTCGCCGAGGCGCAGGAGCTCCGCCCGCACGTCGCCGTCGTCTCCGTCGGCGCCAACGACGCCATGCACGGCACGCGCCTGCGCCGCTTCGAGTCCGACCTCGACGCGCTGGTCGACGCGTTCGGTGAGGCGGGAAGCCAGGTCGTGCTCGCCGGCGTCGGCGACCTCGGCAACATCCCGCGTCTCGTGCACCCGCTGAAGGCACTCGCGTCGCGCCGGAGCCGCCAGTTCGACCGCGCCCACGCTCGAGTGGCGGCTCGTCACGACCACGTCGTCAAGGTCCCGGTCGCCGAACTCACCGACGAGCAGTTCCGGGCCCGCGACGTGTTCTGCCCCGACCTCTTCCATCCCAATGGCGCCGGCCACACCGCGTGGGCCGAAGCGGCCTACCCGTTCGTCTCCGAGGCGCTGGCGCAGGCGAGGGCCTGAACCTCAGAACAGCAGGTCGGCGAGGCGGTCGTGGTGCCACGCGCCGGTCCCCATCCACGCCTCGGAGCCGTAGGCGTGGCGGATGAAGAGGTGCAGATCGTGCTCCCACGTGTAGCCGATGCCGCCGTGGATCTGGATGCCGTCCTTGGCGGCCCGGGTGGCGGCGGCGCCGGCGGCGGCCTTCGCCACGTGGGCGGCACGGTGCCGGTCGGCATCCTTGGCGTCGACGGCCATCGCCGAGTACGCGACCGCGCTCGTCGCCCGCTCGAGGTCGAGGGCCATGTCGGCCAGCTTGTGCTGGAGGGCCTGAAACGACCCGATCGGCACGTCGAACTGCACACGCTCCTTCGCGTACGCGAGCGTCATGTCGAACAGGCGACGGGCCGTCCCCACCATCTCGGCCGCGAGCGCGATCGTTCCCCGCTCCAGAACGGACTCGAACGCCTCGGGATCGATCGACTGCGCCGGGCCCGACCCGGATCCGGCATCCACCTCGAAGAAGCGCCGCGAGAAGTCGACGGTCGCCACCGACCGCGTGTGTGGTGACTGCACGAGCGTGACGGCAGGCCCCGCCGACACGACCGCGACCCAATCGACGCGGTCAGCCTCGGGAACGAACGTCTTCACGCGGTCGTCGTTGGCGGTGCAGATCCCGTCGGCGCCGGCCACGGCCACGGTCCCCGTGATCTCGCCGGCGAGCGCCGCCGCAAGCAGCTCGTGGCCGGCCGCCGCCACCACCGGTGCGAACAGTGCGACCGTCGGGAAGAACGGGCCGGGGGCGGCGACGTAGCCGGTCTCCTCCAGGAACACGCACAGGTCGGTCAGCGGGCCGTCGCCGAGCGCGGCGAAGTCGCGCAGGTGACGCCACAGCGGGTCGGCGGCAGCCGGGTCCTCGATGTGCGCGCGCAGCAACGTCGTCGGGCACTCGCGGACCAGCAGCTGCCGGGCGGTGTCCCGCAGGAGCTCCTGGTCGGGCGAGAGCGTGAAGTCCACGGTTACCTCGCCCTCGGGAGCCCGAGCACGCGTTGGGCGATGATGTTGCGCTGGATCTCCGACGAGCCGCCGGCGATCGTGTTGGCGAAGCTCATGAAGAAGCCGTTGACCCAGCGGCCGTCTTCCTCCCCCCGATCGGGGTCGGCGACGGACCCGTACGCCCCCTGGAGCTCC
>DATFXK010000039.1:0-3136 GCA_035316005.1 Acidimicrobiia bacterium | reverse complement strand
CGCCGGCGCCCGCCCGCACGTCGCCAGCACGTACTGACCGACGTCGTCGGCCGTCAGGCCGGAGAGCGTCAGCCGGTGGCTCGACCGGGCGAGGTCGCCGAGCACCCGCGCCGCGGCCGCCGCCTGGCGCAGCTCGGTCTCCCGATACGTGCCGAGCACGAGAAGCCGCTGCTCGCGCAGCTCGCGTGCGACGAAGGTGAGCAGGAGAAGCGACTCGTTGTCGGCCCAATGGAGGTCGTCCAGGACGATCACCAGGAGTTCCGTCCGGGCGATCGTGCGCAGGAACATCGTCACCGCGTCGAAGAGCCGGAACCGCGCGGCCTCGGGATCGAGCGTCTCGTCGGTCGTGGCCACGATGTCGGGGCAGCGCGCGCAGATGCTGGGCACGAGGCGCGCCACCAGCGGTCCGTCGTCTCCCAGCTCGGCGCAGAGCCGTTCGGGAGGCGTCGCCGCGACGTACGCGCGCAGCGCCTGGATCCAGGGCCAATAGGCGGGCGCGCCCTCCATCTCCTGACACCGGCCCCACAGGACGCGACCCGGCGCCACGCCGACGACCGCCTCCTCCACCAGCCGGGTCTTGCCGACGCCGGGCTCCCCGCGGACGACGACGACGCGACCGCTCCCCCCCTGCGCTGCGGCGATGTGCCCCGCAAGTAGCTCTCGCTCGGTGACGCGACCGACGAAGGGGCGATCCGTCGGCCCCACGACTGCCATAAGCGAGAGAAAATGTAGTCAGCGGGCTCGGACTTGGTCAAGCGCGCCGCGCGGACCCGAAATCCTTTTCCGCTTCCCGCGCGCGGGACATCCGTGGTACGCGGAGCCGGGGGGGTCCGCCAGTGTTGCGCTTCGCAGCTCTCGGCTCGCTCATCGTCGTGCTCGGAGCTTCACCGGTCCGTGCCACCACCGTGCGCGACCTGTGCGGCGACCCCGTTCCCGATCCCTGTCGGATCACGTCGTATCGCGCCGTCGAGCCGGGCTCGGTTCTTGATTTCCGCCCCGGCGCGCTCGTGCTGGGCTCGAATGGCATCCTCGACGCCGGCTCCAGCCAGATGGGAATCGTCGCGCGTGACGTGACGCTCGGGGCCGGCGCGCGGCTCGTCGCAGCCGGCGGCCGGATCACGGTTGTCGCGGAAGACCGCATCTCGGTCGACCCCGCGGCCCGGATCGACGTGTCGGCGACGGGCGGCGGCGGTGCCATCGCGCTGTTCGCGCTCGGCGACGTCCTCGTCGACGGCGCGCTGCGTGCGAGGGGCATCGGGATCCCCTCCTTCGGCGGGTCGGTCTTGGTGGCGGCCGATGGCGCGATCCGGCTCGACGAGGTCGATGCCAGCGGCGGCACCCAGGCCTACCCGATCGCGGATCGGGGGCTCGTCCACATCGCGGCGGGCGGCCGCGTGGATCTGAACGGCCTCGTCGACGCCTCGCACGGCGAGTGCCTGACCTGCACGATCGAGGTCAAGGCGGGAGGCGACCTCACCGCGCACAAGCTGGACGTGCACGCCACGGGCCCCTCGGGGAACGGCGGCTCGATCACGCTCGATGCCGGCGGTTCGATCACGCTCGACGGCGATCTCTTTGCGCCCGGCGGTGGCGGTGACCCCGACTTCGGAGGCGGCGGCGGCGACGTGGAGGTGACGGCGGGCGACGACCTCGAGGTGAACGGCTCGATCCTCCTGGGCGGCACGGCGCCCGACGGTGACGGCGGCACGTTCGACCTGCAGGCGGGTGGCGATCTTCGCATGGCCACCTCCTGCGTCGTCGATGCGGAAGGTGGCGGCGAAGGATGCGGCGGCTCCCCCAACTCGCTCGACGCGGGCCGCGATCTGGTCATCTCGCGGGTGAAGGCGGGCGGAGACTCGTGTGGCGGAGGATCGCTCGACGCGTCGGCCGGGCGCAACGTGACGGTGCTGGGTCGCATCACCGCCGGCGCCAGCGCGGACGGCTCCGGGGGAGACATCGCCATCACCGCGACGGGTTCGGCGGACATCCGCTTCGACCTCGACGCCAGCGGGGCGGCGGCCGGGAGCGGGGGCTCGGTCCTGGTCGAAGGCTGTATGGTGAGCGTCCTGGCCGGCGTCGTGGTCCAGGCCAACGGCTTCGACGGCAGCAACACGCTGCTTGCGCACGGTCCGATGACGGTCGCGGGTCGCCTCGAAGCCGGGAGTGCGAACATCCTCGCCTTCGGGAACCCCGCGATCCAGCCGACCATCACCGGTCCCGTCGTGCCGCCGACGACCCCGAGGCTCGACTCGACCCTGACGCCCTGCGGAGGGCTGGGGGCCTGCGGCGACGGCGTGCTGGATGCGTCCGAGGAATGCGACGACGGCAACACGGCCTCCTGCGACGGGTGCTCGGCCACCTGTCAGGTCGAGCACTGCGGCAACGGCCGGCTCGACTGCGGCGAGGTGTGCGATCCGCCCGATCTCGTGCACTGCGACGCGACCTGCCAGGTGCTCCCGCAGGCGACGGTCACACTCCACGGGGCGCCACGTCGGAACGGCTGCGAGCTCGAGTGGAAGGTGGAGCTTGCCGATCCGGCCCTGGACTCGCGCGGCCTCCCGAAGACGACCCAGAGCTGCACCGACGGCGATCCCACCTGCGACGCCGACGCCGCCAACGACGGCCGCTGCACGATCCGGACGCGGGTCTGCCTGCGGGCGCAGGATCCCCGGCTTCCCGACTGCGCGCCCGGTGCGATCGACAGCGTAAAGATGAAGTCGCCGTTGCCGCTCGCCGCCACCGACCCGACCGACGTGGCCAACGCGAACGTTCTGCGTGACGGGCTCGGCGCCCTCGGCGTCACCGTGAAGCAGGGGACGACGGTCCTGCTCGCCGGCGCGCCGGATGACCAGCTCGACCATTGCACTCCGCCGCTCTCGCTGGTCGTGCCGCATGGCTCGAGGAAGGGACGCCGGCGCTTCGATCTCGGCGCCCAGGACGTCGGCGGCCACGTCATGACCGGCAACCCGCTGAAGCTCGATTGCGCGCCCAGCACTGCGGTGTGCGGCGACGGCTCGGTCGGTGTGGGTGAGAACTGCGACGACGGCAACACGCAGGGGTGCGACGGCTGCTCGCCGACCTGCCATACGGAGGCATGCGGCAACGGCGTCATCGATTGCGATGAGCAGTGTGACGC
>DATFXK010000038.1:0-13451 GCA_035316005.1 Acidimicrobiia bacterium | reverse complement strand
TGCACCCACCGGCGGATGTCGTTGACGGCGACCGGCTCCTTGAGCTGCCCGCCCCCGACCGGCTGGCCGAGGTGGCGGTCGACGTCGGTCGTGTCGAACGTGACCCGAGACTCTTCGACCTTGGCCATGCGTTGCCCCCCTTTGCGGCGCCCCCGGACGACCGGGCGCCGGCGCGGCAGCACTGTATGACACGTCCGTCAGGTGAACCAGAGCGTGAGAACGCGCGCCATGGGTAGAAGTCCGCCGGCGGAGAACCACCCCCTCCGTTGCGTGATCTGGTAAGCCAACTGCTGGGCGCGACAGGCAGGGGGGAGGTCGCGTGTTCGAGGTGATCGGGCTCAGCCTGGGCCGGCTGTCGGCAGATGCCGTCCCGGCGGGGAAGCCGGTCGAGCTGGCCGGCCGGGGCACGGTGCTCGCCTACGACATGCCCGGGCCCCGGGGCGCGCCGACGCTCCTTCTCCTCCACGGCCTGGGCGCCTCGGGGCTGCTGAACTGGTTCCCGGCGTTCGGGCCGCTGAGCGAACGGTTCCGCGTGGTCGCGATGGACCTGCGGGGCCATGGCCATGGGCTCCGGGCCGGAGCGAACTACCGCCTGCGCGACTGTGCCGACGACGGCGTCGCGCTCATGGACGCGCTCGAGGTCGAGCGCTGCATCCCGGTCGGCTACTCGTTGGGCGGGCCGGTGGCGCAGCTGATGTGGCGCCACCACCGGGACCGCGTCGACGGGCTCGTGCTGTGCGCCACGAGCCGCAACTTCCGCGGCAAGCTGCACGAGAAGTGGGGCTACTGGACCATGTGGGGCGCGGTGGCCGCCCTCCGCCTCGCCGATGCGCTCCCGTGGCCGCACCGCTCCCCACCCGCTCCGGTCCCACCGCCCGAACCCGAGGCGCTCGACGGTCTGCGACTCCCGCAGTGGGCGTTCCGCGAGATGCTGCGCTGCAACCCGGCGGCCATGCTCGGCGCGGCGTGCGCGCTCGGGCGGTTCACATCGCACGAATGGGTCGGCACGATCGACGTCCCCACCGCCGTCGTCGTCACCAAGCGAGATCAGCTCGTGTCCCCGTCACGGCAACGCAAGCTGGCCCAGGCCATCCCGGGCGCGACCGTTCACGAGGCCGACACCGACCACACCGCGTGCGTGCTCGGCGCCCGCCGCTTCGTCCCCGCGCTCGTCGAGGCGTGCGGCTCGGTAGCGGACCGGGTCGACGGTGCCCGGCGTGTCGCCTGAGGGCGCCTGGGGTAGAACACGACGGCCCACCCGGATCAGGAGGGTCGCATGGACCTCGACGGCACCCACGTGATCGTGACCGGCGCGTCCACCGGCATCGGGCGCGTCACAGCACTGCGACTGGCGCGCAAGGGCGCCCGGGTCTGGGCCGCCGCTCGCGACGAGCGCCGGCTGGAGTCCCTCGCCGCCGAGCACGCCGGCATCATTGCCGCGCCCGGCGACGTGTCGGACGACGCCGACCGCGCCGCGCTCGTCAAGGAGGCCGAGCCGGTCGACGTGGTCGTGAACAACGCCGGGATCGGCTGGACGGGCGTCGTGGAGTCGATGCCCCCCGAGAAGGTCCGTCAGCTGTTCGACGTCAACGTGCTCGCGCTCATCGACCTGACCCAGCGCGTCCTGCCGGGGATGCTCGACAGGCGACGCGGGCACATTGTGAACGTCGGTTCGATGGCCGGCTACGTCGCCGCGCCGGGCGAGACCGTCTACTGCGCGACGAAGTTCGCGGTGCAGGGCTTCACGGACGGCCTGCGCCGCGAGGTCGCGCGGCGCGGCGTCCAGGTGACGCTGATCGCGCCCGGCCCGATCAAGACCGAGTTCATGGCTCGCATCCGCACCGGTGGGCCGGCGGGCGAGCCGGGCGCGCTCGACTCCGGGCTTCCACCCGAGTCCGTGGCCAAGGCGATCGTGCGCGCGCTCACGCGCGAGCGCGTCCCCGGCTACCGCACGATCACGGTGCCGCGCATCGGCGGGTTCGGCCGGCTGGG
This sequence comes from Acidimicrobiia bacterium, assembly GCA_035316005.1. Classification (GTDB taxonomy): domain Bacteria; phylum Actinomycetota; class Acidimicrobiia; order IMCC26256; family JACDBD01; genus JALZAA01. The sequence continues at coordinate 11,459 of DATFXK010000038.1, read as the reverse complement.
CTCGGTGCCGGTGATGACGCACGCCACCGATCTGGCGACGCGCGGCCGAGCCCGGAAGGCTCTGGCCGCGGAGGACTAGCCGACATGCCGGTACGTCGGCGCCAGGACGGGAAAGGCCCCTACTGCCAGTGGGGCGATCACGGGCGAAAGTACCGCTACACGCCGGGCGACAAGGCGAGCCGCGACCGGGCGAAGCAGGGCGCGACCCGCCAGGGCCAGGCCGCCCACGCGCACGGCTACCGCGACTGACGGCCTCCCGCGTCGTCGTGGGCGGCGGCGCCGTGGCCGCGCTCGCCCGCCTCCAGCAGCCGCGCGATCTCGTCGACCTCCTGGGCGACCGAGTCGGCGAACCAGCGGCCGCCGACGCGGTCGTACAGCCAACCGAGCGGTCCCCGGCCGAAGTCCATCTCTTCGACGTGGTGGATTCGGGTGCCTGCCTCGACCTCGTCGAGGTCGAACCACGCGTGGAGATGGTGCGGCACTCCGTGCTCGAGCGTGACGTCGATGCGATTCGGCGCCTCCCACCGATAGCGCGTGACGACCGACCCCGGGAACCGGCCGAGGAACCGGCCGTCCTCGCGGGCGATCATGCCGTCGGGCGTGTCACCCAGCTTCGTGACCCACACCATCTTGGTGTCGGCCTTCGTGTACTGGGCGGGGTCGAGGACGAAGTCGAAGGCTTCCCGGGGCGTGACGCCTCGCGCGATCGCCGTTCCCTCGCCGCGGATCATTGTCGCGGACGGTAGCTCACTCCCCCGCGTACCGGTACAGCTCCGTCATCGCGATGAGGCGGGAATCGGCGAGCCCGGCGGTGCGGTCCTTCGAGACCTCGCCGTACTTCGGGCCGGAGGTCATCTCGATGAACGCCTTGCGCGACGGGTACTCGACGAGGATGACCGCGTCCCACTCGTCGTTCTTGCCGCCGATCACGACGGAGTCGGCGCGCCCCTGCCACAGGATCCGTCCCCCGACGCTCTCGAGCATCGAACGCACACGGTCGCCGTAACGGGCGTACGAGTCGCGACCGGACCCGGCGCCGTTCCCGCCGTCGGCGCGTTCGGCGAACTTCAGCAGGTTGAGCATCACGACCGGTGTCTCGAGCTCGCTCTCGACGAGCTGCTTGATCTGCTCCTTGGTCGGTCCGATCGGCATCGGCGTCCTTCCTTTCTGTTGTTACGCCGGGCGCGCGACCGGGAGCTTCGGATCGCGTTCGGCCGGCAGGTGGTCGTAGAGGTCGGCGACCAGGTCGGACCGCACGGACCGATACCCGGGGTCGTCCCACAGGTTCCGGAACTGGCACGGGTCCTCGTCGACCCGGTACAGCTCGCCTTCAGTGCCCTCGTAGGCGACGGAGCTGCGCGGCCCGCCTTGCGCGAGGCCGAGGCGTCCGGCGATGGCCTCGGGCAGGAGGCCGAGGAACTCCTCGAGCCCGTTGGGCTGCCCCACGGTGCTGGGCTCGTACGCCGTGCACAGCCAGCCGTCACGGTAGATCGAGCGCATGTGCATCCCGTAGCCGGGGAACTGGCTGTCCCACTCGCACAGCGCGCGCTGACGGTCCGAGCCGGGCGCGGTCGGCAGGGGCGCGCCCTGCATCGACTCCGACGGCTCGACGCCGGCGATGGCGCAGAACGTGGGCGCCAGGTCGAGGTGCCCGACGGGGTCGGTGACCTCGGCCGCCGCGATCCCCGCCGACGGCGCCGGACGCCACACGAACGGCACGCGCATCAGCGCGTCGGTGTGGAACGGGCCCTTGAACAGGAGGCCGTACTCACCCTGGAGCTCGCCGTGGTCGGTGGTGAAGAACACGTCGGTGTCGTCGGACCAGCCGCGCCGGGCGACCGTGTCCAGCACGCGGCCGCATGCCTCGTCGATGAGCTCGTTCATGACGTGGGTCATCGCGTTGACCTCGCGCACCTGGTTGTCCGTGAGCGTCGCCGGGACGAAGCGGGCCGGGCCGCCCTCGACGTTGTGCCACGTGCCCTCGTAGAACCCGAGCCAGTGCGGCGGCTTCCGCGCGAGCACCTCGCGGACGGCGTCGGGCGATCCCGGGTGGCCGGGCGGCAGGTCGAGGTCCTGCCACGGCACGCGCTTGCGCTCGGCCGCGGGCGGGTCCCACGGGTGGTGCGGGTCGGGGAAGCTCATCCAAACGAACCAGTCGTCGCCGTCGTCCAGCGAATCCAGGTACGCGATCGTGCGGTCGGCGACCCAGTCGGTGTGGTACAGGTCGCGCGGGATCGGGTTGACCTTCGTCTCGGGTGCGCCGGTGTCGCCGCCCCCCTCGGCCTGGAGCAGCGCGGCGAAGCCGCCCACGTCGTCGGGATGGTTCTCGACGAGCCACTTGCCGTAGTGCTGGAACGGGCGGCCCGCCACCGTCGGCGCGTGCATGGCGAGCTCGGCGTGCTCGAAGCCGCGCAGCGGGCCGGTAGAGCCCTCGCCCGCCATCGCGTTCTCGGGGAACGTGAACATCGGGTCGAAGCCGGGATCGAAGTGCGCCTTGCCGAGGAGCGCGGTGCGGTAGCCGGCGTGCTCGGCGAGATGGGCGGCGACGCTGGGCGCGTCGTGCGGGAGCTGGACTCCGTTGGCGAACACGCCGTGCGTGCGCACGTACTGCCCGGTGAGCATGGTCGACCGCGCCGGCATGCACACGGTGTTCTGGTTGTAGGCGCGCCGGTAGTTGACGCCGTCGGCGGCAAGGCGGTCGACAACCGGCGTGCGCGCGATCTCGTTGCCGTTGCACCCCAGTGCGTCGTACCGCTGCTGGTCGGTGGTGATGAAGAGGATCTTCCGTCCCATGGGGAGCCTTCCCGGTCAGGCCGCTCGGCCGGCCGAGCGGCTGAGCGCTCGCTCGCACGCGCGCAGCTCGGCGAGCAACTTCGTACGTGTGGACGGCGTCGCGACGCCGAGCAGCGCGACGCGCAGCGCGTAGTCGGCCTCGGCGCGGAACCCGGTGGCATCGATCTCCCCCGCCGCCCACCGGCGGATCACGCCGTTGACGGCCAGGGTGACGTGCACACCGAGCACGTGGGCGTCGAGGTCGTCGCGCAACAAGCCGGCGTCGATCGCGTCGCGGATCGAGGATTCGTACACCCCGATCGTGCGGCGGCGGATCGGGAGGCCGCGCGCGCCGGTGGCGGGATCGTGCACCGCCTGCACGAGGACGCGATACAGCGCGGGCCGGGCGACGAAGTGGTCGACGACGCCGGCGACCACGGCGCGCGCCCGGTCGAGAGGGTCGGGCGAATCGACCGCCGCCAGCTGCGCGCCCAGGTCCTCGAGGCCGGCGCGCAGCACCGCGACGAGGACGTCCTCCTTGGCACCGACGAGGTTGTAGACGGTGGCGTAGCTCACGCCCGCCGCCTCGGACAGGCGGCGCATCGTGAGGCCGTCGAGGCCCTCGGCTTCGACCAGCGCGGCGGCGGCGTCCACGATGCGCCGCCGCCGCCGGGCTTTGCCCTGCTCCCGGCGCCCCTGCTCCTGGTTCCTCTGCTGCGCCGGGTCTCCCAGCTCCCCCGAATTCATATCAGAGTATAAGTTTCCACCGGGCGTCCGTCGAACGCAAGCGGGGCCGTTTCGGGGCCGGGCCTAGGCTCCGCGGCATCGGGTCGAGGGGGGCGGGTATGGCATACGACGTGGTGATCCGGGACGGGACGGTCGTCGACGGCACCGGCGGGCCGCCGTTCCCGGGCGACGTGGCGGTGACGGGCGACCGCATCGCGGCCGTCGGCGACGTCGACGGCGACGGCCGCGAGACGATCGACGCCGCCGGTCGCGTCGTGAGCCCCGGGTTCGTCGACGTCCACACCCATCTCGACGCCCAGGTCGGCTGGGACCCGGTGGCGTCCTCGTCGTGCTGGCACGGCGTCACATCGGTCGTGCTCGGCAACTGCGGCGTCACGTTCGCACCGTGCAAACCCGAGGACCGCGAGTACCTCGCCGAGCTCATGGAGTCGGTGGAGGACATCCCCGCCGCCAGCATCCTCGACGGCCTCTCGTGGCACTGGAAGACGTACGGCGAATACCTGGCCGAGCTCGACCGGCTGCCGAAGGGCGTGAACGTCGGCGGCATGGTCGGCCACTGCGCGGTCCGGCACTGGGCGATGGGCGAGCGCGGGCTCGACGAGGCGCCCGCCTCCCCCGACGACATCGCGGCGATGACCACGCTCGTCGGCGAGGCGATCGGCGCCGGGGCACTCGGCTTCTCGACGTCGCGCACGATGCTCCACCGCGTCCCCGACGGTCGGGCCGTCCCGGGCACGTACGCCGCGCGCGACGAGCTGCTCGCCATCGGCGACGTGCTCGGTCGTCACGGGCGCGGCACGTTCGAGGTGGCGCCGAAGCTGGGTGAGCTCGACGGCGACGACTTCGCCGGCTCCCGCGCCGAGGTCGCCTGGATGGCGGAGATCAACCGGAGGACAGGGCGGCCCGTCACCTTCGGGCTCGCGCAGACCAGCTTCCTTCCCGACCTACACACACGCGTGCTCGAGTTCGTCGACGACGAAGCGGCGCGCGGGGCTCACGTTCGCCCGCAGACGACGGCACGGAGCATCGGCCTGCTGTTCGGGGTCGCCCATCGCACGTTCTACGACAGCCTGCCGTCGTGGCGGGCACTGCAGGCGCTCGACATCGACGGTCGCTTGGCCGCTCTCGACGACGACAACCGCCGTGCGCAGCTGATCCAGGAAGCCGAGGCGTGGCCGCCCGGGCTCGACCCCGGTTTCGTGTACCTCGTCGGGACGCGCGACGCGCACTACGCCTACACGCCGGAGGACAGCCTCGCTGCGATCGCGGCGCGTGCCGGCGAGTCGCCGCCGGCGACGTTCGTGCGGCTCGCGCGCGAGAGCCGCGGCCGGGCGCTGTTCAGCTTTCCGTTCCTCAACCAGAGCCTCGATGCCGTCGACCAGCTGTTGCATCATCCCGCCGTCATGCTCGGGCTCGGCGACTCCGGCGCCCACGTCGGCCAGATCATGGACGCCTCCCTGCCCACCTTCTTCCTGTCGCACTGGGTGCGCGACCGCGGCGTGTTCAGCCTCGAGGACGGGATCCGCCGCCTCACCTCCGACACGGCCGGCGTGTTCGGGATCGCCGACCGGGGCGTGATCCGTGAGGGCGCCTTCGCCGACCTCAACGTGTTCGACCTCGACGGGCTCCACCTCCCGCTGCCCGAATACGTGCATGACTTCCCAGGCGGCGCGGGGCGGTTCGTGCAACGCGGCGACGGCTACGATGCCACGATCGTGAACGGCCGCGTGTTCATGCGCGCTGGCGAGCCCACCGGCGACCTGGCCGGGACCGTCCTGCGGAGCGGTCCGCCGCGGGGCTGACCGCCGTGCCGCGCGCGACGCTCGACTGGCTGGGGTGCGCGACGTTCCGTCTCACGGTCGACGACCTGGTCGTCTTCCTCGACGCGTACATGGACCGCGTGCCGGCGGCGCCGCCGGTCGGGCTCACCACCGCAGAGGTCGATCACGCCGACTGGGTCGTGGTCGGCCACTCGCACTTCGACCACCTCTGGGGCGCCGAGACCATCGCGCGCAACACCGGCGCGCGGATCCTCGGGTCGTACGAGACGGTGCGGGTCATGGAGCAGGCGGGCGTGCCCGTCGAGCAGCTCCTGCCCGTCGCCGGCGGTGAGCGCGTGCAGCTCGCGCCCGACGTGACCGTGACCGCGTTCCCAAGTCAGCACTCCTGCGTCTGGTCGCAGACGAAGATGACCGACGCCGACGAGGTGTGCATCGGCGACCTCGGTCTCACCTACCAGGAGCAGCAGGCGCGGTTCGCCACGCTCGCCGAGTGGTTCGGCATGCTCGACGCCGACGTGCAAGCGCACCTCGGCGCGAGCTACCAGGGCGCTCGCGGCGACGGCGGCGCGCTCGTCTTCCACTTCGAGACACCCGCCGGCTCGCTCTTCTACCAGGACACGTCGGGACACTGGTCCGGCATCCTGCGCGACTTGCGCCCCGACGTCGCCATCCTCGCCGCCGCCGGGCGCGGCAACGTCGACGGCGAGCCCGTGCAGGGCTCCTTGGCCGGCTTCGTCGCGCGGGAAGCGGACCTGTTGCGACCACGGCGCGTCGTTCTGAGCCACCACGACGACTGGCTCCCCGGGTTCTCGAACGCGATCGACACGAAGCCGGTCCGCGACGAGCTGGGTCGCGTCGTCCCGCGCGCAGATTTCGTCGAGATGGGCTATCTCGACGGCTACCGGTTGTTCGACGGCGTGTAGCCAGCCACCAGGCCGAGCGGGCCACGGACGCGGTCGCGCTGGCGTTGCTGGCGGTAGGCGAGCCTCCCGGCCCGGATCGCGGCGTGCCCGGCGCGGACGGTCTCGTCGAGCCGGTCGCCGACCCGAGCGAGCACCCGGTCGAGCTCGCCCACGGCATCGTTGAAGTGCCCGGCCGCCCTCGAGAGCGCGCCCCGGCAGCTCTCGGCCAGCCCCGGGCGCAAGAGGACGACGTTGGCGTGGCGGGGATGCAGTCGCGTGTTGCTCATCTGGTCGCCCCCTCCCGGAATTCGATACTCCACGGTATCTCTCCGCTATGCTGACGGCGGCGTCAGGTGGGGGGCGCGGCTGTCGAGCCGGGAGGGACGTCGATGTCCGAGACGGGAATGTCCGACTCGCCCGAGATGCCCGAAGGGCAGTTCGACTTCGATCCCGCCGGTCCGCAGTCGATCTACGACCTGATGCGGGAGCACACGCCCGTGCTCCGCACCGAGCAGGGCGGGACGATCATCGCCCGCCACGAGGACGTCGAGTTCGCGCTGCGCAACGCGGACGTCTTCTCGTCCGACATGGAGGCGGTCTCGATCGGGAACGTGCGACCGCTGATCCCCTTGCAGGTGAATCCGCCGGAGCACGTGAAGTACCGGCGACTGCTCGACCCGCTGTTCGCGCCGAAGCAGGTCGCGTTGCTCGAGGCCGACGTGCGCAAGCTGAGCAACCAGCTGATCGACGACTTCATCCACGCCGGCGAGTGTGAGTTCAACAGCGCGTTCGCGATCCCGCTCCCCTGCACCGTGTTCCTGCGGCTGCTCGGCCTCCCGCTCGAGGACCTCGACCTGTTCCTCGAGATGAAGGACAACATCATCCGCCCCAACGGCGAAGCTGCGCAGATCCCGGAGGCGGAGTTCACGCGGATTCAGGCGGAGACGGGCCAGCGCATCTACGCGTACTTCAACAAGGTCCTCGACGAACGCGAGCAGCAGCCGCAGGACGACATGTTGACTGGCTTCCTCGAGGCCGAGGTCGACGGTCACCGCCTCACCCGCGAGGACATCCTCGACATCTGCTACCTGTTCCTGCTCGCCGGGCTCGACACTGTGACGGCCTCGGTCGGGTGCATGGTGTCGTACCTCGCCCAGCATCCCGAGCAGCGCCAGCGCCTCGTCGACGACCCGTCGCGGATCCCGGGCGCCGTGGAGGAGCTCCTTCGGTGGGAGACGCCGGTGCCCGGCGTGCCGCGTGTGGTGGCACAGGAGGTGGAGCTGAGCGGTGAGCGTCTGCAACCCGGACAGAAGGTCACCGTGCTGCTCGGCTCGGCGAACATCGACGAGCGCGGGTTCCCCGAGCCCGCCGAGATCGACTTCGCGCGGCCCGCCAACCGCCACCTCGCGTTCGGCGGCGGCGTGCACCGGTGCCTCGGCTCGCACCTCGCCCGCCTCGAGCTGCGGGTCGCGCTCGAGCAGCTCCACGAGCGCATCCCCGACTACGCGATCAAGCCGGGTGAGGAGCCGAAGTACACGGCGGGGATCCGCGCCGTCGAGTACCTGCCGCTCGCGTTCACGCCGCCCACGTGATGAAGGTGCGCGTCGACACCGACCTGTGCGTCGGGCACGGTCGTTGCTACGCGCTCGCTCCCGAGGTCTTCGACGCCGACGACCGGGGCCACTGCCTCATCCCCGATGAGGACATTCCCCCCGACCTCGAGGAGAAGGCGCGTGTTGGCGAGCAGAACTGCCCCGAGCACGCCATCACGATCGAGGAGTGAAGGGGCAGTTCCGGCGTTAGCCTGACGGGATGACGACGGGCACCATTCCGATCACGGGCGACCCCGCCGCCGACCGGCTGCTCGTCGAGAACCCGCTGGCCCTGCTCATCGGGATGCTGCTCGACCAGCAGGTGCCCATGGGCTGGGCGTTCCGGGGGCCGTTCACGTTGCAGGAGCGGCTGGGTGGCTCACTCGACGCCGAGACGATCGCGGCGCTGGGCCCGGACAAGGTCGAGGCGATCTTCCGCGACAAGCCGGCGATGCACCGCTACCCCGGGTCGATGGGCAAGCGCACCTACGAGCTGTGCGCGTACATCGTCGAGCACTATGGCGGCGACGCCGGCGCGATCTGGCGGGCCGCGCCCTCGGGTCAGGAGATCTACCGGCGGCTGCGCGAGCTGCCCGGATACGGCGACGAGAAGTCGAAGATCTTCCTCGCCATCCTCGGCAAGCGCCTCGGTCAGGCGGCTCCCGGTTGGGAGGAGGCGGCGGCCCCGTTCTCGGACGCCACCCCGCGGTCCGTCGCCGACGTCGGCTCGGCCGAGTCGCTGGCGCAGGTCCGGGAGTTCAAGAAGGCGCGGAAGGCGCAGAAGCGGGGGAAGGCCGACTGACGCGGCTTGGCCGCATCAGCACCAGCCACAGGACGAGCCCGCCGACCGAGCTGACGGCCATGACGAGCATCGACGCGTCGAAGCCGTCGACCGTCCCCTGCTGGGCCCCGGAGACGAACGCCTGCCGTTGCTGACCCTGCAGCTGGTTCGCCTGCTGCGTGATCGCGTCCGGTGATCCCGTGAGCGCCTGGTCGAGCTGCTCCTCCTCGACTCGGCTCACGCCGGCGGCGTCGAGCTGGCGGTTCATCTCGGCGATACCGACACCCGTGTAGAAGAGACTGCCCACCGCCACCACCAGCGACGCGCCGACGTAACGGAAGATGTTGATGATTCCCGACGCCTCGCCGCACTCCTCGGGCGGGACGGCCTGGAGGCCGGCGGCGGACGGAGTCGAGAACGTCATGCCGACGCCGATGCCGGCGACGAGCGTGGGCAGCCACAGCCCGCTGTAGGTGGTCGTCACGTCGGTGAAGTAGAGGAGGAAGCAGCCGACGGCCTGCAGCGCGATGCCGACGGCCACGGGCAGGCGGGCTCCGATCCGGTCGGCGAGCCGGCCCGACACGAGCGAGGCCGCGAAGATGCCCATCCCGAACGGCAGCAGCGCGATGCCGGCGAGGAACGCGGAGTAGTCGAGCAACACCGACGACTGCGCGTACAGGTTGAAGAAGTAGAGCAGCCCGATCAGCACGACCGCGTTGATGAAGGTGCCGACGTTCCCGCCCGTGAACACCCGATTCGCCAGCAGGCGCAGGTGCACGAGCGGTTCCTTCACGCGCAGCTCGACGAGAACGAAGGCCGTGAGCGTGACGGCGGCGACGGCGAACAGCCCCAGGATGGACGGCGAGCCCCAGCCCCACCGCGCCCCCTGCTGCAGCGCGAGGACGGCGGTGAAGAGGCCGACGGCGAGCAGCACGATGCCACCGACGTCGACGCGCACGCCCTTCTTGCCGGGCGCCAGCCCCCGCAGCATCGTGCGGGCGAGGACCAGGGCGACGATCGCGACCGGCACGTTGCTCCACCAGACCCAACGCCAATTGATGGCGTCGGTGAAGATGCCGCCGATCAAAGGCCCGACTGCGAACGCGACGCCGCCGACTGCGCCCCAGATCCCCAGCACCTGGCCCTGCTTCTCCTTGGGGAACGCGTCGTGCAGGATCGCGATGGTGGCGGGCATAAGGATCGCCGCACCCAGGCCTTGGAGTGCGCGCCCGCCGATGAGCTGGAACGCTGTCCCCGAGCTTGCCACGACGATCGCGGCGAGCGTGTAGAGGACCATTCCGATGACGAAGATGCGCTTGCGCCCGAGGACGTCGCCGAGTTGCCCGCCGAGCACCACGAAGGCGGCGACGGCGAGGAGGTAGGCGTTCAGCGCCCACGCGAGGGTCGTGGAGGAGAGCGTCAGGTCGTCGGCGATGGCGCTGACCGCCGTGTTGATGGCGGTCGTGTTCACCGCGATGAGGAACAACGCGATGCACGAAGTGACGAGCGCGCCCCACGGATGGGGCGGCGGCACGAACGTCGCCGCCGGCTGGAGCTGCTCGTCGTGCCGAGCGCCCTGGTAGACGCCGGCGTCGGCCCTGATCGTCTGCTGCATCGCGACCGGTCGAACGCTAGCCCGGGTCGACGTGCTCGAACCGGGATGTCACGGGGATGTCACCGGAATGACCCCGACGCCGTCCCCGTTCGTGCATATTGGACGGATGAACTCCGGAACCGCGTACCTGGAGCACCTCACCGAGGCCGATCTCGCGATCCTCGGGCCGGTGGTCGACTCGCCTCCGGCAGAGGACGCGTCGGCATACCTCCGGTCGCATCCGGAGCTCGTCGAGGAGGCGCTCGGCTCGCCCGCCGCCTTCGACCTGGTGCTCGGCGCCGAGGTCCAGGACGAGCTGCTCGTACACGCGTCGCCGTTCCTCGTGTTCGCGGTGGCCGTGCACCGCACCGTCGACGAGCTCGGGCGGACGGCGTTCGTCGAGGAGCGGATCACGCCGCGGTTGCGCGTCCCAGTCTTCGACGCCGGGCAGCTGCGGGAGTTCGGCGTGGACCCGACGCGCCGCTACTTCATCGTCGAGCACCTCACCTCGTACACGCGGGTGATGAGCGGCCCGGTGTGGACCCACCGTCAAGGCCGGTGGCGCCGCCAGCGCTTCAGCGAGCTGGACGCGGCGCGGCTCGCCGCCGCGCTCGACGCCGTCCCCGAGTCGGACCGTCCCGGCATCTACCGGCGGCTCGGCGACCTCGCCCTGTTCCTCACCGGTGTGTTCCCCGATCACTCGGCGACAAGGTCCGTGCACCCGATCGAGCTCGAGCGGTTGCTGCGGTCATTGCCTCGCACGGGCGAGCGCTCGGCACCGACGCTGGCCGACGTCGAGCAGCTCGCCGGAGAGCGCGGCGCGGCGGGCCTGCTCGAGTGGCTCGGACCTCGGTGGTACCGCGCCGCGGCGGAACGAACACCGGTGACGGCGATGTCGCGACTCCTCGGCGACCTCGCCGCGCGCTTCGACCAGGCGCGCCGCTTCCTCAACCATCTCACCGACCGCTATCTGTTCCCGGTGCGCAACCGCTGGTTCCCGACCGCGCAATAGGTCCGCCCCGTTACAGTCGGGGATGGAGGTCACCGATGGAGCGACGAATCGAGAGCAGCAAGAAGCAGGGCGGTCAGCGCCGGCCGCCGGTCCCGGTGTCGCCACCCAGGAGTCAACAGAAGCCCAAGCCGCCGCCTCGACCGAACTCCTCGGACAAGCGCTAGAGCCCACGGCGCGAAGGCGAAGGATTGCCCTCCTCCTTCACGGGACTCGTCCTCTTCGTCCTCCTCCTCGCGCCCGGCTTCGTCTTCGCCGCGCAGCGCGAGCGGCGGGCTCCG
>DATFXK010000037.1:0-5756 GCA_035316005.1 Acidimicrobiia bacterium | reverse complement strand
GAGCGCGCGCAGGAACCCCGTGTCCTCCCAGACCGGGCCCCGCGGGTGGGGGTCGTTCTCGTGCCGAGGGAACAGGTGCCAGTGGAGATGTGGCACGCCGTTCCCGAGGAGCTCGTAGTTGAGCTTGCGGGGCCGGAACGCGCGGAACACGGCCTCGGCGACCATGGCCGTCTCGTGCAGGTACAGGTCGCGCTCGGCGACCGGAAGCTCGTGCAGTTCATTCACGCACCGCTTGGCGGGGAAGATCGAGTAGCCCTCGTGGTACTGGACGTCGGCGAGGTTCACGTATCCCGTCACCGTGCGCACGACGGCGAACGGATTCTCGCCCCGCTCGGTGCGCTCGATCCGGGCGCACACGTCGCAGCCCGCCACCACGGCCGGACGTTACCCGTCGCAAAAGCAGGTGACACGGCACCCCGAACCGCCGATAGCGTCGGACGACGTGTCTCCCACGCCGCTCATCGAGGGACGTCGCCTGACGAAGCGCTTTGGTGAGTTCGTCGCGGTCGACGGCATCGACTTCCGCGTCGAACGGGGTGAGGCGTTCGGCTTCCTCGGACCGAACGGCGCCGGCAAGACCTCGACCATGCGGATGATCGGCTGCGTCTCGCCGATCTCGGACGGCGAGCTGAGTGTGCTCGACATGGATCCCAGGGTCGACGGCACACGGATCCGCGGCCGTCTCGGAGTCGTGCCGCAAGAGGACACGCTCGACCTCGAGCTCACCGTGCGGGACAACGTGCTCATCTACGGCCGGTACTTCGACCTACCCCGATCCGAGATCCGCGAGCGGGCGGACGAGCTCCTGAACTTCGTTCAGCTCAGCGACCGCCGGGACGACCGGGTCGACCTGCTATCGGGAGGCATGCGGCGGCGGCTGTCGATCGCCCGGGCGCTGATCAACCGGCCCGAGCTGCTGCTGCTCGACGAGCCGACGACGGGCCTCGACCCTCAGGCTCGCCATCTCGTCTGGGGGCGGCTCTATCAACTCAAGCGGCAGGGCGTGACCCTCGTGCTCACGACGCACTACATGGACGAGGCCGAGCAGCTGTGCGACCGCCTCGTCATCATGGACGACGGCCGCATCGCGGCCGAGGGCTCGCCGCGGCAGCTGATCGACCGGCATTCGACGCGCGAGGTCGTCGAGCTCCGGTTCCTCACCGACGAGGACCGTGACCGCGCGCTGCCCCAGGTGGCGGCCGTCGGAGAGCGGTTCGAAGCGCTTGCCGACCGGATTCTCCTCTACAGCTCGGACGGCGAGGCCGACGCCGACCGCCTCACGAACGACGGCGTCCGGCCCGACTCGGTTCTCGTGCGCCGCAGCTCGCTGGAGGACGTGTTCCTGACGCTCACCGGCCGAACCCTGGAGGAGTAGTGGCGACGCCGCTCACCGTGCGGGTGGTCGAGCACCAGGCGGCGATCTTCCGCCGGTTCTGGCGCGGCTCGGCGACGTTCTACGTCCTCAACCCGGTCATGTTCCTCGCCGCGATCGGGTTCGGGCTGGGCGGGCTCGTCGACGAGAGCTCCGGCCACGTCGCCGGGGTCCCGTACGACGCGTTCGTCGCGCCCGGGCTGATGGCGGCGGGCGCCATGCTCGGGGCGGGCGCCGAGTCGATGTGGCCGGTGATGGCGGGAACGAAGTGGGTCCGGACCTTCCACGCCATGGTCGCGACCCCGGTCCGACCGGTCGACGTCTACGGCGGGGTCGTGGTCTGGACGGCCGTTCGCGCCTTCGTCGGCGCGTCGATCTTCCTCGTCGTCGCCGCCATCCTCGGGGCGGTGCTCTCGCCCTGGGGTGTGTTCGCCGTACCCGCGGCCGCGTTGTGCGCGGCGGCGTTCGCCGCGCCCCTCACCGCGTTCGCCGCGACCCAGGAGACCGACGCGCGCTTCCCGCTGATCATGCGGATCGGGATCTTGCCGCTGTTCCTGTTCTCGGGGACGTTCTTCCCGATCTCCCAGCTCCCGGATGCGCTCCAGCCGTTGTGCGTGCTGTCGCCGTTGTGGCACGGCGTCGAGCTGTGCCGAGGCGCGACGACCGGGTCGATCGACTTCTGGCCCGCGGTCGTGCACGTCGCCGTGCTCGCCGCGTGTGTGATCGCCGGCTGGCGCTGGGGCACGCGCTCGTTCACCAGGAAGCTGTCGCAATGACCGCGCTCTTCGTCCATGTCATCGAGCGCGACGTGCTCGCCTACCGCCGCATGTGGGTGATCTTCCTCACCGGCTTCGCCGAGCCGCTGCTCTATCTCCTCTCCATCGGCGTCGGTGTGGGCGCGCTCGTCGGTACCGTGCACGTGGGCGGTCAGAACATCGACTACGAGGTCTTCGTGGCGCCCGGTCTGCTGGCGGCAGCGGCGATGAACGGGTCGGTGTTCGACACGACGTTCAACTTCTTCTTCAAGTTCAAGTACGCCCGCAGCTTCGACGCCATGCTCGCGACACCGCTCCGGACCACCGACGTCGCCCTCGGGGAGTTGAGCTGGGCCCTGCTGCGGGGATCGATCTACGCCGCCGCGTTCCTCGTCACCATGGCGCTGCTCGGCCTCGTTCCCTCGGCCTGGGGCATCCTCTGTCTCCCGGCCGCGATGCTCATCGGGTTCGCGTTCGCCGGCGCCGGGATGGCGGCGACCACGTGGATGCGGTCCTTCGTCCACTTCGACTACGTGAACCTCGCGATCATCACGCTCTTCCTTTTCTCCGCCACGTTCTTCCCCGTGTCGAGGTATCCCGCCGGGCTCCAGTGGCTCATCGAGATCACGCCGCTCTACCAGGGCGTCGCCCTGGAGCGGGCGCTGTCGCTCGGCGACCTGGACTGGACCCTCGTCCTCCGCGCCGCCTACCTGGTGACGATGGGGGTCTTCGGCGTCCGGGTCGCCGGCCGGCGCCTGCGTCTCCTCCTCCAACCCTGAACCCCCCAGGAGCAGCCAAAACACCCATACCCCCTCGATTGGTATGATTCTGGTGCCATCTTCCGGGGGGAAGTACGACGACGGTGGCATCCTCGAGGCTCTCGACCGCATCGCGGCACGAGGCGCGCCTGGCCTACATGCCGGCGCTCGACGGCGTCCGGGCGCTCGCCGTGGGCGCCGTCCTCCTGTACCACGGCGACGTCTCGTGGGCACAGGGCGGGTACCTCGGGGTCGACGCCTTCTTCGTCCTCAGCGGCTTCCTGATCACGAGCCTCCTAGTCGCCGAATGGCGGAACGAGGGCCGGATCGCGTTGTCGGCGTTCTGGGCCCGCCGGGCCCGGCGCCTGCTCCCGGCGCTGTTCCTCGTCCTCGCCTTAGTCGCCGTGTACGGCGCGGTGATCGCGGCGCCGGTCGAGCTCGACCAGCTGCGTCGAGACGGGCTGAGCGCGCTCGGCTACGTCGCCAACTGGGGACAGATCTTCTCGCACCAGTCGTACTTCGAGTCGTTCGCGGCCCCGTCCCCGCTGCGCCACACGTGGTCGCTCGCGATCGAGGAGCAGTTCTACCTGGTGTGGCCGCTGCTCGTCGTGGGCGTGCTGCGCCGGCGGCGCCGGTCGTTCCGTTCGCTCACCGTGATCACCGGCGCGTTGCTGGCGGCGTCGGCGACCTGGATGTTCGTGCTCTACCAGCCGGGCGCCGATCCGACGCGCGTCTATTACGGAACCGACACGCGTGCCCAGTCGCTGTTGATGGGCGCGCTGCTCGCGCTGGTGCTGGCGCGCCGGCGCCGGCCCATGGGCGCCGCCGCCACGAGTGTCCTGCACAGCGGGGCGGTGGTGGCCGCGCTCGCCCTCGGCTGGATCTGGACACACACGTCGGAGGAGGCCGGTTGGCTCTACCGGGGCGGTTTCACGCTGTGCGCCGTGCTCGTCGCGATCGTGATCGCGAGCGTGACCCGCCCCATGCCGGGGCTGCTGGGCGCGCTCTTGTCGTTCCGCGCCGTCCGCTGGGTCGGGATGGTGTCGTACGGCCTGTACCTCTGGCACTGGCCGCTGTACGTGGTGATCAACACGGACCGGACCGGGCTCTACGGCACCGCATTGCTCTTCGTGCGTCTCGCGGCCACGTTCGCGGTCGCCACGCTGTCCTTCTATCTCGTCGAACGGCCGATCCGTCGAGGCGGCTTGCGGCGGTGGCGCGCCCGCGTCAGCGCGCCGGCGGCGGCGGGTGCGCTCGCCACTGCGCTCGTGGTCACGACCGCTGGTGCGGCAACCCACCTCTCGGAGGTCGCCGCCTCCGATCTCGGTCCCGCGCCCAGCGCGCCGGCGACGTCATCGGCCGGCACGGCGCCGGTGCGCGTGATGATCGTCGGCGACTCGGTCGCCAACAGCATGGCCCCGGGACTCGAGCGCGCCGCCGCCGCGCAGGGGCTCGTCGTGTGGAACGCCGCCGTCGACGGGTGCGGGATCACCCAGGACGTCGGCGAGCAACGCGTGTGGCGCTGGGAGCCGGCGCGCCCGGCGTGCTCCCCCGGATGGCGACAGCGTTGGCCCAGCCAGCTGGCCCAGTTCAATCCCGACATCGTGGTCGCGCTCCTCGGAACGGACGACACCTTCGACCGGAGGGTCAGCGGCCGCGAGATCGGGTTCGACTCGCCCGAAGGCGACGAGCTCACACGGAGCGAGTTCCAGGAGGCGGTCTCGATCATGGCCTCTCACGGCGCGCACGTCGCCGCGCTGACCGCGCCGTACTCCCCTCCGACGATGAGCGGATCGCGTGTCGGGATACCGGATCGCTCGTCCTACAACCCCCGATGGATCGATCGGTGGAATGGCGATCTCCGTGCCGTGGCGACGCGGAACGCGTCGTCGGTCACGGTCATCGACCTCAACCGGTTCCTCGACCCCGACGGCGGCTGGACCGACACGGTCAACGGGGTGGGCACGCGCGGCCCGGACCGGACCCACCTCTCTCCCGAGGGCGCCGACCTCGTGGCGGGCTGGCTCGCACCCCAGCTCGTCCGCCTGGCCCGGGCGCCGGTCCCCACCGTGAACGCCTCCGTGGGAGTCCCTCCGGCGAGCGGGCCGCCCCTACGCGTGCGTCGCTGACGCCAGCACCCGTTGCGGCGCCGTGCGCCGCCGGCGGATACCGGCGATCGCCGCCGTCGTCACGGCGAGGGTGGCGATTCCGCCGACCCACAGACCGGCGCGCGGGCCCAGCAGCTGCGACACCCAGCCGATGATCGGGCCCCCGATGGGCGTGCTGCCGAGGAACGCCACCGTGAACAGCGCGGCGACGCGTCCGCGCATCTCCGGAGCCGCCTCCGTCTGCAGGACCCCGTTCGCCATCGCGGTGAACGCGACGCCGGCCGCGCCGACCGGAACGAGCACGAGCATCTCGAAGCCCAGCGTCGGCGCGAACGCCGCCGTCACCATTGCGACGCCGAAGACGAGGGCGGCGCCGAGGACGAACCGGAGCGTCGCCCGCGCCTCGTGCGCGCTGACGAGCGCGCCGACGACCGAGCCGACGCTCATGCACGCGTACAGCAGGCCGAACGTCTCCGCCGAGCCGCCGAACGTCTGCTTGGCGAGCAGCGGCAGGACCACCTGGAAGTTGAACGCGAGCGTGCCGATCACGGCGGTGAGGAGGAGCGGCACCCGCAGCGCAGGCGTCGACCACGCGTAGCGGAGCCCCTCGCGGAGCTGGCCTTTGCGCTTCGGCACGGGCTCCACGGCGAAGAACTCGTCCGTCCGCATCACCATGAACGCCAGGACGGCCGCGCCGTACGACGCGCCGTTGGCCAGGAAGCACCACGACACGCCGACACCGGCGATGACGAGCCCGGCGATC
>DATFXK010000036.1:0-6393 GCA_035316005.1 Acidimicrobiia bacterium | reverse complement strand
CTGGGACGACGCGGGCGCCCGGACGACATCGCGGGAGCAGTGCTCTTCCTGCTGTCGAGGCTCGCCGCGTTCCTCTCGGGCCAGGTGCTCGCGGTCGACGGCGGATCGTCGGCGCGCCCCTCGTTCCTGGACGACGACAACCTGCCGGTCTTCATGCGCGACCCCGAGCTCCGCGCCGGCCTCGTCGGCCACGAGGACGAGCGCGGTGTCACACGAGACGCGTCGTCGCCTCACCGGTCCGGATCGTGAGGAACTTCATGCCGTCCTCGCCGGCCGTGAAGCCGTACTCGTACCCCCCGCGAAGGACCATCGAGTCGTACGCCTTGAGCGTCGGCCCGCCGCCGAGCATCGCGCAGCTCCCCTCGAGCACGACGATCATCTCGTCATGGTCGTGGCTGTGTGGCGGCACCGCGTAGCCGGGCGGGAAGTCCGAGTACTGGGAGTGGAAGCCTCCCTGACCGCGTGCAAGGAACTTGCGCCTTGCGCCCTTCCGCCTCGCCTCCTCCACGAGCTCGCGCGGCGCGGTACCTGCTCGGGACTCGTCGGGCCACGGCAACTCGTCGACGAGGAAGAAGCTCGGGCTTTCGGCTTCCGTCGTGCTCACGCTGGACCCCCGATCGGTCAGGCTGGACGCGACCAAGCGCGCGCTTGGTACGCTACCGGCCGCCGGCGGACGCGGCCAACGGAGAGCCATATGCGCGTGATCTCGGCCGACAGCCACGTGCTCGAGCCGCCCGACCTATGGACGCGGCGCCTCGCGGCGGGCCGCTTCGCGGACCGGGCCCCACGCGTCGACCGCGATCCCAAGACCGAAGCCCATCGGTTCCTCATCGACGGCCTCGCCCCGCAGCCGATCAGCCTGCCGGGAGCAGCCGGCAAAGCCTCCGAGGAGCTGCGCGAGACCGGATCCATCGACGACGCCCGGGCCGGAGGCTGGGACCTCGACGCCCGGCTCGCCGACCAGGACCTCGACGGGATCGCGGCCGAGATCCTCTACCCGTCGATCAGCATGGCCATCACCCAGCTCACCGACGTCGACTACGAGCTCGCCTGCGCGCAGGCGTACAACGACTGGCTCAGCGAGCTGTGCAGTCGCGCACCCGAACGCGTCGCCGGTATCGCGCTCGTGCCTACGCACGACGTCGACGCCGCTGTCAGCGAGGTCGTCCGCACGCACGACGCCGGCCTCCGCGGCGTGCTCGTCCCCGGCCGGCCGAGTGCCGGCCATTACGCCGAGCCCCGGTTCGATCCCCTGTGGGCCGCCTGCGCCGAGCGGTGGCTCCCAGTCTCGTTCCACATCGCTCTGACCGGTGATCCGGTCGGCGATCCGACGCTCGGTTCGGGGATCAGAATGATGACGGTGATGAGCGTCGTGCAGGTGATGCAGCAGACGCTCTCGCTCTTCATCTTCGGCGGTGTCTTCGACCGCCACCTCGACCTTCGCGTCGTCTCCGCCGAGCACGACGCGGGCTGGGTCGCCCACTACGCATACCGCTTGGATCAGCTCTTCGAGCGCCATCGGCACTGGCTCAGCACCGATGTCGCCATTCGCCGTCGTCCGAGCGACTACGTCGCTACGAACGCGTACTTCACGTTCCAGAAGGACCCCGTCGCCGTCGAGACGCGCGACCGCGTCGGCGTAACGCAACTGATGTGGGCAAGCGACTATCCCCACTCCGACTCGACCTGGCCGCACTCCCGTAAAGTGATCGAACGGGACTTCGGCGGCGTACCCGACGACGAGCTCGCCCTGCTGGTCGGCGGGAACGCCGAGGCGCTCTACGAGCTGGAACCGGCGACGAGCCCGTCGAAGAGCAGCTCGAGATAGAAGTCGGCAACTTCCTCGGGACGGTACCTGCCGTCCGGCCTGTACCAGCGGACGCTGATCCAGATCGCGTCGCGCATGAAGCGATAGATCATGCGCGGATCGATGTCGGACCGGAACATGCCGGCCCGCATGCCGTCGTCGATGACACCGACCCAGAGCCGCTCGGTCTCCTCCGCGCCTTCCCGCAGATACGCGAAGTGCGGGAACTGCACGAGGAAGTTGAATTCGTTGATCATCACCGCAAGCGCCGCCGGGTTCTCGCCAAGAGAGCCGAACGCCTCACGAACCAGAGCTCGCAGCATCTCGAGCGGGTCGCCGCCCTCGGCCACGGTCGCTCGGTACTGCGTCACGGTGCGGTCGAGAAAGCCGTGCATGATCTCGTCCAGCATCGACTCTTTCGAGTCGAAATGGTGATAAAGGCTCCCCGAAAGAATGCCTGCCGCGTCGGCGATCTCGCGGACCGTCGTGCTCGCGTACCCCTTGTCGGCGAAGATCTTCGCCGCGAGCGCGAGGATCTCCTCCCGCCGCTCCGACACCAGCGGCGCCGCACCCGTGCCCGGCTGACGCGCGGCGCTCATGACGCCTCCGAGCTCGCGAGGATGACGTTGCGCCACCGGTCGACGGCTACGGCGTAGCCGGGCGGGACCACGATCGTCGCATCTGCGCCCTCGACCACCGCGGGTCCGGAGAGACGGCATCCGGGCTCCAGGCGGGTCCAGTCGAACACCGGCGTGGGCGTGAACCCACCGACCTCAGGGAACCATGCCGGCCGTTCGTCCGCCAGCGCGACGTTCGCGTTGCGCCCGTCGACCGGGTGAGGCCGAAGCGACAGCTTGTCGACGACACGCACGACGCGCACCCGTGCATTCACGAGCTGCGCAGGCTCGTCGGCGTCGATGCCGTAGATCTGCCGGTAGGTCTCGTGGAATCGTTTCGCCAACGCGCTCAAGTCCTCGTCACTCAGCTCCTCGTCGGGAACCGGCACGGTCAGCTGATGGACCTGCCCGCGAAAGCGCAAGTCGGCCGACCGCGTCACCGCAAATGTCGCACCCGCCCCACCGAGCTCGTCGCGACCGCGCTCCTCCAACTCGTCGAACAGCCGCGTGAGCGCGGTGGCGTCGGTGGCGTCGAGGTCGAGCACACGGGTCTGGACGAGTTCGACGGTCAGATCCGAGCTCACCAGTCCGACCGCCGACGCCACGCCGGCGGCCCACGGCACCACAACCGACCGGATCCCGAAGGCGGCCGCGAGCCGGGCGACGTGCATCGGCCCGGCACCACCGAATCCCACGAGGGTGAAGCCCCGGGGATCGATGCCACGCTGGACCGTTACGACTCGGATCGCCGACACCATCGCGGCGTTGACGATCTCGTGGATGGCGTCCGCCGCGCCGGTGACGTCGATCTCCAGCGGCGCGGCGACGAGTCGTTCCACGGCGGCGGCGGCGAGCTCCGGGTCGAGCACGATCCCGCCGGCGAGACCGGCGGGATCGAGATAGCCGAGGAGCAGATTGGCGTCGGTGACGGTCGGCTCCGTGCCGCCGCGTCCGTAGCACGCGGGGCCAGGCAAGGCACCGGCCGACTGCGGTCCCAACCGGAGCGCACCACCGCTGTCGACCCAAGCCACGCTTCCGCCGCCCGCGCCCACCTCGGCGAGGTCGACCACCGGGATCTTCAGTGGGATCCCGGTCCCGGCGCGGGCGCCGCCGAAGCTTCCCTTGCCGCCGATCTGGAAGTCATGCGTGATCGCCCGGCGACCGTCCCGGACGATGCCGGTCTTCGCCGTTGTGCCGCCCATGTCGAACGAGATCACGTCGGCGACGCCCACGCTCCGGCCGACGATCCCGGCGGCGGTGACACCGGCCGCGCCGCCCGACTCGACCGTGGCGACGGGGCGGCGAGCCGCGGTCTGGGCCGACATCACTCCCCCGCTCGACTCCATGATCTCGACCGGGCACCGGATCCCGATGTCGCGTAGCCGCGACTCGAGCCCGGCGACGTACCCGGCCATGACCGGTCCGACGAGCGCACACACGGCTGTCGTCATCGCCCGCTCGAACTCCCGCATCTCGGGCCAGACCTCCGATGAGCAGACGACGTAGGCGGCGGGCAATGCGCCACGACATGCCTCGGCGACGGCTTGCTCGTGGGCCGGATACGCATATGCGTGCAGAAAGCACACGGCCACGCCGGCAGGCTGGGAGGCCGTGACGCGCGCGACAACATCTGCGGTCGCTTCGTCCGTGAGCGGCACGAGCACCTCACCTCGAGCAGTCACTCGTTCGCGAGCCTCGAACGTGAGGCGAGCATCGACGGGCGGAGCAGCGGGCGTGAAGAACAGGTCGTAGCGGTCATCCTCGACGCGCGCCTCGCGCCCGAGGCGCAGCAGGTCTGCGAATCCGTAGGTCGTCACCAGCGCGACCGGCGCCGCAGTGCGCTGCACGACGACGTTGGTTGCGAGCGTCGTCCCGTGCACGACTCGAGAGACTGCACCCGGCGCGACATCGGCTCGGTCGAGGACCTCACGGATCCCCGACACGACCCCGCCGCGGGGATCGTCTGGGGTCGTGAGGACCTTGCCGATGGTGACGTCGCCCGTGCTGTCGGCCAGAACCACGTCGGTGAACGTGCCGCCGACGTCGACGCCCACGAAGTAGCCGCGGTCCTCGGTCACGGCCGCTCGCTTCGCAGACGGTCGGTGGCGCGCTGGTCGATGGAGGTTGCCGAGTCGTCGAGTGCGACCGCGTAGTCGCGCGCCGCGCCAGCTGGCGAAACCCGGCCTGTCAGCACGTCGGCGAGCACTCGCTCCGTGTCGCGGCGCTCGGGTGGACCCAGGCCGCCGCCGCCCGAGGTGCGCAGCACGAACCGCTCCCCGGCGCCGATCTCGACGTTGGCCGCCTTCGCAGGAAGCACGTCGGCCGTCCCGTCGCGCCGTTCGACCGCGAAAGTGCCCGCGTGTCCCGCGTGCCCGCCGCGCGCCCCTGGTGGGGGAAGGTCCATACGGGAGCCCCGCACGGTCACGACCGCCGGAGCGAGCAGCTCGATCACCGTCTCGACACCGAGCCCGCCCCGCCATGTCCCCGCTCCCCCGGAGTCGACCCACAGGCGCGACGACCGCACGGCCAGCGGGTATTGGGCCTCCAGCGGCTCGATCTGCGGAAGCACCGAACGCCCGCCGAGGAAGAACGCGCCGTTGGCGTCGGGGCCGTCGGACCCCGCCCGCGCACCCAGCCCGCCGAACTCGTAGAAAAGGTTCAGCCACGACGTCCCCCCGGCGTCCACCCCGGCCAGCGAGAACACGTGGATCAGCGCGCTCGCGCCCACGGCGTGGTCGGGCTGCGCCTTCGCCAGCGCCTCCAGGATCGCCTCGACCCCCGCCGCCACCGTCACCAGCCGCCCCCCGCAGGCGGCCGGCGGATCAGGGTTGACGAGCGTGCCGTCGGGGAGGCGCGTGTGCAGCGGACGAAAGCAGCCTTCGTTCATCGGAATCGTCGGGTCGACGAAGCAGCGCACCGCGTACACCACGCCCGAGAGGGTTTGCGAGAACGACGAGTTGATGGCCCCTCGCGCCTGGGGAGACGTGCCACCGAAGTCCACGTCGATGCTGCCGTCGTGCGCCGTCACGGCGGCCTTGACCTGGAACGCGCGATCCCGGTCGACGCCGTCACCGTCGATCTCGAACGAGCCGTGGTACGTGCCGGCGGGCAGGCGGCGCAGATCGTCGCGCATGCGCCGCTCGGCGTCGTCGATCGAATCCCCGACGAAACGCTCGATTGTCGTCGTGCCGAAACGCCCGACGAGCTCCTCCACCCGCCGCGCGATGACGTTCACGCCTGCGACGAGAGCGCGCACGTCGCCGATCACCTTGTCGGGCGCCCGGCTGTTGCTGGCGATGATGCGGAGAACATCGCCCGCTGGCTCACCGTTCCGGTACAGGCGGACCGGCGGCAGCAACAGCCCCTCGGCGAACGTGTCGGTGGCCAGGGACCCCAGCCCCGCCACCGCGTTGCCACCGAGGTCGGCAACGTGAATGAGCGTGCCGGCGAAGAACGCGACACGGCCGTCACCGAAGACGGGCCGGAACACGAGGATGTCATTGGCGTGGATGCCGCCGCGATAGGGATCGTTGAGGGCGAAGACGTCTCCGGTCTGCATCGAATCGAGCGGGCACTGTTCGAGGAGAGACGGCAGCGAGCTGCGGAGGCTCGCCCCGTGCATCAGGCTCGTCGCCGTTGACTGGGCGACGAGCTGACCAGCGGGGTCGAGGATCGCCGCGCAGGCGTCGGCACCCTCCTGGATGAAGGTGCTGTGCGACGCGCGCACCACGACCACGCTTGCTTCCTCGGCTGCGACCAGCAGGCCGCGGCGGATGATCTCGCCCGTGATGGCGTCGTCGACGGCCGTCGCGTTCGGCATGCGGTGCGTGCTCCTGCGCTGGGCCGGTGCGCCCGGCCAACCTAGCGCGCGCTTGGTCGGGTCTGCTGTACTGAAACGGCGACCGAGGAGGGCGCGATGCGAAACGGGTTCAAGGTCTTCGACGCCGACGCCCACGTCATCTACCCACC
>DATFXK010000035.1:0-5842 GCA_035316005.1 Acidimicrobiia bacterium | reverse complement strand
CGACCGAACTCCTCGGACAAGCGCTAGAGCCCACGGCGCGAAGGCGAAGGATTGCCCTCCTCCTTCACGGGACTCGTCCTCTTCGTCCTCCTCCTCGCGCCCGGCTTCGTCTTCGCCGCGCAGCGCGAGCGGCGGGCTCCGCGACGGCAGCGCTCCGCATTCGGCGAGACGGTCCTGCTCGGTCTGACGAGCTTCCTCTGTGACGCCGCCGCGTTGCTCGTCTTCGCCCTGCTCCGGGCGGCGATCCCCGACCACACTCCGGACCTCGGCCGGCTGGTGAGGGAGGGCCGGGACTACTTCGACGCCAACTACTCGTACATCACGTGGTGGGCCCTCGGCCTGCTCGCGCTGGCGTGCGCGTTCGGATTCGTGCTCGGACGCTGGCCACCGAGGTTCGCAACGATCTTCGCCGACGACATCACGTTCACCTCGGCGTGGTGGGACCTGTTCGAGCGGTACCGCGACGCCAAGGTGTACGTGGGTTGCGAGCTGGCGGACGGGTCCTACCTCGGCGGCGACCTGCTGACGTACAACTCCGACGAGGACGAGACCGAGCATCGCGACCTCACCCTGTCCGGCCCGATCACCTTCCGGGCCTCGGACACGGATGAGCCGATCGAGCTGAAGGACGTCGGCGCAGTCTCGGTGAGTGCGCGTCAGATCAAGTTCATGACCGTGACGTACCTCCCGATCGAGAACGGTGATAACGAGACCGACGCCGACGGCGAGTGAGCGCGGTCACGGGGGTGTGACGACGGGCGGCGCGACCGGGTCGTGGCCGAGCACGGTGACGAGGGTGCGCTCGAGCAGGTCCGCGAGCCGCTGCCGTTGCTCGGGCGTCTCGGCGTCGGCCCACATGGTGAAGTCGGCGGCCGGTACGTCCTGCCAGCCGAGCGCCTTCAGCTTGTCGACCGCTTCGGTCGCCAGCTCGCGGTGGCGTCCCAGGTACTCGTCGCCGACCGCCTCGCACAGCAGCGCGGTCTCTCCATCGACCCCGCTCACCTGCACCCACAGATTCGAGTCCCGCGCCGAGTGGACGACCAGCGACTCGTCCCGCCCTTGGGCGACCCGCTCGACGGCGTCGAGGATGACCGCGTTCGTGTCCATGGGGCGGGAGAGATACCACGCTCGCGGGCACGATGTCCGCCCCACGATCGCGTCTCACGCGAGACTCCTCGGGTGAACGCCACGGGCAGGGAGGACCGGCGCCTCACACGCGACCCGCGTCTGTGGCGGGTGATCATCGCGGCCGCATTCGGCGTGTTTGCCATCGAGCCCGTCGTGACGATGGGCGGCGTCGCGATCGCGCTCGCCTCCACGGTCGTCGAGTCGGCGGGCGCCGGGAAGAGCGGCCTCGAGACCGCGCTGCAGGGCGTGCTCATCGGGGCCGGCGCGCTCGCCGTGCTCATGTCGGGCGTGCTCGTGGCCTTCGGCCGCCGGAGCGACGCGCCCGCGCCGACCGTCGCGGCCACCCCCGCGCAGGCCTGAGGTTCAGTCGAACGTCTCGATGACGCCGGCGAGGTCCGCGAGGCTCGCCAGGTTGTGACCCGACACGAGCAGGTCGATGTGCGGCAACGCGGCGCGCATGCCCCGGGTCGCCGGCTCGTACGCCGGGCCCGCCTTCAACGGGTTGACCCAGACGATTCGGTAGGCGAGGCGGGCGAGGCGCGCCATGGCGGCGGCGAGGACGTCCGGGTCGCCGCGCTCGAGCCCGTCCGAGCAGACGACGACCACCGCGCCGCGGCAGCCGCCGCGCCACGCCCAGGTGCGGAGGTACTCCCGCAACGACTCTCCGATGCGCGTCCCACCCTCCCAGTCGACGACGGCCTCGGCGGCCTGC
This sequence comes from Acidimicrobiia bacterium, assembly GCA_035316005.1. Taxonomy (GTDB): domain Bacteria; phylum Actinomycetota; class Acidimicrobiia; order IMCC26256; family JACDBD01; genus JALZAA01. The sequence goes on along the minus strand of DATFXK010000035.1, from coordinate 4,002 downwards.
CGGAGCGCCTCGTCGGGGTCACGGCGGGCGAGTGCGCTCGACACCCGCGTCAGTCGCGTCCCGAAGCAGAACACCTCGACGCGACCCGGGCCGCGCGTGACCGCGTACGCGAACTGCAGCAGGGCTCGCGAGTAGTCCGACATCGACCCCGACACGTCGAGTAGGAGGACGAGGGGACGGGGTCGAACGCGGGGACGACGCCGCGGGACTGGGAGCACCGGCGTGCCACGACGGATCTGGGCCCGCAGGGCGCGCGGTAGGTCGGGGCGAACGCCGCGTCGGGATCTCCGGGTGCGCCGCGACCGGCGCATCGGTACCGCGACGACGTCGGCGAGGAGCCGGCCGATCGCCGCGAGCTCGTCAGGATCGCACTCGGCGAAGTCCTTCTCGCTGAGCAGCTCGACGTCGGACGCGACAAAGCCGACGTCGTCCGAGACGATGCGGACCTGGTCCTCGACGACCGGCGAGACCGACCGAGCCGCGTCATCGAGGAAGTAGCGCGCGAACGCCTCGTCGTAGGCGGCGAGGTCGGCGTGCCGGGACACGAGACACGCCCGGCCCGACCAGTACACGTCGCGCAGGTCGGTGGGGTCGAGACGGGCGAGCCCCTCGCAGAAGGACACGACCTGTCCGGTCCCGACGGGCAGCCCGGCGGCGCGCAGCTCACGGCCGAACCCGGCCAGCGCCGGAACGACCGGGTCGATGCCGCCGTCCTCGCCGTCGCCGGCGTCGCCGTCACCCATGGGCGAGGATGCGGCCGAGGTCGTCCCGGATGCGCACGAGGTCGTCGTGGTCCTTCACGACGGTCCCCAGCGTCACCTCGACCGAGTCGTGCTCGAGCCGTTCGGCGCCGAGGAACGCGAGCGCCTTAGCCCACTCGATGGTCTCGGCGACGCCGGGGCGCTTCACGAGGTCGAGCGCCCGGATGCGCTCGACGGCGCCGGCCACGCGGCGGGCCAGATCGGCGGGAACCGCCGGCGCGCGCGCCGCGATGATCTCGACCTCGCGCTCGGGCGACGGGTAGTCGATCCAGTGGTAGAGGCACCGGCGCTTCAGGGCGTCGTGCAGCTCGCGGGTCCGGTTCGAGGTGAGCACCACCGCCGGCGGCCGTTCGGCGCGGATCGTGCCCAGCTCCGGCACGGTCACTTGGAAGTCGGAGAGCATCTCGAGGAGGAACGCCTCGAACTCGTCGTCGGCCCGGTCGATCTCGTCGATGAGCAGGACGGCCCGGTCACCTGCGCGCACCGCCTGCAGCAACGGCCGTTCGACGAGGAAGCGCGGCCCGAAGATCTCGTCGGCCGCGTCCTCGCGCAGGTCGCCGCCCTCTTGGAGCAGGCGCACGTAGAGGAGCTGGCGCGTGTAGTCCCACTCGTACAGGGCCTGATGGGCGTCGATGCCCTCGTAGCACTGCAGGCGCACGAGCTCGGCGCCGAGCGCGGGCGCCAGCGCCTTGGCGACCTCCGTCTTGCCCACCCCGGCTTCGCCCTCGAGCAGCAGCGGCTGCCCGAGCGAGAGCGAGAGGAAGATGGCGGTCCCGAGCCCGCGATCGGCGAGATACGCCTGGTCGCCGAGGCGGGCAGAGACCTCCTCGACGGACTGCGGCCGCGCGGGTCGGCCGTCGCCGGATGCGCTCACTCCATCAGTCTCGCTTACGGAAGCGGCCTACGCCGGTGTGAGGTACTGCTCGAGTGCGGCGGGCTGGAGCCCGGCGGCGCGCGCCGCGTTCAGCGCGACCTCGAGGTTCTGCCGCAGGTCGTGCCGGAAGTGCATCAGGACGATGTCGCCGGGTTGGAGCGGCCCGCCGCCCTGCACGTCGAGCCGGCCGTCGTTCATCGTGGCCCGCCACATCACGACGGCCCGGATGCCGCACCGGCGGGCGACGACCGGCACCGACTGGTTGTAGAAGCCGTCGGGCGGGCGGAAGAGCCAGGGCTGGGCGCCGAAGCGGAAGGAGTACTCGCCCAGCACGCCACAGATCTCGCGCTGTTGGGCAGTGGCGCTCAGTTGGCGGAGGTCGCCGTGGGAGATGGTGTGGTCCTGCACGGAGGCCCCGAGCGCGTGGATGGAATCGAAGTACGCGGGATCCTCGTGCAGAAAGTTGGGGAGCAGGAACATCGTCACCGGGATGTGCTGCTCGCGCAGGAAGTCGACGACGGCGGGATCACGCACCATCCCGTCGTCGATCGTGAAGAACACCACGGGGTTCGGCGTCGGCACGCGGGAGATGACGGGCGCGACGGCACCGCCCTGGATGGGGACCGGCGTCGGCGGAAGTGTCGGGGGCGTCGTGGTCGTGGTCGTGGACGACGACGTCGTCGTCGAGTTGGTCGGGACCGCGTGTGGAGTCTTCCTGGCGCGGACGGCGCGCCCGCCGGACGAGCCGACCCCGACGAATCCCCACACTCCGGCGACGGCCACGAACACGACGACGGCAGCCGTGCTCAGGATCCACCGCAGCCGTCGGGCCGCGGCTCGTCTTCGCATTCGTCGGGCCATGGCTCATGCTCACTCGTGCCAGGGGGCGCGGCGCGGATGCTACGCGGCCCTGCTACCCGGCAGCGTCAGGTGGCGACTCGGCGACCGCACACTCGTCGGGCAGCTCGACGGAGCCGGCATCCGTTTCGATCTTGTCGATGCGGATCCACTCGTCCTGCTCGGGATCGTAGAGATTTCGGATGCCGAACTGGAGTACCTGCCAGAACCTGGTCGGGTCTTCGCGATCGACGTAGACGTCGCCGGACATGAGCGGGATCCTGAGATTCGAGACGCCGGGAATCGGCAGGATCACCTCGGGCCGGTGGCTCCCACACGACGCCGACTCGGAAGTGGTTGACGCAGAGCGGCTCGTTCCGCTCGAGCGCCTCCGCACCGACGAAGCGCGAGCTCGCCAGAGCCGTGTTGAGATCGTCCACCGTGAACGGGCCGATCGGTGAGCACGGACGGCGCTCGATGTCAGGCCACTTGTACGTCAGCGTGTAGAGCACGCCGTCATAGACGAGATTCGTGAAGTGGATCGGGTAGGTCTCACCGCCTGCGACCATCTGCAGGTTGCCCGCGCTCCCGTGCCACGAGAACGGAACCTCCACGCCGAGGTCCGGAACCTCGTACCTCCCCGTCCACGTGAAGTCGCGTGGGAACCGCGGTGGAGGTGGGTCGGGCACCGTCGCACGCTAGCAAGCGGTTCGTTCACACACTCCGCCTACCATGCAGAGCAACCGCAGGTCGGCCCCCGTAGCTCAGGGGATAGAGCGTCGGTTTCCTAAACCGTGCGTCGCAGGTTCGAATCCTGCCGGGGGCGCTACGCAGCGGTGGGCGCGCCCGCCGCTACGGCCGCCTCTCCAAGCCGCGTACGGGTCCCGGCGCTGAGCGAGCGCCCATGGATGCTTCTGGTTTCGCGTGACCCCCGGTACCCCGTCCTATGGCGAGTCGACATCAGCTCCGGCACCGGGTCGCTGACGACTTCCCGCGTCCGATCCCAGGTGACTGGAGGTATCCCACACTGGATCCCCGACAAAGCGGGACCGATCCCAACTTCCCGCGTCCCATCCCACGCAGAGCCAGGCGGATCGTCCGACACATCCCATGCGCTAGCCGACATCTGCAAAAGGGAGTGCGTGAGCGGGCTGATCGCAAGGTTTCGGGACAGCGCGGATTGTCAGGGGTTACGTCGCTTCATCGTCTGCAGGCGCACGCTCCCACGCGCTTGCCAGGATTCCTCGCGCTTCGTTGCCGGCGTGCTCAGATCGGAGGCTCCCACGGCCTTGGTTTCGGTAGCCGCCTGGTGGTAGCCAACGCCGCGGGATCCCTGTCTCGCGGTTCTCCGCCCCGGACCCGCGGCCTATGGTCGGCACCTAGCGAGGGCTAGAGGCGTTTGCTCAAAGTTCACGCGCGCAGTTCCGGAACTCCTGCACGTCGGGGTGTATCGTCCTCGGCCGTGCCCGATGCCAAGGTCCCGTTCCGTGTCAAGCCCCTGACGATCCTGGCTGTCGCCGCTGCCGTGGG
>DATFXK010000034.1:0-9731 GCA_035316005.1 Acidimicrobiia bacterium | reverse complement strand
CCGTCCGGGCCGTCGACGGCGTGACGCTGGCCCTGGACCGGGGCCGGACGCTCGGGATCGTGGGTGAATCCGGCTGCGGCAAGACGGTGCTCTCCCGCTCGATCATGGGACTGCTGCCGAAGCACAACGTGGTCCGGTCGGGCAGCGTGAAGTTCGAGGGCCAGGAGATCGGCAATTGGGGCCCCGATCAGATGCGACCCCTCTGGGGCACGCAGATGGCGATGGTCTTCCAAGACCCGATGACGTCATTGAACCCGGTCATGAGCATCGGACACCAGATCACGGAGCCGCTTCTCTACCATTTCGACATCTCGAGCGGATATGCGCGGGAGCTCGCCGTCGCGCTCCTGCAGTCGGTCGGCATCCCCGAGCCCGAACGGCGTCTCAAGCAGTACCCGCACGAGCTGTCGGGCGGCATGCGGCAACGAGTGATGATCGCGATCGCGATCGCCTGCGGACCGAAGCTCCTGTTCGCCGACGAGCCGACGACCGCGCTCGATGTCACGGTGCAGGCACAGATCCTCGACCTGCTCGAGACGCAGCAGCGCGACCGGTACATGGCCATGATGCTCGTCACGCACGACCTCGGCGTCGTCGCCGGGCGCACGGACGACATCGCCGTCATGTACGCAGGAAAGGTCGTCGAGAAGGCCCCGACGAAGGTGTTGTTCTCGAAGCCGCGCATGCCGTATACGGAAGCGCTCATGGCCTCGATCCCCAAGCTCGGTGACCAGTCGCACACGCGCCTCGCGACGATCCCCGGCCGGCCGCCCAACCTCATCAAGCCGCCGAAGGGTTGCAAGTTCAGCCCCCGATGTGCATACGTGCAGGACAAGTGCCGCGTCGAGGAGCCGCCACTGATCCCGGACGCCGACGGCAAGCACGAGTTCGCGTGCTGGTTCCCCGTCGGCACGCCCGAAGGACGCGCCGCCTTCGAGAGCAACAAGAAGGCGGGGCTGACGGCGGTCCATGCCCGGCTCGGCGCGGAGACGGTGGCAGCCGAGGGCGTCAGCTGATGGCCGGCAGCGGCACCGCGCATCTGCGCCCACGGGACGAGGCGCTCCTCCGGCTCGAGAATCTCGTCGTGGAGTTCCCGACACGACGCGGCGGAAAGGTTCACGCGGTCACCGACGTCAGTCTCGACATCAAGCGAGGCGAGACGCTCGGGCTCGTCGGCGAGTCGGGGTGCGGAAAGTCCACGACGGGCCGCGCGGTGATGCAGCTCCCCCGGCCGACGTCGGGCCATGTGTGGTTCGACGGAACCGACCTGACGACGCTCCGGGGCTCGTCGTTGCGCCGGGCGCGTCCCCGGCTGCAGATGATCTTCCAAGATCCGATCTCGTCACTGAATCCCCGGCGGAAGGTCAAGGACATCGTCTCCGAGGGGCTCGACATCTGGAAGGTCGCCGACAAGACGAGCCGCGCCGGGAAGGTCCGCTCCCTTCTCGACGAGGTCGGAATCGACGCCGACGCCGCATGGGATCGCCATCCGCACGAGTTCTCCGGTGGCCAGTGCCAGCGCATCTCGATCGCTCGGGCGATCGCGATGGAACCGAAGCTCATCATCTGCGACGAGCCCGTCTCCGCTCTCGATGTCTCGGTGCAGGCGCAGATCATCAACCTCCTCGACCAGCTGAAGGCGCGCTACGGCCTCACGATGGTCTTCATCGCGCATGATCTTGCCGTCGTGAAGAACGTGAGCGACCTCGTCGCGGTGATGTATCTCGGCAAGCTGTGCGAGATCGGTTCGCCGGACGACCTGTTCCGGTCGCCGAGGCACCCGTACACGGCGGCCTTGCTCTCCGCGATCCCCGTGCCCGATCCCGAGACCAAGCCCGAGGAGCTTCCCGGCGTCGGCGGTGAGGTTCCCTCCCCGCTCAACCCTCCGTCTGGATGCCGGTTCCGCACCCGCTGCCCGCGTGCGGCCGAGCGCTGCGCGGAGGAGGAGCCGCAGATCCGCGAACTTCGGCCCGGCCAATTCGTCGCCTGCCATTTCCCGCTCGAGATCGACGAGACGCCAGAGCCGGCGCCGTCGTCAGACGGCGCAGGCCCCTGACACGACGCTCGCTCACATTGCGAGAGTCGATCGACCCCCTTCGGCGCCGCCGTGGCTCGCGTCGCATCGGCGCAGTCGGGATCATGCTGGCAACGGTTCTCGGAGCCTGCGGCGTCCAGAACAGCGAGACCAACGAGCGCGGCCATGCAGACGCGGACGGCTCACCGGTCGAGGGTGGTTCGATCACCTACGGCATCGAGTCGGAAACTACGGGTGGCTGGTGCCTTCCCGACGCGCAGCTCGCCGCAGCCGGCACGGAGGTCGCACAAGCGATCTACGAGACCCTGACCGTTCCGAACGCCCGTGGGCAGTTCGTTCCGTATCTCGCCAAGTCGGTCGACCACAACCGGGACTACACCCAATGGACGATCACGCTGCGGGGCGGGATCTCGTTTCACGACGGCGAACCGCTCGACGCGGCGGCGGTCGTCCGGAATCTCGAGGCATACCGTCAGGGCCCCCTTTGGAGGGCGGCCTTCGGCGACATCGCCGACGTGCGGGCGGTGGACAACCTCACGGTGCTCGTGACGACGAGGGTTCCGTGGGTCGAGTTTCCCGCCGCCTTGTGGGGCACGGGCCGTCTCGGCATTGCCGCCCCGGCACAGTTGGACGACCTCAACTGCGCGACGAACCTCATCGGCACCGGCCCGTTCTCGCTGAAGAGCTGGGTCCCCGACGACAGCCTCGTCGTCACCAAGAACGTCCACTACTGGCAGAAGGACAAGTCGGGGAAGGCGCTGCCCTATCTCGACCAGATCACGTTCAGACCCCAAGAGGACTCGTCGCAGCGCGTCAACGGCCTCAAGGGCGGTGATCTCGACCTCGTGCAGGTCGCCGACGGGCAGCAGATCGCGGGATTGCGCGACGACGCCCGCTCGGGACTCGTCAACCTTCTCGTTAGCGGCCGCGACGCGGAGGTCGATCACACGATGCTCAACACCGCGCGACCTCCGTTCGATCGGAAGTCGTGCCGGCTGGCGGTGGCGTACGCGATCGACACGGAGTCCCTCAGGGAGAGCACCGGCGCGGGGACACGCGTCGCCACGCAGCCCTTCGCGCCGAGAACGTCGGGCTACCAGAGGAATCCCGGGTATCCCGGGTTCAACTCGGAGGACGCCGAGCGCTTTCTGAACGATTGCACCGGAGAGCTCGGTGCCGGCGAGCTTCGGTTCACGCTGGATTCGACGCCTGATCCCCCGGTGCAGGCTCTCGGGAACGCCGTCAAGGACCAGCTGGCGAAGGTCGGCATCCGGGTCGAGCTCGCAGCGCCCACGAACCAGAGCGCGTACATCGACCTCGCGATCAGAGGCGAGTTCCAAGCCATGCTGTGGCGGAACTTCCCGAGCGTCGACCCGGACACGTTGTATCCGTGGTGGCACAGCACGGCCATCGATCCCGGCACCGGCGCGACGGTCCGCAATCTGGCGAACTTGAGCTCCATCCAGGATCCGGTGATCGACCAGAGCCTCGAGCACGGACGCTCGGAAGCGGATCCCGCGAAGCGCCGGAGGCTCTACGAAGCGATCGGCCGCCGATTCGGGGAGGAGGCGTACAACATCTGGGCGTGGTACGTCGACTGGGCGTTCGCGGCGCGACCGCGACTGCAAGGGTTGCAGGGCCCGGAGCTGCCCACCGGCGAGCGGCGAGGCCTGCCCATCACGAGCGTCCAGCCCGTCCTCGGTCTCTGGCTGCGACGCTGATCGCCCGCCCGGCGGAGTCGTACGCCGGCTCCGGCGACGTCAAACCCCCTCGAGCTCGTCCTCGATCGCGCTCACGAGAGCCGGGTCGTCGGGAGTCGTGAGCGGGCGGAAGCGGCGCACCACCTCGCCGTCGGCGGACACGAGGAACTTCTCGAAGTTCCACTGGATGTCGCCCGCCTCGCCCTCGTCGTCGGCGAACACGGTGAGCTGCTCGTAGAGCGCGTGGCGGCCGTCGCCGTTCACCTCGATCTTCGAGAACATCGGGAACGTGACGCCGTAGCTCGTCTCGCAGAACGCCGCGATCTCGTCCGCGGAACCGGGCTCCTGGGCACCGAACTGGTTGCAGGGGAACCCGAGGACGGCGAAGCCGCGGTCGGTGTACTCCTCGTGCAGCGCCTGAAGGCCCGCGTACTGCGGGGTGAGCCCGCACTGCGACGCCACGTTCACGATCAGCAGCGCCTTGCCCTGGTAGTCGCCGAGCTCGGCCGGGCTGCCGTCGAGCGCCTCGACGTCTGCGTCGTAGATCGCCATGCGTCCTCCTCGTCGGGGTGGGCGATCAGTATTGCCGACGAGCGGGGTCGGCCGTCACGCCTCGTCCGGTTTGGCCATCTTCTCCGGCCGGACCAGTCGCTCGAACTCGTCGTGGGTCAGGTGGCCGAGCTCGACGGCGGCCTCGCGGAGCGTCTTGCGGTGCTTGTGCGCGTGCTTGGCGATCTCGGCCGCGTTGTCGTACCCGATGTGCGGCGTCAGCGCGGTGACGAGCATCAGCGAGTTGTCGAGGTTCTGTTGAATGCGTTCGAGATTCGCTTCGACCCCCTCGACGGCGAACTCGCGGAACGTCCGGCACGCGTCGGTGAGGAGCGTCACCGAGTGCAGGAAGTTGAAGATAATCACGGGCTTGAACACGTTGAGCTCGAGGTTGCCCTGCGAGCCCGCGAACGCGATGGCGGCGTCGTTGCCGATCACCTGGGCGCCGACCATCGTCATCGCTTCGCTCTGCGTCGGGTTGACCTTGCCCGGCATGATCGACGAGCCCGGCTCGTTCTCGGGGAGGATCAGCTCGCCCAGCCCCGAGCGCGGACCGGAGGCCAGCCAGCGGATGTCGTTGGCGATCTTGATCAGCGAAGCGGCGAGCGTCTTGAGCGCGCCGCTGGCGAACACGAGCTCGTCGTGGGCCGCGAGGGCGGCGAACTTGTTGGGCGCCGGCACGAACGGCAGCCCCGTGAGCTCGGCGATCTTGGTCGTGCACCGCTCGTCGAACCCGGGCGGCGCGTTGAGGCCCGTCCCCACCGCCGTCCCGCCGATGGCGAGCTGGTACAGGCCGGGAAGGGCCAGGCGGACGCGCTCGAGATCGGCGTCGAGCTGGGCGACGTACCCGCCGAACTCCTGGCCCAGCGTCAGTGGCACCGCGTCCTGGAGGTGCGTGCGCCCCGTCTTCACGATGTCGCGGAACTCCTCGGCCTTCACGGCCAAGGCGTCGCGCAAGGCGGTGACGGACGGGATCAGCCGGTGCACGACCTCTTCGGCGGCGGCGATGTGCATCGCGGTCGGGAACGTGTCGTTCGACGACTGCGACATGTTGACGTGGTCGTTCGGATGGATGGGGTCCTTGCTGCCCCGCTCCCTGCCGGCGAGCTCGATCGCCCGGTTCGAGATCACCTCGTTGGCGTTCATGTTCGTCTGGGTGCCGCTGCCGGTCTGCCAGACGTAGAGGGGGAACTCGTCGTCGTGGAGCCCGTCGATGATCTCGTCGGCGGCTTGCACGATCAGCTTGGCGTCGTCGGCCGCGAGCTTGCCGAGCTCCTGGTTGACCAGCGCCGCCGCCTTCTTGAGGATCGCCATCCCGCGGATCACGGCCTTGGGCATGCGGTCGTCGCCGATGGAGAAGTGGTGCAGCGACCGCTGCGTCTGCGCCCCCCAGTACCGGTCGGCCGGCACCTCGACCTCACCGAGGCTGTCGGTCTCCCGTCGTGTCGGCTCATCACTCATGGAGTGAAGGTACCGCCGCGCGCCGGCCGTGCCCGCATGGGGTAGACAGTGCGGCGCATGTCGGAGATCTACGACCTGTCCGACCGGTACGTCGACCGGTTCGCGGCACTCGACCCCGTGGCGGCGACCCTCGAGGGGCTCGCGGGCCACGACGACGAGATGACGGACTTCTCCCCCGACGGCCACGAGGAACGCAACCAGCACGACCGCGCGACCCTGCGCGCTCTCGAGGCGGCACCGCGGGACGGTGAGCGCGACCGGGTCGCGGCCGACGTGCTGCGCGAGGCGCTCGAGACGAGCGTCGAGCTGTACGACGCCGGCGAACACCTGCGCGACCTGAACGTGATCGCCAGCCCCGTCCAGGCGGTGCGCATGGTCTTCGACATGATGCCGACCGGGACCGAGGCGGACTGGGAGGTGATCGCCGGTCGCATGGGGCTCGTGCCCGAGGGCCTGAGCTCCTACGAGGAGAGCCTCGCCGAGGGCGTTCGCCAGGGGCTCGTCGCCGCCCGCCGTCAGGCCGTCGAGTGCATGCGCCAGGCCGAGACGTGGAGCGGGCTCGACGGTGACACGCGTCCGTTCTTCGCCACCTTCGTGGACCGGTTCGACGAGAGCGGCATCGACAACCCGGCGCTGCGCGACAGGCTCGTCGAGCGCTCCGGCCGGGCGAACGAGGCGTACGCGTCGCTCGCCCGCTTCTTCGCCGACGAGTACGCCCCGCACGCGGGCGAGCGCGACGCCGTCGGCGCCGAGCGCTACGGACGTCTCGCTCGCGTCTTCAACGGGATGGAGCTCGACCTGGCCGAGGCGTACGAGTGGGGATGGGACGAGCTGCACCGCATCGAACGGGCGATGGGTCAGGTGGCCGAGCGCATCGTGCCCGACGCGTCGCTCGATGCGGTCATCGACCACCTCGAGACCGATCCCGGCGGCGCGATCGAGGGCGTGGACGACTTCCGGCAGTGGCTGCAGAACCTGCTCGACACGACGATCGCCGAGCTCGACGGCGTGCATTTCGACATCCCGGACCCGGTGAAGCGGGTCGAGGCGATGATCGCCCCGCCCGGCGGCGCGGCGGCGATGTATTACTCGGGGCCGTCGGAGGACTTCAGCCGGCCCGGCCGCACCTGGTACCCCACGCTCGGCAAGACGCGCTTCCCGCTGTGGGGCGAGGTGTCGATCTGCTACCACGAGGGCGTCCCCGGCCATCACCTCCAGATCGCGCAGGTTCGCTACCTCGCCGGCGAGCTGAGCCGGTTCCAGCGCACGCTGGCCGGGTGGTCGGGGCACGCCGAGGGGTGGGCGCTGTACGCCGAGCGCCTGATGGGCGAGCTTGGCTACCTCGACGACCCCACCTACGAGCTCGGGATGCTGCGAGCGCAAGCGCTGCGCGCGATGCGCGTCGTCGTCGACATCGGCCTGCACCTCGAGCTCGCGATCCCCAAGGACGAGCGGTACCACCCGGGCGAAACGTGGACGCCCGAGCTCGCGTTGCCGTTCGCGATGGAGCGGAGCGGGCGCATGCCGGCGGACTTTATGCGCAGCGAGGTCGACCGCTACCTCGGGTGGCCGGGCCAGGCGATCAGCTACAAGATCGGCGAACGCGTATGGCTGGGTGCGCGCGACGAGGCGAGGCGTCGCGCCGGCGACGCGTTCGACCTCAAGGACTTCCACGCCCGGGCGCTGAACCTCGGGCCGATGGGGCTCGACCAGCTCCGTCGAGAGCTGGCACGGGCGTAGCGGCATGGACGTCTCCTGCGCGTTCCCGCCCGGCCCCGACGTGGTCGACCACGTGGTCCTGGCGGAGTCGCTCGGCTACGAGCGGGCCTGGCTGTACGACTCCCCCGCGCTGTACCCGGACGTGTGGGTCGCGCTGGCGCAGGTCGCCGAGCGCACCGACCGCATCGGCCTCGGACCCGCCGTCCTCATCCCGAGCCTGCGGCACGTGCTCACGCAGGCGACGGCCATCGCCACGCTCGAGAGCCTGGCGCCGGGACGGACGGTGGCTGCGATCGGAACCGGCTTCACCGGGCGCATGACCCTCGGGCAGAACCCGCTGCCGTGGTCGGAGGTCGAGGAGTACGTGCGGCAACTGCGCGGCCTGCTGCGCGGGGAGCAGGTCGAGGTGGACGGGTCCGTCGTGCAGATGATCCCGCCCGCGGGCTTCCTGCCCGACCGGCCGATCGGTGTGCCGATCCTCGTGGCGGCGAACGGGCCGAAGGGGCTTCGGGTGGCGACGGAGCTCGGCGACGGCGTGATGACGATCGGCTCCGGTCAGCCGGACTTCGACTGGTGCGCCGTGCTCGCGTTCGGGACGGTGCTGGACGACGGTGAGCCACCGGCGTCGGCGCGCACGTTCGCGGCGGCCGGGCCCGCGCTCACCGTCGTGTACCACGGGATGTACGAGGCCAACCCGGACGCCGTGGACTCGTTGCCGGGCGGCCCGGAGTGGCGGGTCGAGGTCGACGAGCTGCCGGCGCCCGTCCGTCATCTCACCGTGCACGAGGACCACCTCGTGCGAGTCACCGAGCGCGACGCGCCGCTCCTCGACGGAGATCTGCTGACCGCGTTCACGTGGACCGCGCCGGCGGCGGCGCTCCGTGAACGCCTCGACCAGCTCGAGGCGGCCGGCGCGACCGAGATCCTCTACGGGCCGATGGGCCCCGACATCCCCCGCGAGCTCCGCACCTTCGCCGCGATGGCCGGGCTCACCTAGCGCTACGGGTTCAGAGGGCGGTTCGTCCAGCGGCCGCGCTCGGTGCGGAACCACCCGCCGGCGGCGAGGCTGCCGCCGTCGGCGTGCACGGTGGTGCCGGTCACGAACGCCGACAGGTCCGAGGCGAGGAACAGTGCGACGCCGGCGATGTCGTCGGGGGTCCCGAACCGGCCCACGGGCACCCAGCGCGGGATGAGGTGCCGTTGCTCCTCGGGGACCCAACGCTCGTAGGGGACCTGGATGGTCTCGGTCAGGTCGGGGGCGATCGAGTTCACCCGGATGCCGTCGTTGCCGAGCTCGAGCGCCAGGCTCTTCGTGAACTGCGTGACGCCGGCCTTGAACGCCGAGTACACGGCCATCATCGGGATGCCCCGGAACGCCTCGACCGTCGAGACGTTGACGATGCTGCCGCCCTCGCCCTGCTCGACCATGCGGGGGGCAAACGCCTTCGTGCACAGGAACATGTGGCGGAGGTTGACGTCGTACAGCGAGTCCCACTGCTCCTCGACGGTGTCGAGGAACGGCGAGGCCGGAAAGAGGTAGTGACCGACGTTGTTGACGAGCACGTCGACGCGGCCGTACTCGCCGAGGGTCGCGTCGGCGAGCGACGTCACCTCGTCCCGCTGACGCACGTCGACGGGTTGCGCGAGCGCGCTCCCACCGGCGGCACGGATCGCGCCGACGGTCTCGGCGGCGCGGTCGGCGTCGATCTCGGCGACGACGACCTTGGCGCCGTGGGCAGCGAAGGTCTCGGAGACGGCCCGTCCGATGCCTCCCCCGCCGCCGGTCACGACGGCGACCTTGCCGGCGAGCAGGGCGGCGTCGGGAACGGGCACGGAAGCAGCGAGTGCCGGCGCTTACGCCGGCACGCGGCCGGCTTCGACGGCCGCCCGCTCGGCTGCCTCGAGCTGCTGCTCGACGATGGCAAGGCCGCCGTCCCAGAACCGCGGGTCGGCGAGGTCGACGCCAACGATGCGGCCGAGCTCGTCGGGGGTGCGTGAGCCGCCGCTGCGCAGGAGCTCGAGGTACTGCGGCACGAAGTCGGCGCCGCGCTCCTCGTACGCCCGGTACACCGACAACGCGAGCAGCTGGCCGTAGGCGTAGGCGTACACATAACCGGGCGTGCCGATGAAATGCGGGATGTACGACCACCAGGTCCGGTACCCGTCGGTGATCTCGACGGTGTCGCCGAGCATCTCGGCCTGGGTCTCGTGCCACAGCTCCCCGAAGCGGTCGACGCTGAGCTCGCCCACGTCACGCCGCTCGGTGT
>DATFXK010000033.1:0-7518 GCA_035316005.1 Acidimicrobiia bacterium | reverse complement strand
GGCGACGACGATGCGTCGCTACGGCGGATCGCGGAAGCGGCCGTCGACGAATGCAGTCGTGCCGGCCGGCGCGTGCCCGGTCTCGGACATCCCGTCCATCGCGTCCAAGATCCCCGCGTGCCGCGCCTGTACCAGCTCGCCGCCGAGGAGCATCTCCTCGGACCGCACCTCCGTCTCCTGGAGCACGTCGCCGCCGTGCACGAGGCGACGACCGGACGCCACCTCCCGATCAACGGCGCGGGCGCCGGCGGGGCCGCCCTCGTCGACGCCGGCATCCCTCCCGGCAGCGTGCGAGGCTTCGCGCTCATCGCCCGCACGGCCGGGCTGGTGGCCCAGCTGGCCGAGGAGGCCGAACACCCCATCGGGCGGTACCTCGCCGACGACGTGGACCGCCGTGTCCGCTACGAGCCACCCGGACGCGACCGATAGAGCGTGGCACCGCGCCATGCGACATCGCGTCGACCGGGCTACGTTCCGACGTGGCGATGCACATGACGACCTCGCCGACGCCGACTCGGCACCCACGTCATGACACCCCACCCAACCGGCCCTTGCGATCGCCGCCCGAACGCCGGTAGTCTCCGAACACACGTTCGCTCGAAGGAGAGGAGCGCCCCATGAGCCCTTCCGTCAAGCCGATCCCCGACGGCTACCCCCAGGTGAGCCCATATCTCGTCGTCGACGGCGCCGCCCAGGCCATCGACTTCTACACGCGGGTGCTCGGAGCCACCGAGCGCATGCGGATGGGCGGTCCCGGCGGCACCATCGGGCACGCCGAGCTCCAGCTCGGCGACTCGGTCGTCATGCTCGCCGACGAGTCCCCCGACATGGGGTACGTGGGCCCCAAGAAAGTCGGCGGCACGCCGGTGACCCTCGGGGTGTACGTCGAGGACGTCGACGCGACCTTCGGCGACGCGATCAAGGCCGGCGCGAAGGAGCTCCGTCCGGTCGAGAACCAGTTCTACGGTGACCGCTCCGGTCAGATCGAGGATCCGTGGGGACACCGGTGGAGCATCATGACCCACGTCGAGGACGTGCCCCCCGAGGAGATGGCGAAGCGGGCGGCGGCGATGGCCGAGGGTGGCGGGAGCTGACCCGCCGCCTGCCCTCGATGCCGATCGAGGCCTCGCACGGGTGAACGCGAACCGACTCGCTCCGGCTCGTCGGTGAGGGCGGCCAACTCCTCGTCGAGGTGAGTCGCCGGCGGCGCCCGCGACCACGGCCACGCCGAGAAGCGCCGCGAGCCACAGCAGCACGACGCGACGGCGGTGCCGGTGGCACCACGAGGCCAGGCGTCGGAGCACGGGTGCCTCTCTCGGTTGGGGGGAACGCCGGAGCCGTCGTGGTGTCGGGGCCCGCCGGGCGGATCGAACCGGGCGCGCCGACGTCTACGAGGCGGCCCAGGCATGTCTCAGACCGCTCCCAGGAACGGTGTTCAGACTCCGCGCCAGCGCATCGGCGATGGAGAACCTCGTGCCCGTACACCGAACCCCGAACCCCCGGAATCCCGGCCCCGTCGCCGGTCGCGTCAGCTGCCGTAACGATCAGGAGGCCCAGCCATGAACGACGACTCGCTGTCGACCTTGACGCAGATGACCGAAGGACCGGTCGCGCCGGCGGATCGCGTCTACGCGTTCGATCGCGTGCGCGACCTCTGCCGGACGGCGCCGAGGGTGATCCGCCGGGCGCGCACCCGGCTGACGGCACTGCCCGATCCGACCGGCGACTGCCCGGCGGCGGCCGACGGCACGCTGATGTTGGAGGGCGGCCTGATCCTCAGCGCCGGCGTGATGGCCGTGACCGTGCGAGAGGCGGTCGACCTCCTCATGGCGCGATTCCGCCACCGGCTGCGACGGTTGGAGGAGTCGCGTCGCGGTCAACCGATCGGGAGCTTCCCTGCCAACGCCGCCTGATCGGACTCGCTCAGCAGGATCCTGACGGTCAGGGTCCAGTCGCCCCGTATCGGCAGGTCCACCGCCGAAGAGATGTAGTGCCCGGGCCCGATGCGCCGGACGGGGATCGGGATCGGTGCGATGTCACGGCTGGGCAGTGCGGCCGACACCTGGAACTCGTTGACCTCGCTCAATCCCCCCGACGGAGGAATCGAGAGCGGAGCTCCCTCGGGCGAGAAGGCCGTGAAGTGCAGCTCGTTCCGGCCTGGACTCCCCGGGATGGCCGTCACGTCCACCCGGGCCTGCGAGGAGGTCAACGTGACGCCCGACGCCCCGGAATTGTTGACCGACACCGCCGGCGCCGCGTTCACGAGCAGCGCCGCGATCGACAGGATGATCACGGCGATCACGGCCTCGAGGCCGACATGACGGCGAAGGTTGCGCATCTCCCATGCGTCCTCGGCCGCATCGTCGTCGTCGGTGCGGTCACGCCCACCGTTCCCGTCATGCCCGCCCCCACCATCAGCCCCCGGTCCGTGCGCGCCCTCGTCGGGCGGCAGCGGCGGGCCGCCGGCGCTGACCGGGACACGGGGCTCCGGGGCCGGCGCAGGGGAGGGGCGCGGAGAACGGAAGCGACGGTTCACGATCTCGCGACTGAATGCCGCCGTGATGATGAGTGCGCCGAACGCGATGAGCTTGGCCGTCAGGAGCTTGCCGTAGTCGGTGTCGCGCAGGTTGCTGAGCGAGCCGAGCTGCCGCCACGCCTGGAACGCGCCGCTGACGATGATCACGCAGATCGCGCCGAGCGCGAGCCGCGAGTACCGGGGCACGATCTCGCGCAGCTCGTCGAGATGCTTCCGCCGGAGCACGATCGCGAGCAGGACCACCAACCCGCCGAGCCACAGCGACACGCCGCCGACGTGGGCGACATCGGCGATGATTGCCAACGGCACGTAGTCGCCCGTGCCCGCGTGCCCGCTGAGGCCGGGCGTGAGCAGGAGCCCGACCGCGACGATGGCGGCGGCGGGTCGCCACCAGCGGGGTAGCGGGTACTCGACCACGGGCCGCCGGTTCACGAGGAGGCGGAGCAGCGGGATCGCGACGAGCAGGAGCACGAGGCGGAACAGCCACACCCGTCCGAAGCGCGTGTCGAAGACGTCGGAGATGACGCTCGGTTTGATCGCGTCGCCCAACGGGAGCGCGGCCGCGTACGCGCCCTCCAGACCGATGCCGACAACCGTCGTGATGACGGCGCCGAACCAGCCGGCCCACGCCAGGCGGGCGGCTCCGCTGGACTCGCGACCGTCGGGCCAGACGAACACGAGGAAGGCGGCCGCGCCGATCAGGAGCGCGAGTGACGCGAACACCCCGAAGCGCGCGACGGCGTAGAGGAACCCCACGGTGGTGTCGCCACCCTGGTTCGCGAGCAGTCGTTGCGTGAGGTTCTGGAGGTTCCCGGCCGCGGCTCCCTGGCCGACCTGGAACGTGAACGCGCCACTGACCGGATGGGAGTCGGCGGAGATGACCCGCCACGTGACGACGTACGAGTCGTCGTTCAACTTCGGAACGTCGACCTGCACCTGACTCTGCTGGCCGCCCGGGTGTGACGGGTTGCCGATCCCGATTCGATCGCCCTTCGAGTTGTAGACGCGGATCGCGCCCAGCGCGACCTCGACCGATTCGTCGAAGCCGAGGGTCACCTCCTTCGGTGACCGGTCGAGGACCTGGCCCGCGGTCGGGCTCGTCTGGTCCAGCGTCGCGTGCGCGAACGCCGGGGCAGCCGACGCGGCGACAAGCAGGCCGGCGGCCAGCGGCACCGCGGCACAGCGCCAGAGGAAGCGACAGCGGATCACGGCGTCGTGAGACGAGCGCGGCGACGAGGGCGCAACGGATGGGCGAGGAGCCACGCGGCGGCGAGACCGACGACCTCGACGACGTGCTGGGCTTCGGTGAGCGCGCCCGTGCGCCCGTCCACCACGTCGAGCAGAGACGTGCCGATCAGACAGGCCACCAGCGCGGTGACGACCGGCAGCAGGCCGGCAACGCGGGATGGGCGCCACGCCGCGAACAGGAACCCGACCGCCAGCGCGAGGTCGAAGGAGCCGACGTGGCGGGCGGCGTGGACGGGGAGGCCGGCGTTGTCGCCGAGCACGAGGGCCGGGACCGCGGCGACGATCATGACCACCGCGACCAACGCCAGGGTGATGCGCAGCGCCCGCTCGTGTGCGGGATACGGACGGTCCTCGGACCCGATCGATGCCAGGATCGGCGCCGTCAGGTCGGGAACGGTCGGCGCGTGCGCGAGCCTCACGTCGCGGTGCATGGACTCCGCATCACGCGAGAATGCGCGGCACGCCGCGCAGCGTCGGAGATGGTCGGCGAGGTCGCCGGGGTCGACGCCGAGCTCCTCGCCGTCGAGACGGGCGGAGACCGCGGTTCGTGCCGAGTTGCATCGCATGCTTGGTAGTCGACCGCCGGGCGCTCCCAGTTCCCAACTATGTTCCTGCCGATGGACCGCCTGACTCGGCTCCTGGTCCAGGCCCGAGACGGGGATCGGCTCGCTCTCGGAGCCGCCATCGGCCTCAGCCAGGCCGAGGTCTGGCGGGTCGCGGCGCACCTCGTCGGGCGGGACGAGGCCGACGACGTGACCCAGGACGTGTACCTCCGGGCCTGGCGGGCCCTGCCGGGGTTCCGGGCCGAATCGAGCGGCCGGACCTGGCTCCTGTCGATCACTCGCCGGGCGTGCGTCGACGCCGTCCGCCGGCAGTCGCGCTGGCGCAAGCTGACGGCGCGCCTGCACGCCGAATCGGCGGCGACCGGGCCGGTTTCCGCCGGCGTGGACGAGCCGCATGTCCTGGGGGATCTCATCACGCGTCTTGCGCCCGCGCAGCGCGAGGCGTTCGTCCTCACGCAGATCTCCGGCTGCTCCTACGCCGAGACGGCCGACATGTGCGGCGTCGAGATCGGGACCATCCGATCCCGGGTGGCGCGTGCCCGCCAAGCGCTCGTCGAGCGGGTTCGTGCGGCAAGGGCGGTCTGAGCACGCCGTACGTGTACGCGCGGAGACGGGCGCGATGATGCACGCATGCGGTTCGTCCGCGTCATCGGCGTCGTCGTCGGCGCACTCGCGGCGATCGTCGTGTCGGCACAGCCGGCGGCGGCGCACGGCGTCGGCGGAGTCCAGCCCTCGAACTTCGAGACGACCGTCGACGGCACGACGCCCCACGTGCGCGGTCTCACCGTGCGCGCGGTCGACCTCGGCAATGAGCTCGAGCTCTGCAACGACCGCGGGCCCGAAGTCGTCGTGCTGGGCTATCAGGCAGAGCCGTACCTTCGGATCGGACCGCGCGGAGTGTTCGAAAACCGCCGGTCGCCGGCGACCTACCTGAACCGGACGCGCGACGGCAAGACACCGGTGCCCGCGGACGCCGATCCTGCCGCCGCGCCGGAGTGGAACAAGATCGGGTCGGACTCGGTGGCGCGCTGGCACGATCACCGCGCGCACTGGATGGGTACCGAGGACCCACCCGAAGTCGCCCGCGCCCCGGATCAGCGCCACCTCATCGACCACTGGAGCTTCCGGCTGCAGCGAGGATCACAAGACATCACCGTCACCGGCGACCTCCTCTGGGTCCCGGGTCCAAGCCCGTGGGGGTGGGTGCTCGGCGCGCTGGCCGTGGCAGCCGTGGTCGTCGGGCTGAGCCGCACGCGCGTCTGGCGATGGGTGCTCGTCAGCGCGCTCGGCCTGCTGGCTGTGTCGGAGACGGCGCACGTCGTCGGCACGTGGACGGCGACGACCGCGTCGTTCGTGACCAAGGTGGGCGCGAGCGTCTACGCGCTCGGCGGCATCGCACTCGCGGTCGTGGCGCTCGTGTGGCTGATCGTGCGGCCGCCGTCCAATGCCATCCCCGCGGTCTTGTTCGCCGGCCTCATCGTCGCGGTCGCGGGCGGGCTCGCCGACCTGACCACGTTGACGCGTTCCCAGGTCCCGACGGACGCGCCGGCGACGGTCGCCCGGGCCGAGGTCATGCTCGCGCTCGGGCTCGGCGCGGGGATCGCCGTTGCCGCGGCGCTGCGCCTGCGGCCCGCCGCACCGCCGTCCGACCGAGCGGGCGCGAAGATCAGAGAACCGGCACCCGTCGCCTAGCGCCGAGCCGCGGGAGGGATTGCACGCGATGGTTCGGAGGTACATCGTCGCCGCCGTCGCGGCATGTGTCGCGGGCGGGGCGCTTCTGGCCGCCTGCGGAGGGTCGTCGGGTGGGAGCGAGGCGTCCGTCGCCCACGGCTCGGCGCGCACCGGCGCGGGTCCCGCGACGCGCGAAGTGTGCGAGTCGATGGTGCGCGACTCCGTGCCCGCGACGGTCGGCGTGCCCCTCGCCGGCGATCCGGTCTCCGGCGTGCGCGGTGACACCTTCTCGTGTCGGTACGTGTTCGCGGGCGGCACGCTCGACCTCTCGGTACGGGATCTGCACACGGTGGCGCGAGCGCGGAAATACTTCCGCGCCCTCCGGGGCCGCGAGGGCGTGAACGATGCGCTGACCGGCCTGGCCGACGGCGGCTTCACAAAGGCCGACGGCTCCGTCGTCGCCATGAAGGACGCGATGATCCTCACCGTCGACGTCACCGCGCTGCCGCCCACGCCTGCTGACCGAACGGGCATCGCCATCGACCTCGCCGGCGCGGTCCTGGGCTGCTGGACGGGTGGGTCCTAGGAGACTCCGGACGGCGGAACTTTGTCGGGGAGCCGGACGACTAATGACCGTCCAGCTCACTCGAGGGGGTTCTCCAGTCATGAGCAGCAGGCGTTCGATCCGCCGGGTGGTCGTCGGCACGATGCTCGGCCTCGCTCTCGTCGTCCTCGTCGCGGGTCCTGCGGCTGCGCACGTCGAGATCGATCCCGAGAGCGTGCCGAAGGGATCGACGACGAGTTTCAGCTTCCGGGTCCCGACCGAGAAGGAGACGGCGTCCACCGTCGGCCTGGAGGTGACGTTCCCGACCGACCATCCCATTCCGTCCGTCAGCGTGCTCGTGAAGTCGGGATGGACGTACACGGTCGAGAAGACCCCGCTGCCGCAGCCGGTCAAGACGGAGTCCGGCGAGGTGACCGAGGCCGTTTCGAAGGTCACGTGGACCGGCGGCCAGATCCCTCCCGACGGGTACGACCTCTTCACCGTGCGGGGCGGCCCGCTGCCCAAGAACGTCAACCAGCTCGAGTTCAAGGCGACGCAGACCTACAGCGACGGTGAGGTCGTTCAGTGGATCGAGCCTACGGTCAAGGGCGGAGCCGAGCCCGAGCACCCGGCGCCGGCGCTCAAGCTGGGCAAGGCGGGCCGGGGTTCGTCCCGCTGATGGTCCAAGGCCGACGCTTTCTGAGCTTCCGGGGCGCGCCACCATGGCGGGCGTGACCGTCGGTACCAACGCCCCGGCCGCGGCCGACACCGACGCCACGGCCGGCGGCGATGACGTGCGACGCCGCTGGCTCCCGTCGTGGCCGCCGTCGCTGCCGCAGGCGGTCATCCTCGTCGCCGCGTTGTGCCTCATCGCCGGGCTGATCGGCTGGCGGTTGGCCCAGGCCGATCACCCCGACCGCAACAGCGTCGACGTCGGGTTCCTCGAAGACATGCAG
>DATFXK010000032.1:0-9166 GCA_035316005.1 Acidimicrobiia bacterium | reverse complement strand
ACGAGGAGTTTCCCCCCATGAGTGACCAAGGGCTCGACCGATCGGTCCTGGACGGAAAGGACCGTGAGGAGCTCCACCAGATCGCCGGCGCGATGGGCGTCCAGGCCCCGACCCGGATGAAGAAGGCCGACCTCATCGACGCCATTCTCGGCGCCGCCGGCGACGGCAACGCCGCCGCCGGCGACACGTCCGCCTCCGGCGGCTCCGACGGAGGCGACCGTCCGAAGCGGATTCGTTCCCGCCGTACGTCGGAGAGCGACGACCCGATGGCGGAGCTCGCCGCCGAAGAGGACGCGATCGCGGCGGCGGGCGACGGCGCCGACGGTTCGGCCGAGCCGCGGCCGAACCCGCGCTCCAACACGACTTCGACCGCGGAGGCCAAGGCGGGGTCGGGCGCCAGCAACGGCGGTGCGGATGCGCCGTCGGGCGGCACGACCGCCACCGAGACGCGCGCCGATCCGAAGGTTGGCGGCGACGACGGCGGCGGCTCGCCCGCGCCGCGCATCGAGCCCGAGGACGAGCGCCAGTCCTACGGCGAGGGCAACCGGCGCCGCCGGCGGCGCCGCGGCCGCGACCGTCAACAGGACGGCGAGCCGCGGGAGTTCCAGGGCGAGCCGGTCGAGACCCAGGGCCTGCTCGACCTGCGGGACGAGGGCTACGGCTTCCTGCGGGCGACGAGCTACCTGCCCGGCGCCAAGGACGTGTACGTCTCGGCGTCGCAGGTCCGGCGCTTCGCGCTCCGCAAGGGCGACTACCTCAAGGGCTACGCGCGCCCGCAGGCGAGCAACGAGAAGTACCCGGCGCTGCTGCGCGTCGACGAGGTCAACGGCTTGCCGACCGACGCCGCTCGTGACCGGCCGAAGTTCGAGGATCTCACCCCGCTGTTCCCGGACTCCAAGCTCGCGCTCGAGATGGGGGACGATCCGTCCAACATCACCGGACGGATCGTGGATCTCATCTCACCGATCGGGAAGGGGCAGCGCGGCCTCATCGTCTCGCCGCCGAAGGCGGGGAAGACCACGATCCTGAAGCAGATCGTGTACTCGGTCGAGCGCAACAACCCCGAGGTGCACCTCATGGTCCTGCTCGTCGACGAGCGACCCGAAGAGGTGACCGACATGCGACGGCACGTCAAGAACGGTGAGGTCGTCGCCAGCACGTTCGACCGGCCGTCCGACGAGCACACTCAAGTCGCCGAGCTCACGATCGAACGGGCGAAGCGCCTCGTCGAGATGGGCAAGGACGTCGTGATCATCCTCGACGGGATCACGCGCCTCGCCCGCGCCTACAACCTGTCGGCGCCGGCGTCGGGGCGCATCCTGTCCGGTGGTGTCGACTCCACCGCGCTGTACCCGCCGAAGCGGTTCTTCGGGGCGGCCCGCAACATCGAAGAGGGTGGCTCGCTCACGATCGTGGCGACGGCCCTCATCGAGACCGGGAGCCGCATGGACGAGGTCATCTTCGAGGAGTTCAAGGGCACCGGCAACATGGAGCTGCGTCTCGACCGCCGGCTGTCCGAACGGCGGATCTACCCGTCGATCGACGTCGAGCAGTCGAGCACCCGGCACGAGGAGCTGCTGTTCGACCGGAACCAGCTCCAGCAGGTCTGGAAGCTGCGCCGGGTCCTCAACGCCCTCGAGGAGGGCAAGGGCCTGGAGCTGCTGATCGACAAGATCCGGACGACGAAGAGCAACGACGAGTTCCTCGCCGAGATCGCCAAGGCACCGACGCCCGGCTCGTAACGTCCTCCACTGCGCGCAGCGGGCTCCCCACAGACTGCGCGAAGCGGAAATCTCTCCCAGTTCCCGGCTTTACACCCAAGTCGGCCGCGGTGTGGGAAGGCCGACCACGACGAGCGAGCCGCAGGTCGACGAGGTCGGCGGCGCCACGGCGGAGCGGGACGCGTCCCCGACGTCGGTCGCGGCGGTGGCGGTGACAGCCGACCCGAAGTTCACCGGGTAGTGCGCCGGGGGGACCGGTCGACGGTGCCTCGACCCAACGTGTTCAGCCGGCCCCGGGAATCGACCCGGGGCCGGTTGCCGTACACTGAGCCGATCATGAAGACCGACATCCACCCCGATTACGTCGAATGCTCCGTGCGGTGCTCGTGCGGCAACACGTTCACGACGCGCTCGACCGTGCCGGACCTGCGGGTCGAGCTGTGCTCGGAGTGTCACCCCTTCTACACGGGCAAGCAGAAGCTCGTGGACACCGGCGGCCGGGTCGAGCGGTTCCAGCGCCGGTACGCCAAGCAGGGCGGCAAGGCCAAGGGCTGATGCCCGAACGGCCGGAGCCCCGCTACATGGGCGGCCAGGCCGTCATGGAAGGCGTGATGATGCGCGGCGCCAACAGCTGGGCCGTCGCCGTCCGCACGCCCGAGGGTGACATCGAGCTCGAGACGCACGACGCGCCGCGCTGGGCCGAGCGGTACGCGCGCGTCCCGCTGGTACGGGGCGTGATGATGCTCGCCGAGTCGCTTACGCTCGGGTTCAAGGCTCTGGCCTGGTCGGCGAACAGGCAGGTCCCCGAGGAGGAGCGCCTGTCGAAGGGCGCGATCGGCGGCACGATCGCGGTGGCGCTGGCGATCTTCACTGGGTTGTTCATCCTCCTCCCGGCGTTCGGCGCCCGCGGCCTCGACCGGTGGGTACCACTCGAAGGTTTCTGGCTGCACGCGGCCGAAGGCGCGCTCCGCCTCGCGCTGTTCATCGGCTACCTCCTGCTCATCGGGCGGCTGCGCGACGTGAAGCGCGTCTTCCAGTACCACGGCGCCGAGCACAAGGCGATCGCCGCGTACGAGAACGGTGTCGAGGTCACGCCGGAGTCGGCGCAGCGCTTCACGACCGAGCACGTCCGCTGCGGCACCAACTTCCTGCTGACCGTCATGGTGCTCACGATCGTCGTCTACGCGTTCGTGGGCCGTCCCGACTGGCCGTTGCTCATCACCTCGCGTGTCCTGTTGATCCCGGTGATCGCCGGCATCGCGTACGAGGTGATCCGCTTCGCCGCCCGGCATATGGACTCGCGCCTGGTGCGGCTCCTGATGCGTCCCGGCCTCGCGCTCCAGCAGCTCACGACGCGGGAGCCCTCGCTCGACCAGCTCGCGGTCGCGATCGCGTCGCTCCGGGCCGTCATGACCGCCGAGCAGCTCGCCGAGGTCGAGGCCCGGCCGCCCGCCCCGGCCGCCGTACCGCGCCCCGCACTCGGCACCACCTGACCACGTCGCGCGCGAGCAGTCACGGAGCGCGCGAGCTCGGAACGGTGAGGTTCCGCCGTCTTGGCGCCCTGCTGTTGACGGTGCGCGCGAATCTCCGTACGGTCGCCGGCACCAATCGCCACGCAATGTGGCAGGGGGTGGGGCGGGCTGGGCCCCATCGGGGCAGGCCCCGGGCTTCGGTCCGGGGCCGACTCTTGCTCGGGATGCCGGGCGTCAGCCCTTGACCCAGGTCCGGATCCCGGCCCGGACTGCCGCCGTCGCCAGCCCGACGAACTCCTCGTCGCGGGCGGCGTCGCCGAACTCGAGCCAGTTCAGGACCGCGACCACCAGCTCGTCGACGATGGTGTGGGCAGCCCACTCGTGCAGGTCGGGTGGCACCGTCCCGCCCAGGAGAGCGCGCGACGCGTCGACGGAACGTTCTCGAAGCTCGCGGGCGTAGTCGGCGAACTGCGGCTCGCGGGCGGCATGGCGCCAGAGGAGCTGGAACCCGTCCGGGTCCTCCCGGGCCACCGTGAGCAGCGAACGGGCGCCGACGCCGCCTTCGCCCCGGGAGTACCCGACGACGAACTCCTCGGCGAGGCGGTCGAACACCTGCTGGAGCACGGCCCGGTACAGCTCCTCCTTCCCCTCGAAGTGCCGGTACACGATGAGCTTCGTGATGCCGGAGGCGGCCGCGATGTCCTCCATCGACGTCGCCGCGTACCCGGCCCGGGCGAAGGCCCGAGCGGCGCCGCGGAGGATCGCCTCCTGGCGGGCGGCGCGGGGCAGGGGACCGCTGTGAGCGGGGTCGACGACGGCGGGATCGGCGCTTGCCATAGGTATACTCGTGAGTATACCCTTGGCCGTGTACCGGTCAACGGGGGGCGCTGCATGAACCTCCAGCTGGATTGGACCGAGGACGAGCTCCTCACCACGGACGACGTCGCCGAGCCGCTGGTCGTCGGCGGCGTCCGCTGTCACGGCGGGTTCGACGACGCCGGCGTGTACCACTCGCCCCGCACGCGCTATCGCGTCCCCGCCATCGACGCCTGGCAGCAGCACCGCGCGGCGACGTTCGATTCCGATCTCATCGACGTGCCGCTCTCGACGTGGCCCGAGACGTACCCGAACGTCGAGCAGGCCAAGTTCCTGATCCGCGCCGGCGTGCCCGGACCGATCATCACGACGCTGACGCGCATCGGCACGGTCGAGGGCTTCGGGGCGATGATCCGCTACGCCAACGTCGGCGATCCGCAGCGTCACTTCGACGAGAGCGTCGCCGGGACGGCGACCGCGCACCTGCACCGGGGGCTGTTCGAGGCGCACGCGCGCGACGAAGCCGGGTTCGATGCCGAGGCCGGCCACAAGCAGATGTGGTTCGCGGCGCGCGACGTCGCCTTCGAGAACCCCGTCACCGAGGACGAGACGGCGCGCATGCTCGAACGCATGGGCATCGGTGGTGGAGGCAGCACAGCCCCCGACCCGCAGCGCATCCGCCGGCAGATGGAAGAGGCGCGCGTCTTTGCCGACCTGGATCTCGACTTCGAGATGCTGATCCAGCGGATGATCAACATCCTGCTGATCGAGATCTCGGCGTTCCACACCTTCGCGTGGGCCGAAGCCGTGCTGTCCGACGCCGACCTCGTCGCCGGCGACGGTGCCGCCGCCCTGCTGGTGTCGTACATCCGCCAGGACGAGACGCCGCACGTCGAATACCTCAAGACCGCGCTCACCGAGATGCGCGACCGGACGTTCGTCGGGGAGTCCGGGCGCAGGTACCCCGGCACGGAGGTCGTCGGCGGACTCTGGGAGCGCGGCCTGGCGGACTCCCTCGGTCCCCGCCGCGAGCAGAACCTGACCCTGACCCTGCGGGAGGTCGAGCACGCCCTCGACGGAAATCCACGAGCCGATGACCTCCTCGAGGAGTTCCACGCCCACGGCACCATCCGTCCGACCGACGACGGCGCGTTCGTCGCCGCCGGCACCTACTGAGGGATCGCCATGAAGTTCGGGCTGTTCTACGAGCACCAACTCCCACGCCCCTGGGAGGAGGACTCCGAGTACACGCTGCTTCAGAACGCGTTGGAGCAGTGCGAGCTCGCCGACAAGCTCGGCATCCACACCTGCTGGGAGGTCGAGCACCACTTCCTCGAGGAGTACAGCCACTCGAGCGCCCCCGAGGTCTTTCTCGCCGCGGTGTCACAGCGCACGAACCAGATGCGGCTCGGCCATGGCATCGTGCAGACGCCGCCGCCCTTCAACCACCCCGCTCGCGTCGCGGAGCGCATCTCCACCCTCGATCTGCTCTCCAACGGGCGCGTCGACTTCGGTACCGGCGAGTCGTCGTCCGAAGCCGAGCTCGGCGGCTTCCTCATCGACCCGATCGAGAAGCGCGAGATGTGGGAGGAGGGCGTGCGGGTCGCGGTGCGGTGCATGACCGAGGAGCCGTTCACCGGCCACCACGGCAAGTACGTCACCATGCCGCCCCGCAACGTCGTGCCCAAGCCGCGCCAGAAGCCGCACCCGCCGGTGTGGGTCGCTTGCAGCCGGCGCGACACGATCCACCTCGCGGCGCAGAAGGGGATTGGCGCTCTGACGTTCGCGTTCATCGACCCGGAGGACGCGCGTCACTGGGTCGGCGACTACTACGGGACGCTCGAGCGCGAGGGCGTACCCGTCGGTGACGCCGTCAACCCCAACCTCGCGTGCGTCACGACGTTCATGTGCCACCCCGACGAGGACGAGGCGATGCAGCGCGGCCTTGAGGGTGCCAACTTCTTCGGGTACTCCCTGGCGCACTACTACGTCTTCGGTCGCCATCAGCCCGGCGTCACCGACGTGTGGGCCGAGTACCAGCATCAGCGGGGGGAGCAGGGCTTCGACCCCGGCGCCGTGCACGCGGCGGCGGCGAACTCCGACCGACTCGGCGCCAAAGTCGTGCAGGGTGGCCTCGGCGGCCTCCGGGGCGCGGTCGGCACGCCCGACCAGATCCGCGAGTTCCTCCTCCGCTACGAGGAGTGCGGTGTCGACCAGGTCATCTTCGTGAGCCAGGCAGGCAAGAACCGGCACGAGCACATCATGCAAAGCCTGGAGCTGTTCGGACGCGAGGTGCTGCCCGAGTTCCTCGACCGCGACGAGCAGGCGGTGAAGGACAAGGAGCAGCGGCTGGCGCCGATCGTCGACCAGGTCCTGGCGCGCAAGCCGGACGAGGACCACCCGCCGCTCCCGACGGACGACTACGCGTACCCCGCTATCCCACGGGCCATCGCCGACCGTTCCGGCTCCGACGACTTCCACAAGTTCCTCGACCAGGTCGCCGAGGACACCGCGCTGGGCGACAACTCCGTCATCGAGAACGCGCTCCGCGGCTGATGCGGTAACTCATGGCGACGCGCGTCGTTCGCTAAACCGCCGACCGCACGGCCTCGGGAGGGACCATCCCGCTGCCGCGCGACGAGCCAGGAAAGGAAGTGGCATCGAGCAAGGCAGGCGACGCACCTCGGTACCCTGGGCGCATGTTCGAGCACTTGGCTGACCTGGAGACCGAGCTCGAGAAGCTCGAGTCGCAGCTGCCCGAGCTCTACGCGAGCGGGGACCAGGCCGCCGCGCGCGACGCCGGGCGCCGCCACGCAGAGCTGAAGCCGGTGGTCGACGCGTACCGTGAGTACCGCCGCACCGAATCCGACGTCGCCGACGCGCGTGAGCTGCTCACGGGCGAGCCCGACGCCGAGATGCGCGAGTACCTCCAGGGAGAGCTGGCGGAGCGGGAGGCCCACCTCGCCGAGCTCGAGGCGACGCTCAAGGAGCTGCTCGTCCCGCGGGACCCCAACGACGGCAGGAACGTGATCGTGGAGATCCGCGGCGCCGAGGGCGGCGACGAGGCCAACGTGTGGGCCGGCGACCTCTTCGAGATGTACCGCCGGTACGCGGAGCTGCACGCATGGGGCTTCGAGGTGCTCTCGAGCCAGCCGGCCGAGATCGGCGGCTACCGCGACGTCACGTTCGTGGTGAAGGGCCGCGACGCGTGGGCGCGCCTCAAGCACGAGGCGGGACCGCACCGGGTGCAGCGCGTGCCCGTTACGGAGAGCCAGGGACGGGTGCACACGAGCGCGGCGACGGTCGCGGTGTTGCCCGAGGCGGACGAGGTCGACATCGACATCGACCCCAACGACCTGGAGGTCGATGTGTACCGGTCGAGCGGTCCCGGCGGCCAGTCCGTCAACACCACCGACTCGGCGGTGCGGATCACACACCTGCCCACCGGCCTCGTCGTCACCTGCCAGGACGAGAAGAGCCAGCTCCAGAACAAGGAGAAGGCATTGCGGATCCTGCGCTCACGCCTGCTCCAGGCCGAGCGGGAACGGCAGGCCGAGGAGCTGTCGTCGGCCCGGCGCGACCAGGTGAAGGGCGGCGGCCGCTCCGAGAAGATCCGCACGTACAACTTCAAGGAGAAGCGGGTGACCGACCACCGCATCGGTCTCACGCTCCATGCCCTCGACCAGGTCCTGGCGGGTCAGCTCGACCCGATCGTCGACGAGCTGATCGCGGCCGAGCGCGCCGAGCAGCTCGCCTCGGCCTCCGCCTGATCCGTGCCGAGCTGGCGGGACCTGCGCGTCGACGCCGAGCGGTCGCTCGCCGGCGCCGGCATCGAGAACGCGTCGAGCGAGGCGCGCTGGATGGTCGAGCACGTCTCCGGGTTCGACGCCGCCGAGCTCGTCACGGCCGAGGACGAGCCCGCCACGATGCGCGCCGCCGCTCAGCTCGACGAGCTGATCCACAGGCGGACGGGCGGTGAGCCCCTCCAGTACGTGCTCGGGTGCTGGCTGTTCCGTGGCCTGGAGCTGCTCGTCGACCCACGGGTGCTGATCCCGCGGCCCGAGACGGAGGTGACGGCCCAGGTCGCGATCGACGAAGCGGTCCGGCTCGGCGCCCGGCGCGGTCGCCCCGATCCCTGGGCGGGCGCGACGACGACGTACGCGGTCGCGGACCTCGGGACCGGCGCGGGCGCACTCGCGCTGGCGCTCGCCGGCGAGCTCCCGGACGCCGAGGTGTGGGGCACCGACGTCAGCGAGGACGCGCTGGCAGTCGCGCGCGCCAATGTGGCCGGCACCGGCCTGCCGTCGACGCGCGTCCGCCTCGCCGCCGGCTCGTGGTTCGACGCGCTTCCGCGCGCCTTGCGGGGTCGACTGCGCCTCGTGGTTTCGAACCCGCCGTACGTCGCCGAGTCGGAGGTCGCGGACTTGCCCGTCGAGTTGCAGCACGAACCGCGCCCGGCGCTCGTCAGCGGTCCGACGGGCATGGAGGCGATCGACGAGCTCGCGCGTGAAGCACCGGCGTGGCTCGACGTCACCGGCACGTTCGTGTGCGAGATCGCGCCGCAGCGCGCGGAAGCGGCCGCCAAGGTCGCGACCGCGGCCGGCTTCGAGGAGGTGTTCGTCCGCCGCGATCTCGCGGGCCGTGATCGGGTTCTGGTGGCGAGGATGCTTGGGTAGGGTGACGCCGATGGCCGATCGAGGGGACGACCTCGACGTCAACGCGATGCTCCGGCGTTATCGCGAGCGAGCCGACGCCGTGCGCGAGCGCAAGCTGCCGCCGGTGGCGGGAGCCGAACGGCAGCGCTTCATCGAGCAGGCCGAGCTCGACTACATGGACTTCGCCATCGTCGCCGACGCCACGTGGACCTTCGAAGACGGCGTCCTGACGTTGCAGGTGGACCTACGCCCGCAGGGCTCGTGACCTTCGAGCTCGATCTGCAGACCGTCGACCACCTGCTGTCGACGACACGGGCCGTGCGCAAGCGTCTCGACCTGAGCCGTCCCGTCCCGCCCGGCGTGATCGAGGAGTGTCTGCGCCTCGCGATCCAGGCGCCCACCGGATCGAACCGCCAGGGCTGGCATTGGATTGTCGTGACCGACGCCGACAAGCGCGCCGCCCTCGCCGACATGTACCGGGACGGCTTCGGGCCGTACATCG
>DATFXK010000031.1:0-34643 GCA_035316005.1 Acidimicrobiia bacterium | reverse complement strand
GTTCAACGTGCCCCTGCTGACCTTCGTCGACACGACCGGGTTCGCGCCCGGCACCGACCTCGAGTGGCGAGGCATCATTCGCCACGGTGCCCAGCTCGTCCACGCGTACGCGGCGGCAACCGTGCCGCGGCTGTGCGTCGTGGTCCGCAAGGCGTACGGCGGCGCGTACATCGTCATGGACTCGAAGCCTCTCGGCAGCGACTGGTACTGCGCCTGGCCGGCGGCGGAGATCGCCGTCATGGGCGCGGAGCCGGCGGTGCAGATCCTGCACCGCTGGCGCCTCGCCGCCATCGCCGACGAGCACGAGCGACGCGCCGAGCAGCTCGCGCTCGAGCAGGAGTACAGCGAGCGGTTCTCGAACCCGTACCCCGCCGCCGAGCGTGGGTACGTGGACACCGTGATCCCGCCGGCCGACACGCGCCGCGCCCTCGCCGCCGCGCTGGGGCGCCTCGCCACGAAGCAGGACCGCGTTCCGTCTCGCCGGCACGCGAACACGCCGCTCTGAGGGAGAATCGCGCCGCATGCTGCTCGAGGGACGGCGAATCCTCGTCACCGGCGTCCTGAACGACTCCTCCATCGCGTTCGGGACCGCCAAGCTCGCCCAGGAACAGGGCGCCGAGGTCGTGCTCACGTCGTTCGGTCGGGTCATGAGCCTCACCCGAAGGGCCGCCAAGCGCCTCGCGTCGCCACCCGACGTGGTGGACCTCGACGTCACGAACGCCGACGACCTCGACGCGCTCGCCGGACGCGTCGGCGGCCGGCTGGACGGTGTGGTCCACGCGATCGGCTTCGCGCCCGAGTCGTGCCTGGGCGGCGGGTTCCTCACCGCGCCGTGGGAGGACGTCGCCGTCGCCCTCCAAGTGTCGGCGTACTCGCTCAAGGCGCTCGCCGTCGCCGCGCTCCCCCTCATGGACGACGGCGGGTCCATCGTGGGCCTCGACTTCGACAACACCCAGGCCTGGCCCGTGTACGACTGGATGGGCGTCGCCAAGAGCGCGTTCGAGTCGACCGCCCGCTATCTCGCACGCGACCTGGGCCCGAAGGGCATCCGGGTCAACCTCGTGTGCGCCGGTCCGATCCGCACGATCGCGGCGCGGAGCATTCCCGGCTTCGAGCAGTTCGAGTCGGTATGGGACGAGCGCGCGCCGCTCGGCTGGAACATCAAGGACACGGAGCCGGTCGCCAAGGCGTGCGTGGCGCTACTGTCGGATCTGTTCCCGGCAACGACCGGCGAGATGGTGCACGTCGACGGAGGGTTTCACGCCGTCGGCGCGTAGAGGCACGAAGGCAAGGCAGACATGAAGGGCAGGCACCGACTCGTCGCCCGATCGCTCCTCGTGATCGGGCTCGCGATCGCCGTCGCGTCCCCGGCGTTCGCCGGAAGCGATCAGGTCACGCTGATCCTCAACGCGCCCGACAAGGCCGGGACGCCACGGAACTACCGCTCCATCAAGAAGCTCGCGGCTTCGGGAAGCGCCCAGTTCTCGGCGAAGGAGCTCGACGCCGTTCGCGAGCGGACGGGTGGCCGGCCGCTCGTCGTGCTCGACCTGCGGCAGGAGTCGCACGGCTTCGTCGACGGGACGGCCGTCAGCTGGTTCGGGCCGCGCGACGCCGCGAACAGCGGCAAGTCCGCCGAGCAGGTCAGCCGGGACGAATCGGCGCTGCTGGCCGGCGTGGCGGGCGAGCAGACGGTCACCGTGCAGAAGGTGACGGGCAAGACGGCTGATCGCACGATCGGGGAAACGAAACCCGTCGAGCTCCCGGTGCAGACCGTTCAGAGCGAGGAGGACTTCGTCCGCGCCGCGGGCGGCGGGTACGTGCGCGTGTACGCCGCCGACTACCAACCGTTCACGGACGAGCAAGTCGACCAACTCGTCGGCTTCTGGCAGACGCGCCCCGCGCACGCCTGGGTCCACGTGCACTGCGCCGCCGGCCAGGGCCGCACGACGCAGGCGCTCGTGATGTTCGACGCGCTGGAGAACGCGACCACGACCAGCCTCCACGACATCGTCGATCGCCAGAAGGACGCCGGCGGGATCAACGTCTTGTCGACCAAGTCCACCCCGGCGTGGCGCCACGACGCGGAGGTGTCCCGAGGGCGGCTCGTTCGTCGCTTCTACGAGTACGCCAAAGAGCACCCGCGCGGCGAGGGCGAGACCTGGTCCAGCTGGTCGGCCCGGAATCCCTAGCGGCGCTTACGCCTCGAGCGCGTCAGTCACCTTCGGCACGGTCGCCTTCGGGCTGACCTTGTAGAAGACGTCGGCGATCTTGCCCTTTTCGTCGACCACGAACGCGGAGCGGATGATGCCCATGAAGCTCCGGCCGTACAGCGTCTTCTTGCCCCACGTCCCCCACGCTTGGGCGACCTTGTGGCCCTCGTCGGCGAGGAGCGGGAAGCCGAGCCCGTACTTGTCGTCGAACTTCTTCTGCTTCTCGGGAGCGTCGGGGCTGATGCCGACCACCTTGGCCTTCAGCTTCTTCAGGTCCGGTTCGGCGTCGCGGATCGCGCACGACTGCGTGGTGCAACCGGGCGTGTCGGCCTTCGGGTAGAAGTAGACGACGAGCTTCTTGCCCCGGAAGTCCTTGAGCTTGACCTTCTTCCCGCGCTGATCGACGAGCGTGAAGTCAGGGGCCGGGTCTCCCGGCTTCAGCTTCGGCATGGGTGCTCCTTGCA
The DNA here is from genome assembly GCA_035316005.1 of Acidimicrobiia bacterium. Lineage (GTDB taxonomy): Bacteria > Actinomycetota > Acidimicrobiia > IMCC26256 > JACDBD01 > JALZAA01. Next base: position 31,969 of record DATFXK010000031.1, on the reverse strand, counting down.
ACGGTGATCGAAGGCGAACGCCGTAGCATGCCGCACGTGCGTCGACCCGTGCGCCTCACCGTCGAGGCGTCCCCGACGGCGGTCGAGGAGGTCGTGCAGCGAAGGTTCGGGCTCCGGCGCGAGTCAGCCGGCGTGCTGACGGGACCGCTGCCCGACTGGACCGATCCGGACGCCCGCGTGCGCGTCGAGATCGAGCCGAAAGCGCGCGATCGCGCACAGATCTGCCTCGGCCTCGAGGGCGAGCCGCACGTCCCGTACTTCCAGTGGTTCTTCGGTCCGATCCTCCGCCGGGGCGAGCTACGGACACTGCAGCACCGGGCAGAGCTGCTGGCGGCCGAGGTCGAGGGACGACCGCCGCCTCCGCCGCCGAAGCGGTCGCCCCTGCTCCCACCGGTGCCGTTCTCCACCCGCGCGACGGCGCTGTTGGCGACCGTGGCGGCGCTCGCGGCGCTCGCCAACTTCGGCGGCGCCTTGTTCGGCCAGACCGCCGACTCGGTGACCAAGACGTTCGGCCAGTCGAACCGTGGCCTCGGACTCGCATTGGCGGTGTCGCGAGGCGGCGTGCTCGTCTCACTCGTCGCGACGGCTCTGGCCGACCGGCAGGGGCGCCGGCGACTGCTCCTCGTCTGCTTCGCGGGCGTGGGCGTCACCAATGCGATCTCGGCGGTCGCCCCGAGCTTCCTCGTCTTTACCGGCGCGCAGGTGCTCACACGGTCTTTCGTGAACTCCACCCTCGTGGTCGCCGGCATCGCCGCGGTCGAAGAGGCGCCGGAAGGAGCTCGCGCCTACGCGCTGTCGATGCTGGCCCTCGCGTACGGGGCGGGCTTCGCGATCGCGGTGGTCCTGCTCCCGATCTCGGACATTGCCCCGCAGTCCTGGCGCATCGTCTTCGCGATCAGCGCGCTGTCCGTTCTCCTGCTCCCGCGCCTGGCACGCAACCTGCAGGAGACCAACCGCTACGCCGATCTCGCGAGACGCACACGACAACGAGGTCAGCTCCGCGAGGTCTTCGCGAAGGCATACGGCTTCCGATTCGTGCTCCTCGCCCTCGCCGCGTTTCTCACGAACTTCTTCAGCGCGCCCTCTTCGCAGCTGATGAACAGATTTCTCACCGACGAGCAGGGGTTCTCGAACACGCTCATTGCAGTGTTCCGGGGGGTCACGGGCGGGTTGCCCGGCCTGATCGGCGTCATCGTCGCCGCCCGGCTCGCCGAGTCGCGGGGCCGCCGCCCCGTCGCCGTCGTGGCGCTGGCGGCCGCGAGCCTGCTGCAGATGGCGTTCTTCCTCGGCGGCGGCGCCGTCCTCTGGGTCACGGCGACGTTCGCGATCATCGCCGCCAGCTGCGCCGCGATCGTCCTGGTCGCCTTCGACACCGAGTTGTTCCCGACCGAAGTGCGTGGCACGTCCAACGCGCTCCTGCTCGTGTGCGGAGTCACTGGCTCGGCGGCCGGGCTCCTCGTGGCGACCAACCTCGACGACGTCCTCGGTGGGCTGGGACCGGCCATCGCCATTTGCGGCTTCGCGCCGTTGCTCGCGGCGGCCCTGGTGTTGCCATGGCTGCCGGAGCCCGCGGCGCGGAAGCTCGACGAGGTGAGCCCGTCGGAGGTATGAAGCCCGATGCCCGAGGACCCGCTGGCCGGCTTCGATGCGTTCGAGCACACGCACGACGGCGTCACGCGGCAGGTGTTCCGGAGCGGCACCGGCCCTGCCGTGATCGTGATCCACGAGGTTCCCGGGCTGCATCAAGAGGTGATCGCGTTCGGTCGTCGCGTCGTCGACGCCGGGTTCACCGTCTTCATGCCGTCGTTGTTCGGAACGCCCGGCAAGCCCTTCGGTTGGGGCTACACGATGCGGATCTTTCCTCAGGTGTGCGTCGCACGCGAGTTCGTCTCGATGGCCACGGACCGCACGAGCCCGATCACGACGTGGCTGCGAGCGCTCGCGGCCGACGCCCACGCCGAGTGCGGCGGGCCGGGTGTCGGCGCCGTCGGCATGTGCTTCACCGGTGGCTTCGCGCTCGGAATGATGGTCGACGACAGGATGCTCGCGCCCGTGCTCAGTCAGCCGTCGCTGCCGTTTCCCGTCGGCAAACGCCGCAAGGCCTCCGTGGGAATCAGTGACGCCGATCTTGCCGATGTGAAGGAACGCTCCGCCCACGGTGCGTGCGTGCTCGGCCTGCGGTTCACCGAGGACCCCGCGGTGCCGCCCGAGCGCTTTGACACTTTGCGCCGCGAGCTCGGCGACGGGTTCATCGCGGTGGAGATTGACTCGTCTCGGGGCAACCCGCACGGCATCGGGAAGCGCGCCCACTCGGTGCTCACGCTCGATCTCGTCGACGAGCCCGGCCATCCCACGCGTGCTGCGCTCGAGCAGGTCCTCGCCTTCCTGCGGGAGCGGCTTCTCGTCACCGATCAGGTCGGCTGACCTCGGAGGTCCTATCCGCATGACACTGCATTTCACCGACGTTGCCACCCGGCTGCCGGCAGAGGATCTCGACCGGGCGCGGGCCTTCTACGCCGAGAAGCTCGGCCTCGAGCCGGTCGAAGAACGGGAGGGCGGGCTGCGCTATCGATGCGGCAACAGCTACTTCGTGCTGTTCCAGTCGACCGGTCGCCCGTCGGGCGACCACACGCAGATGGGGCTCGAGGTCGACGACATCGAGGCGGTCGCCGCCGAGCTGCGCCGGCGGGGTGTGGTGTTCGAGGAGGTCGACGTGCCCGGGCTGCGCACGGCCCACGGCCTCGCCGACATCCGGGGCAACTACCCCTCCAAGGGCACCGGTGAACGCGGAGGCTGGTTCCGCGACAGCGAGGGGAACCTGCTCGGCATCGGCCAGCCCGTGGGCTGATGGCTCAGCTGACGGGAGCGAGCCGCGCCTCGCACGTCACGGCGCCGCCGCCGTCGACGAGCACGATCGATCCGGTCCCCGCGTTGGGCAGGTTCGCGACACCACCCCACCAGCCGCGGCCGTCGCGGACGGTGATATCGCCGAGGTACTTGCTCGTCGAACCGGTGCGGAACTCGATTCGATAGCCGCCCGACGGCACCCAGTAGTTGACGTTCACCGTGACGGCCGACGGCTTGCCGTTGGAGACGAACGCGTTCCCGACGTCGAGGCCGTTGGCGCCCACCATCTGAGCGGAGCGCACGTGGCTCGCCGCGCTCACCACGCGGTCGGAGCCCTGGATGCTCTCGACCACGCGCACGCCGACGATGCTCACGATCGCCGCCGCCGCGGCGGCGATCGCCACCGCCGCCGTCACGAGACGGCGGTTCCGGCGCCTCGGCGCCTTCACCGCCGCGAGCACCCGCTCCTCGAACCCGGGCGGCGGCTCGGCCTCGTTGGCAAGGAGTGGAAGCGCGTCGGCCGCCTCTGCGAGCTCGCCGACGAGGGCGCGGCACGGCCCACACTCGCTCGTGTGCTCGAGCGCTTCGGCGCGCTCGGGACCGCCGACGATGCCCAGGGCCAGCTCCGGCGCGAGCTCGCGAACCTCGGCGCACGAGGATCCGCTCATCGCCGCGCCCTCACTCGGCTCGCTCCTCGGTGAGGGCAGAGCGCAACCGCAACAGCGCGGTTCGGATGCGCGTCTTCGCCGTGCCGAGCGGAATGTCCTCCGCCTCGCTGACCTCCCGCGCCGTGTGGCCCAGCAGACCCGCCATCACGAGCGCGCGCCGCTGCTCGGCGGGAAGCTGGGTCAACGCCGCGCACAGCCGGTCGGCGTCGTCCCGGAGCGCCGCGAGCTCGTCGGGCAGCGGCCCACCGGCGCTCAGGTTGAGGGCGAGGATCGAGTCGGGGTCGACGACGACCGGGCGTCGCACCCGCACCGAGTCGATGGCCAGGTTCCGGGTGATCGTGAGCAACCACGTCGCCACCGTGCCCCGCCGCGAGTCGTAGGCGCCGGCGTGCCGCCAGGCCCGCACGAACGCCTCCTGGGCGACGTCCTCCGCCGCGCGGGGATCGCCGAGGATCGTCACCGCCAACCCGAACACCCGGCGCTGGAACCGCTGGACGAACGCCGTGGCCGCGTCGGAGTCTCCGGTCGCCAGTCCTGCGAGCAGTGCATCGTCGGAGACAGCCCACATGGTGATTACGCTCCGGCGCCCGGGTGGGATTGGGAGCCGCCGCCGTTCACCGTAGCCCTGCCCGGTCCGTCGCCCGACCTACGTCCTGCGGAAGCCGTGGCCGAAGAAGCCGCCACGGGGCCGGGCGTGGGCGTGGAAGTGATCGGGGATGTTCCGCATGTTGTCGTCGACGTAGTGCTCGACGGTCAGTTGCTCGGCCGCGACCTCGCCCAGGCGGTCGAGCATGTGCTCGAGGTCGGCGGCGGTCGGCTCGCTGCCGTGCTTCCGCCACACGACCATCGGGACCGCGCAGATCTCGCACTCGGCGATCCAGCAGACCTCGTCCTCGTGGTACCAGGGGGTGATCCGGGCCGCCTCACAGAGATCGCAGTCCGTCGTCGGAGCGTCCTCGATGTCCTTCATCGGGCGCTCGCAAGGTGAGCGTCGAACCACGCCAGTGTCCGGTTCCACGCGTCCTTGGCGGTGGTCTCGTCGTACGCGTCGCGTTGATCGCAGTGGAAGCCGTGCTCCGCATCCGGGTACCGCACGACCTCGGTCGGGACCGGTGCTGCCCTCAACGCGTCACGAAGCCGCTCGACGTCCTCGACGGGGATCGACTGGTCGCGGTCGCCGAAGAGCCCGAGCCACGGGGTCCGGAGCTCAGCGGCTTCGTCGACCAACGGCGGGAACTGCGGGAAGCGCGCCGTCACGATCCCGCCGCCGTAGAAGCCGACCGCCGCTCCGAGCCGTTGCCGCAGCGCTACGAGGAACGTCACCCGCCCGCCGAAGCAGAATCCGACGATGCCGAGCTGGGTGTCGTCCCAGCCGGCGGCGTTCAGATGCGCACGAGTTGCGTCGACGTCGACGAGGATGCCGGCGTCGTCGAGGTGCTCGTAGAGCGGAAGCACCTTCGAGAAGTCGCCGTACGGCGCAGTGCCCCCGCCGGCGCGGTGGAACACGTGCGGCGCCACGGCGTGGTACCCGGCGTCGGCGAACCGGCGCGTGACGTCTTCGATGTGTGCATTCACGCCGAACGCCTCTTGGATGACGATGACGGCGCCGCGCGCCTCGGCGTCCGGGCGGGCCTCGTACAGCGGCATCGGTCCGTGGGCGGTGTCGAGCTCGAGGGTGCGGGCGTTCACTTCAGCTCCTTCGGTCCCGGGCGTCGTCGTCGAGCGCGGTGCGCAGCTCGGCAACGTAGTTCCCCGCGTCGTCCGGGCCGTCGCCGGTCAGCACCCGCCGAACGACCGCGCTGCCCACGATCACGCCGTCGGCCGCTCGGGCGGCGGTGACGGCCTGCTCGGCGGTCGAGATCCCCACCCCGAGCAGGACCGGCATGTCGGTCGTCGTCTTGCACCGCCGGCCCATCTCGGCCGCCGCGTCGGCGAGCCTCGAGCGCTCGCCCGTCACCCCGAGCAGGGAGACGGCGTACACGAAGCCGCGCGACCGCTCGCAGATCGCGCGCAGGCGATCGTCGGGCGTCGTGGGCGCGGCCAGCAGAACGGTCTCGACCCCGGCCGCGTCGGCGGCGTCGCCCCATCCGTCGAGCTCGTCCAGCGGGAGGTCGGGGACGATCGCGCCGTCGACGCCGGCGTCGGCGAGCTGGGCGGCGAAGCGCTCGGGACCGGCGTGGGCGACGACGTTGTAGTAGGTCATGATCACGAGCGGGACGTTCACGTCGAGCTGCGCGGCCTCGGCGACGATCTTCGCCGGCGTGGCGCCGAGCTGCAGGGCCCGCTGTGACGCCTCCTGGACCGTGCGCCCGTCCATCACCGGGTCCGAGAACGGGATGCCGATCTCGACGGCGTCGGCGCCCGCGTCGACCACGGCGCGCACCACGTCCAGCCATCCCGCGCCCAAGCCGCCGGTGATGTACGGAGCGAGCAACGAACGGCCGGTGTCGCGTTGCCGGCGGAGGTACGTCTCGAGCTTCACGCCAGCTGCTCGCCCGTGAGGCGCTCGGCCACCTGGGGCGCGTCCTTGTCACCGCGGCCCGACAGCGTCACGAGCACCGTCGCGCCCGGCGGGACCGACCGGCCCGCTTCGCGTGACAGCCAGGCGATGGCGTGGGCGGGCTCGAGCGCGGGCACGATCCCTTCCGTGAGCGAGAGCAGCTCGAAGCCGGCGACCGCCTCGTCGTCCGTCGCGTACGGGTACTCGGCGCGACCGGTCGCCGCCAGCTGCGCGTGCTCGGGGCCGACGCCGGGGTAGTCGAGCCCGGCGCTGATCGAGTGCGCCTCGCGGATCTGTCCCTCTTCGTCCTGGAGGAACAACGACCGGGCGCCGTGGAGGACACCCGGAACACCTCGGTTGACGGAGGCGCCGTGCCGGCCCGTCTCGGGGCCGAGCCCGCCCGCCTCGACGCCGACGAGACGCACGTGTGGCAGATCGATGAACCCGGCGAACGTGCCGATGGCGTTCGAGCCCCCGCCGACGCACGCCACGACGAAGTCCGGGTCGGCCCCGTCGAGGATCTGGCGGGCCTGCTCGCGCGCCTCGTCGCCGACGATGCGCTGGAACTCGCGCACCATCCACGGGAACGGATGCGGGCCGACGACGGAGCCGATGCAGTAGTGCGTCGTCTCGACGCTCGCGACCCAGTCGCGCAGCGTTTCGTTGATTGCGTCCTTCAGCGTCGCGCTCCCGGACTCGACGGGCACCACCTGCGCGCCGAGCAACTTCATGCGGAAGACGTTGAGCGCCTGCCGCTCGATGTCGACGGCTCCCATGAACACCCTGCAGTCCAGGCCGAAGAGCGCAGCCGCCGTCGCGGTCGCCACGCCGTGCTGGCCGGCGCCCGTCTCGGCGATGACGCGCTGCTTGCCCATGCGCCGGGTGAGGAGCGCCTGGCCCAACACGTTGTTGATCTTGTGCGAGCCCGTGTGGGTCAGGTCCTCGCGCTTCAGCAGGACGCGCACACCCAGGCGCTCGGACAACCGCCGGCATTCGGTGACGGGCGTCGGGCGCCCGGCGTACGACGTGAGGAGCGCGGCGTACTCCGCGCGGAACCCGTCGTCCCCCCACGCGGCACGGAAGTGACGCTCCAGCTCCTCGAGCGCGGGCACGAGCGTCTCCGGCACGAACCGGCCGCCGAACTCGCCGTACCGCCCCAGGCCCGCCGGCTCGGGGCCGGGGGGGTCGAGGCGGACGGGCTCCCCCCGCACGGGCGCTGTCATGGGCGGATTGTACGGGCGGCCCCGATGCGCCCCGTCGCCGTATCGGGCGATGCCCGGCCATCAGCTCCAGTCTGCTTTCATCGGAGACGAGCCTGCCGGCGAGTGGAGGTGCGATGTCCGCTTCGGAGTGGCACGTGGTGTCGGCGGTGGCCCTCGGAGTCTGCTGGGGCTCGTTCGGCCTCGTGTGGGTGGCCGGAGCGCTCTACAACGCCCGGCACGCCCCGGCGACCCGAAGACGATCCGGGCCGTCGTACGGCTGGATCGTCGTCGCCTTCGCCGCGTGGCTCGTCGTCCGCGCCGTTCCCGAGGGCGACTGGGGCTCGCTGACGCTCGGCGCGACGTGGGTCCGCGCTCCCGGGTTGATCGTCCTGTTCGCGTCCACCGCGTTCACGCTCTGGGCGCGAGTCGTCCTGGGCACGATGTGGTCGTCGTCGGCGGTGGCCAAGGAAGGTCATCAGCTCCGTACCGACGGCCCCTATGCCGTCACCCGGCACCCGATCTACACCGGAATGGTCGGCATGCTCCTTGGCAGCGCCCTCCTCGTCGGGCTGGGGCCTTGGGCGGTGGTTCTGGCGCTCGGCGTTGTGTGGGTCGAAGTCAAGCTCCACACCGAGGAACGTCTCCTCGCCGAGGAGTTCGGTGGTGCGTACGAGCGCTACCGCCGCGAGGTGCCGCAGCTCGTCCCCGGTCTGCACCGGCGGAGCACGCATTGACAATGCTCCCGACCCGGTTCACCGAGCTGATCGGCTGCGAGCTCCCGATTCAGCAGGCCGGGATGGGAGGCGTCGCGGGCCCCGACCTCGCGGTCGCAGTATCCGCCGCCGGTGGGCTCGGGACGATCGCATTGCACACCGTGCCTGCAGCCATGGTCGCCGCGACGCTCGACGCGATGGCCCAGCGAACGAGCGCGCCGCTGGCGTTCAATGTCCTGATGCCGTTCTTGGACCGCGACGCGGTCGAGGCGGCGTCGTCCCGATGTCGACTCGTCGAGTTCTTCTACGGCGACCCCGACGCCGACCTCGTCGGGGTCGTGCACGAGGGCGGGGCGCTCGCCGGCTGGCAGATCGGCTCCGTCGCTGAGGCGGAAGCCGCGCGCGACGCCGGGTGCGACCTGGTGATCGCGCAGGGAGTCGAAGCTGGAGGACACGTGCGGGGGCGCGTCGGGCTGCTCGGGCTCCTCTCGGCTGTGCTCGACACCGTCGACGTCCCGGTGATCGCGGCCGGTGGCATCGGGAGCTCACGGACGGCGGCCGCAGCGTTCGCCGCCGGTGCGGACGCGGTCCGCGTCGGCACTCGGTTCGTCGCCACACAGGAGGCCGACGCCCATCCCGACTACGCCGCCGCGCTCGTCGACGCGCGGGCCGAGGACACGATCCTGACCGACACGTTCTCGGTGATGTGGCCCGACGCGCCGCATCGGGTCCTGCGCTCGTGTGTCGACAGGGTGAACGCGGTCGACGACGAGACGGTCGGCGAGATCGAGCTCGCCGGGACGTCCATGCCGGTTCCCCGACGCTCGGTGCTCGTCCCCACGCGGGCGACCTCTGGCTCCGTCGACGCCATGGCGCTCTACGCGGGTGAGTCGGTGAACGACGTCGCCGGCGTCGTTCCGGCCCGCGACGTCGTGGCCGAGATCACGACCGGCGCCGAGGAGCTGCTGCGGCGCCGGGGCTGACACCGCCGCCTGACCAGGGGTTTCGCGCTCCCCCGACGCCGGGGATCCTCAGCTGAAGCGGGCAATGGAGGAGGGGCGTCATGAAGCGGCGTTCGCAAATCCCAGAACCTTCCGGCTTCGCGCGAGCCGAGAGCATTGAGCCGAGGGTGGTGCAAGCGCATCCCGACCAAACCCAGGACCTGCGGGATCTGGTCAGCATCGGTCACTTCCTCGCCCCGGAGATGCATCGCCACGGCGGTGTCGACGAGGCGGCGTCGGCGGTACGGGAGTGGGCCGAGGACGACGTCGAGATGATCGCGGCAGCCGAGCTCATGGCCCGCCGCGAGCACCAGGACGACTCGGCGGAGATCCTCCACCGGGCGCGCGTCCTCGCGGCGGCATAGCCGCGTCCTCGCGGCCGTCGCGGAACCGCGCCACCCAATCGTCGACGCTCACCCGGCGTGCGTCGGGTCGCGACCGAAAGGCGCGATCGACGAAGTTCGCATAGAGACGGCTCGATGCGTGCGGGAGCAACGGCGGGTCCCTCCGCACCACGATCAGGACCGCGGCATCGACCGCGGGCCTCGGTCGGAAGCTACGGGCGGGCAGCCGCCGTCCCCGGCGGAACTCCCACCATGGGCCCCATCGGGCGCCGACCAGGTCGGTGGGGGGACGATCACCGACGCGCACGCGCTCACGCGCGACCTGCCACTGCACCACGAGGTCGGCGCGTTGGAGTCCGCACGCGGGGACGTCGAGCAGCCGGTGCAGGACGATGCTGGTCACGCCGAAAGGAAGGTTGGCCACGACGCGGTACGGATTGGCCGGAAGGGGCACGTCGCGAGCGTCGGCGCGCAGCACGACGACGTTGCCGACCGCCGCGAACCGTCGAGCCAGACCGCCCACGAGCTGTGGATCGAGCTCCACGGCGAGGACGTGGGCGGCACGAGCCGCGAGCGGTTCGGTGAGGATGCCGCGACCGGCGCCGAGCTCGACCACCCGCTCGTCGTCGCCGACGCCGGCGTCCGCGACGAGCTGCGCCGCCAGCCGGGCGCTACCGAGGAAATGCTGACCGAGGTGCCTGCGACCGCGCCGACCGCGGGCTGCGTGCCCGGGCACGGAAGACCACGCCCATGAGAACCCCTCCTGAGGTGCGAGCGCATTGCACCAGATGCGGTCGGGCCGCGCCGTCGATTTTCACGGGGTCGGTCAGCCGGCGCTCGTGAGGAGCCGAACCTCGTCGTCGCTCAGCTGGAGCCCGGCCGCCGCGATGTTCTCCTCGAGGTGGTCGACCGAACCCGTGCCCGGGATCGGCAGCATGACGGGCGACCGCGCAAGCAGCCACGCGAGCACGGCCTGGTGCACGGTGGCGCCGTGACGGCGGGCGACGCCCTGCACCGCCCGGTTCGACTCGTGGTCCTGGATGGGCGCCCACGGCAGGAAGGCGAGCTGGTCCTGCTCGCACGCCTCGAGCACCGGATCCGATCCGCGGTCGGCGTGGTTGTAGCGGTTCTGGACCGACGCGATCGGAGTGATGCGCTGCGCCTCTCGCAGTTGCTGCACGGTCACGTTGCTCAGCCCGATGTGGCGGACCTTGCCCTCCCGCTGCAGCTCGATCAGCGCGCCGATCGACTCACCGAACGGCACCCTCGGATCGGGCCGGTGGAACTGGTACAGCGGGATCTGCTCGAGCCGGAGCCGGCGGAGGCTGCCCTCGCACGCCTCCTTGAGATGGTCGGGGCGGCCGTTGGCCGGCCACCGGCCCGGGCCCGGACGCTCGAGGCCGCCCTTGGTCGCGATGACGAGGCCCTCCGGGTACGGGTGCAGCGCCTCGGCGATGAGGTTCTCGCTCACCTCGGGGCCGTACGAGTCGGCGGTGTCGATGAAGTCGGTGCCGCGCTCGACGGCGCGGCGCAGCACCGCCCTGGCCTCGTCGAGGTCGGGCGGTGCGCCCCACACGCCGCGCCCGGTGATGCGCATGGCGCCGAAGCCGAGCCGGTTGACGGTGAGGTCGCCGCCGATCGTGATCGTGCCGGCGGCGGCTGCAGTGGGCATGTCCGAAGGGGCCATGCGCCCACACTACGGCCGCCGCGCGCGGCTCCCGGACGGGTGAGGCGTCAGGCGCCTTCGGCTTGCCAGTCGTAGGGCTGACGCCGAGCGGCAGCCGCCGCCTGCTCGTGCTCGAGGGCGGCGCTGGCGGCGCGGGCCGCCTCGATGAACCGCCGCAGCTTGCGCGCGTCCTTGCGGCCGCTGCCGGGCGCGGTCTCGACGCCGGTCGAGACGTCGACTCCCCAGGGACGGACGCGCCAGATCGCCTCGGCGACGTTGTCGGGCGTGAGCCCGCCCGCAAGCATGAGCCGGACGTCGTCGAGCGCGCCGTTGATCTGCACCCAGTCGAACACGCGACCCGACTCGGGCTTCGGCGCCTCGACCAACACCACGTCGGCGGGCCCGTCCGACGCCATCATCAGCGCGGGGTCGCCGGCGACGAACCCCTGGATGACCCGACGCACCCGCTGCCGCACCCAGGCGACCTCACCGGGCGGCTCGCGGCCGTGCAGCTGCGCGGCCTTGAGCCCCACGCGGTTCACGACCTCGGCCACCCGCTCGGGCCGCTCGTCGCGGAACACGCCGACCGTGAGGACCTCGTCGTACGGAAGGTGCTTGACGATATCGGACGCCTCGTCGACCGTCACCATGCGCGGGCTACCCGATGCGAACACGAAGCCGAGCGCGTCGGCTCCGAGCGCCACCGAGAGGAGCGCGTCCTCCTCGGTCGTGATGCCGCAGATCTTGATGAACATCGCTCGCCGTCGCTCCGTCCGGTCGTGTCGCGACCTCTATCGGTAGCGCACCGGACGCGCGAGTTGGTGGATGGTCAGGCGTCGATCAGGCGGCCGTGGAGGAAGTCGTCGTACGCCGAGAGGTCGAGGAGGCCGTGACCGGAGAAGTTGAAGAGGATGACGCGCTCCTCCCCCGTCTCCTTCGAGGCCAGCGCCTCGTCGATCACGGCGCGGATGGCATGACCCGTCTCCGGGGCCGGGAGCTTGCCCTCGGCGTTGGCGAACTGGATCGACGCGTCGAACGTCTTGCCTTGCGGGTACGCGACGGCTTCCATGCGCCCGCTCCGGACGAGGCTCGAGATGATCGGGGAGTCGCCGTGGTAGCGGAGCCCGCCGGCGTGGATGGGCGGCGGGACGAACTCGTGGCCGAGCGTGTACATCGCCAGCAGCGGAGTCATGCCGGCGGTGTCCCCGAAGTCGTAGTCGAAGGCTCCCTCGGTGAGCGTCGGGCAGGAGGACGGCTCGGCGGCGACGAGCCGCACGCCGTCGTCGGGGACGAAGGGCAGGGCGATCCCGCCGAGATTCGAGCCCCCGCCGCAGCAGCTGATGACGACGTCCGGGCGGGCGTCGCCGGCCATTGCGAGCTGCTCCTTGGCTTCGAGCCCGATGACCGTCTGGTGCAGCAGGACGTGGTTCAGCACCGAGCCGAGCGAGTAGTGCGTGTCGTCCCGGCCGGCGGCGTCGCGCACGGCGTCGCTGATCGCGAGCCCAAGCGACCCGGGGTGGTCGGGCTGGTCGACCGGTGAGGGGACCACCTCGCTGCCCCAGGTCTCCATCATGATCTTGCGGTACGGCTTCTGGTCGTACGACGCCCGCACCATGTACACCTTGCAGTCGAGACCGAACTGCGCGCATGCGTACGCCAGCGCGCTCCCCCATTGACCGGCCCCCGTCTCGGTCGTCAGTCGTTCGACGCCCTCGGCCTGGTTGTAGAAGGCCTGGGCGACGGCGGTGTTGGGCTTGTGCGAGCCGGCGGGAGACAGTGACTCGTCCTTGTAGTAGATGCGCGCCGGCGTGCCGAGGGCGGCCTCGAGGCGCTCGGCCCGCACGAGTGGCGTCGGGCGCCACACGCGGAGGATGTCGAGCACCTCACCCGGGATGTCGACCCACTGGTCGGTCGACACCTCCTGAGCGATGAGGCCCATCGGGAAGAGCGGCGCGAGGTCGTCGGGGCCGATCGGCTCGCGCGTCGCGGGATGCAGGGGCGGCTGCAACGGCTCCGGCATCACCGGGAGCACGTTGAACCACGCGGTCGGGATCTGCTCTTCCGACAAGACGATTCGCGTCACCGTTGCCTCCTGGGTCGCACCGAATGGCGGCTCATCGCATGCACGAGCGCCGTCGGATCCTGGCTGCGCACGAGCGCCTCGCCGACGAGCACGGCGTCGTACCCGGCGTCGGCCATGCGCCCGGCGTCCTCGGGTGAGCGGATCGCGCTCTCGGCGACGGCGATGACGTCGCCCGGGATGCAATCGACGATCCGCTCGCCGAGACCGCGATCCTCGCCGAAGGTCCCCAGGTCGCGGGCGTTCACGCCCACGACGGTGGCGCCGGCGGCGAGGGCCCGATCGAGCTCGGCCTCGTCGTGCGCCTCGACGAGCGCGACGATGCCGATCTCCTCGGCGAGCTCTCGCAATCCGGCGAGCAGTGCGTCGTCGGGCAGGGCGGCCACGATGAGGAGCACGGCGTCGGCGCCGATGACGCGCGAGTCGTACACCTGGGTCTCGTCGATCGTGAAGTCCTTGCGGAGCGCGGGAAGCTCCACGGCCTGGCGCGCCGTCTGCAGATCGTCGACGGATCCGCCGAAGAACGGCTTGTCCGTGAGCACGGACAGTGCGGATGCGCCGCCCGACTCGAACGCCTTCGCGACCACGACGGGGTCGAGGTCGGGCGCCAGCTCGCCTTTCGACGGCGACCGACGCTTGATCTCGGCGACGACGGCGAGCCGGCCGTCGGAGCGACGCAGCGCGCCGGCGAAGTCGCGCGCCGGCGGTTCGTCGAGAGCGGCACGCCGCAACGTGTCCCGCGCCTCGGACTCCTGCAGCAGCGCGAGCTCGACGCGTTTCGTGGCGAGGATCTCCTCGAGCACGCTCATGCGTCGCGAAGTGTACGGCGGGCTTAGGATGCGGGGCCATGACGATCACGTTCCCGGACGGCTTTCTGTGGGGCACGGCGACGGCCGCGCACCAGGTCGAGGGCGGCAACTGGAACAACGACTGGTGGGCGTGGGAGCACACGCCCGGCTCCGGGTGCGCGGAGCCGTCCGGCGACGCGTGTGACCACTTCTGGCGGTACCCACAGGACATCGCGCTGCTCGCAGAGCTCGGCTTCGGCGCGTACCGGTTCTCGATCGAGTGGTCGCGCATCGAGCCCGAGGACGGCGAGCTCTCGAAGAACGCGCTCGACCACTATCGACGGATGGTCGACGCGTGCCGCGACAACGGAGTCGTTCCTGTCGTCACGTACCACCACTTCACAACGCCGCGGTGGGCGGCCGCCGACGGCGGCTGGGAGGCGCCGGTCACCGCCGACCGGTTCGCCCGCTTCTGCGAGCGCGCTGCGGGCGCGTTGGGCGATGGCGTCGGGATCCATTGCACGCTGAACGAGCCGAACGTCGTCGCGTTGATGGGCTTCTACCTCGGCGTGTTCCCGCCCGGGACGAGGAACGAAGGCGCGCTGGGAGCCGCGACCGACAACCTGATCCGGGCCCACCGGCTCTCGTACGACGCGATCAAGGCGGGACCGGGCGACGCGCCCGTCGGCATGACGCTGTCGATGCACGAGTTCGTGGCCGAGCCCGGCGGGGAGGCGCAGATGGCCCGGGCACGCGACCGGATGGAGGACGTCTGGCTCGACGCCTGCCGCGGCGACTCCTACGTCGGTGTGCAGACCTACACCCGGCTGCGGTTCGGTCCCGACGGCCTGCTCGGGCCGGCCGAGGGCGTCCCGGTCCTGCAGATGGGATACGAGTTCTGGCCCCGGGCGCTCGAGACGACGATCCGGCGCGCCGCCGAGGCCGCTGGCACACCCGTCTACGTGACCGAGAACGGGATCGGCACCGCCGACGACGACCAGCGCGTGCAGTACGTATCCGAGGCGCTGCGGCGCGTCGGCCGCTGTCTCGACGACGGCGTCGACGTGCGCGGCTACTTCTACTGGTCCCTGCTCGACAACTTCGAGTGGGCGCTAGGCTACCGCCCGACATTCGGGCTCGTGGCCGTCGACCGCGAGACTCAGGCTCGCACCGTGAAGCCGAGCGGCCGCTGGCTCGGGGACATCGCCCGCGCCAACCGCTTCGACGGGTAGCCGGTCGCCGTCGCAAGCTCCGGCTCGTGCGGCACGGCGGCAAAGCCGCCGTTGCCGCGGGCTGACATTCCCCTGATGCGTACCTGAGCTACGCATGGCGTAGTCGAGGTACGCATCAGGCCGGGAAATGGGACCATGGGCGTGATGCAGGATCAGAAGGGGACGATCGTCGTCGTCGACGACGAGCCCAACATCGCCGACCTCGTCGACCTCTACCTCGCCCGCGAGGGCTTCCGGGTGCTGAAGACGGGCACCGGCGAGGGCGGGCTGCAGGCGGTCCGGGACCACCGGCCCCGGCTCGTCGTGCTCGACGTCGGCCTGCCCGACGTCGACGGCCTCGAGGTGTGCAAACGCCTGCGCGCCACGTCGCAGATTCCCGTCATCTTCCTCACCGCCCGGGACAGCGAGGTCGACCGCGTCGTCGGCCTCGAGCTCGGCGGCGACGACTACCTCACGAAGCCGTTCTCCCCCGCCGAGCTCGTCGCGCGCGTGAAGGCGGTCCTGCGGCGCGTCGACGGCGGCGCGGCGGCCGAGGTCATGCAGATCGGCGAGGTCGCCATCGATGCCGGCCGGCGCGAGGTGCGCGTCGCCGGTGACACGGTCGAGTTCACGACGAAGGAGTTCGACCTGCTGCGGTACCTCGCCGAACGGCCCGGCCTTGCGCTCTCGCGCCAGCAGATCCTCGACGGCGTGTGGGGCTACGACTGGTACGGTGACGCCCGCACCGTGGACGTGCACATCGCGCAGGTGCGCAAGAAGCTCGGCGACGCCGTCCAGATCAAGACGGTGCGCGGGGTCGGGTACCGGCTGGAGTCGTGACGACGAGCCCGGGGCCGCCGGCGCTGAAGCTGCCCGCGCGCCGCCTCGGCACCCGCCTGTTCGTCGCGATGCTCGCGATCGCGTTCGGCGTGCTCGTGCTGAGCGCGGCAGGGACGGCGGCGCTGTTCCGCCAGACCGCGACCGACTCGGCACTCCACGACCTGCGGGAGAAGGCGCCGATCGTCCGCGACTCCGTCGAGCGCCTGGCGGCGTTCCGCTCGCTCAATCCGACCGCGGGCGAGTCCGCCGCGGCGCGGCGGTTGGGCCAGAACCTCCGAAGGATCGTCGCCAACACGCTGCGCGCCGCCGACGTGAGCGTCGTGCAGGTGACGCCGACGGGTGAGATCCAGGAGGGCATCGCACCGCTGCTCGGGAACGCGGCGACGCGGGCCGGGCTCACCGATCTGCCGGCCGGGCTCAGCCCCGGCGACCTCGACACCAAGGCGCTCCTCGCCGGCGACGAGCAGAGCGGACGTGAGGGCCGGACCGCGTTCGTCGCCGCGCCGCTCGACGTCGTCAACGGCAACACGCCGGTGATCATCCTCACGCAACAGGTCGAGACCCAGCCGCTCGGGCGCGCCGGCCCGTTCTTCCTGCTCGCCGGGGCACTCGCGCTCGCCGTCGCCGGGATCGTCGCCTTCTTCCTGGCACGCCGGCTCACCCGGCCGCTCACGGCGATGGGCCAGACCGCGGACCGCATCGCCGGCGGCGACCTCTCGGCGCGGGTCGACCTCGGCAAGCACCCGGACGACGAGCTGGCGGGGCTCGCGCGCGCGCTCGACGGGATGGCGGCACAACTCGAGGCGGCGCGGGGTCTCGAGCGCGGATTCCTGCTGAGCGTGTCGCACGACCTGCGGACGCCGCTCACGTCGATCGGCGGCTACGCGGAGGCGATCGCCGACGGCGCGGTCGAGGGGCGCCATGCGCAGAAGCGCGCCGCCGAGGTCATCGCGGCCGAGGCCCGGCGCCTCGAGCGGCTGGTCGCCGACCTCCTCGACCTTGCCCGGCTCGACGCGCACGAGTTCTCCCTGACGCCCCGTCCCGTCGACGCCGCCGAGGTAGTCGGCGAGGCCGTCGACGCGTTCCTCCCCTCGGCACGCGACATCGGAGTGGCCCTCGTGGTGAACGGGCCGGCGACGGTGCCGGTCGATGCCGACCCGGAGCGCCTCGGACAGATCGTCGCCAACCTCGTCGAGAACGCGCTCAAGTACGCCCGCACTCGGGTCACGGTCGGGTTGTCGTCGGACAACGGCACGCTCGAGCTGCGCGTCGACGACGACGGGCCCGGGATCGACGCCGGCGACCTGCCGCACGTGTTCGACCGGCTGTACACGTCCCGTCCCGCGCCCGGTCGCAAGGTGGGGACGGGCCTCGGCCTCGCGATCGTGCACGAGCTGTCGGCCGCCATGGGCGGCACCGCCGCCGCCCACACCCTCGACGGTCAGGGAACGCGCTTCGTCGTCAGGATCCCCACCGGCTCATGATGCGCGGGCGCGGCGACGGCCGCCGAGCACGTACCAGACGTTGGCGGCGACGAACCACGAGGCGTTGATCACGACGGCGCGGTGGTCACCCTTGAGCGCCCACCCGGCGACGATCGCTGCCACGGCCAGGTCGTGGACGACGAGCCACTTCAGCCGGCGCTCGCGCACGACGGGCACGAAGCGAAGGATCACGACGATCGACGTCGGATATCCGACGACGAACAGGGCCGTCGCGGCCGCGTCGGTGCTCACACGGAAGCGGGGACCGCCTCGACGACCGCGTGACCGGCGCCGCCGTCCCACCGCAGCTCCACCGGTGCCGGTGGCTCCACCTCGCGTCGCACGTAGCCGAGCGCAACTCCGGGAGCGCTGCTCGTCACGGCGCCGACGACCTTGTCACCGGCGACGATCTCGGAGCCGCGCGGCGGCGCGTTCTCGATGCCGGTCAGCCGGCGGAGGTACTTGTTGACGTGGCCGCGCGTATCGATGCGGCACACAAGCTCCTGGCCGAGGAAGCAGCCCTTGGTGAACGAGACGGCGTCGCGCTCGAGGAACGCCTCCTGGGGGATCGTCTTGTCGTCGAGCTCGAAGCCCTGACGTGGGACGCCGGCCTCGATGCGCAGCGTCTCGAACGCTTCCGCGGTGCACACCCGCACGTCGGCGGCGCTCAGGCGCTCCCTCGACGTCGCGACCGTCGCGGGCGGCCCGACGACGTCGAACCCGTCGCCGCCGGGCCACGGGACGCGCACGACGACCCCGTCCTCGAACGGGACGTGCGCGTGCGGCGCGGCCGGAACCTCCACCCCAAGAGCCGACGCGCCGCCGAGCGCGGCGGGCCCGCGGATCGCCAGCGAGCCCCAGCTGCCGCTGCGATCGGCGACGTCGCACTGCACGCGGATGCGGAACCGGTTCAGCGACCCCGCCAGCTGCTCGCCGAAGCCGGGGTCGCAGTCGAGCCACACCTCGTCGCCGACGCGCAGGAGACGGAAGTCGACGTCGAGCTTGCCCTGCGGCGTGAGCAGCAGGGAGTGGGCCCCCTCGCCGTCGCCGACGGCGTCGAGGTCGGCCGACACCAGGCTCTGCAGGTACGACCATGCGTCCGGCCCGGTCACGAGCACGGCGCCACGGTCGGAGCGATCGACCACGCCCGCGGCCGTCCGCAACACCTGAATCTCGTCCTGGAGGCTCATCACGTCCTACTCCGCGAGTCGAGCGGCGCGAGACGCCGCGCGGCCGCCGCTGCCGTCAACAACGCCCGGGCCTTGTTGTGACATTCCAGGTCTTCGTCGTCCGGGTCGGAATCGGCCACCACCCCCGCGCCGGCGGCGACACTCGCCCGCCCGCCACGCCACAGCATCGTGCGGATGGTGATGGCGGTGTCGAGGTTGCCGGAGAAGTCGAAGTAGCCGACGACGCCGGCATACGGGCCGCGCTTGGTGGGCTCGAGCTCGTCGATGATCTGCATGGCGCGTACCTTCGGTGCACCGCTCACCGTGCCTGCCGGGAAGGTCGCTCGCAACACGTCGACCGCGCTCCTTCCGTCGGCGAGCTCGCCCGAGACCTGGCTCGTCATGTGCATGACGTGCGAGTACCGCTCGAGCGTCATCAGCTCGTCCACCCGTTCGCTGCCGTAGCGCACGACTCTCCCGACATCGTTGCGGGCGAGATCGACGAGCATGATGTGCTCAGCTCGTTCCTTCGGATCCTCGACGAGCTCGGCGGCCATGCGGCGGTCGTGCTCGTCCGTCCGGCCCCGCCAACGCGTGCCCGCGATCGGACGGCTGATCACCCGACCGTCCACCAACCTCACGAGTGCCTCCGGTGACGACCCGACGACGGTGGCCTCCGCGTGCGCCAGGAAGTACATGTACGGCGACGGGTTGATCTGGCGCAGCACCCGGTACACCTCGAACGGATCGAATTCGCCGTCGAGATCGAAGCGTTGCGCAAGGATGATCTCGAAGATGTCGCCGGCGAAGATGTACTCGCGCGCGGCCTCGACCGCGGCCTGGAAGAGCCCGCCGGGCATCGTGGTCGTGAACGACGGCAGCTCGTCGACGTGCTCGGGTGGAGGCGCCGAGGGGACGTACGGCAACGGTCGGGCGAGCTCCTCGACGCTGGCGTCAAGTCGAGCTTGGGCCTGGTCATAGGCCAGTCCGGCATCGCCGGCGCCGGCACCCGGGTCGACGAAGACGTTCTCGATCAGATAGAGGCGCTGCCGGAAGTGATCGAACGCGGCGACGTGCCCCGTGAGCGACAGCACCGCGTCCGGATAGCCGAGGTCATCGGCCGGGGCGTCCGGCAGCCGTTCGATCTCGCGCACGACGTCGTAGCCGAGGTGGCCGACCAGCCCGCCGTGGAATGGCGGGAGGTCCGGCATGGCCGGCGCCCGGTACCACGACAACAGCGCGTCCAGTGCGGCGAGGATGCCTTCGTCGCGCGGGAGCCCCGGGGCGGCCGCGGTCCCCGTGACCTCCACGTGCCGGCCGTGCGCGACGAGCGTGAGGGCGGGATCCCGTCCCACGAACGAGAATCGGCCCCAATGCTCCCCGTGTTCGACCGACTCGAGCAGGAACCCTTCACGGTCGCCGACGAGCTTCGCGAACGCCGACACCGGCGTCTCGAGGTCGGCCAGCACCTCGCGCCACACCGGCACGACCGTGTAGTCGCGTGCCAACGCGACGAACTCGTCGCGCGTGGGACTGCTCACACCTTGCCGGGAGTCGCACCCGACCCGAACGCGCGGAAGAAGCACGTCCGCTCGCCGGTGTGGCAGGCGCCGCGGCCCTCCTGCTCGACGACGAACAGCAGCGTGTCCATGTCGCAGTCGTAGTACGCGGCGCGCACCCACTGGCGGTCGCCCGACGTGTCGCCCTTGCGCCAGTGCTCCTTGCGGCTCCGGCTCCAGAACCAGGTGCGGCCCTCCTCGAGGGTGCGGCGGAGCGCTTCGGCGTCCATCCACGCGAGCATGAGCACGCGCCCGGTGCCGTCCTCCTGGACGATGGCGGGAACGAGCCCGTCGGCGTCGAAGGCGACGGCGGCGAGCTCCTCCTCGGCGGCGACGATCGGCGTTGCGGCGGGCATCGGTGAGCGAGCGTAGCCGTGGGGTACGACGCTTCCGGCCGCCTTTAGGATGACGGCCATGACAGCGGAGGAGATGAAGGCGCTGTGGGCGGCGCACTGCCGCTACGAATTCGAGCTCCGTGACGTCGAAGGCGCGCTCAGCACGATGGTCGACGACCCGTACCTCTGGAACATCCCGACGATGTGCGGGGGACGCGGGCGGGAAGGCATGCGGCGCTACTACCGCGACAACTTCGTCGGCACGATGCCCGACGACGCCGCCATCGAGTCGGTGTCGCTCACCGTTGGCGGCGATCAGGTCGCCGAAGAGGTCATCCTCACGTTCACGCACGACCGGGAGATGCCGTGGATCCTCCCCGGGATCGCGCCTACCGGCCGTCGCGTCGAGATCCCGCAGCTGGCCGTCGTCGCCGTGCACGACGGCAAGATCGCCCACGAGCACATCTGGTGGGACCAGGCGTCCGTGCTGGCGCAGGTCGGCGTGCTCGACCCGGCGAGCGTTCCTGCCTCCGGCGTCGACACGGCGCGCCGGCTGCGCGACCTGCCGCCTTCGTGACGCCCGCTTCCCCCGTCGCGCTTCGCCGCCCGACCGTGCTGCGGGCCCACGGCGACGAGCGCGTCGACGACTGGTTCTGGCTCCGCAACCGCGACGATCCGGAGGTGCTCGCGTACCTCGAGGCAGAGAACGCGTACACGCGTGACGTCATGGCCCCCACCGCGGCGCTGCAGCAGCAGCTCTTCGAAGAGATCAAGAGCCGGGTCCAGGAAACGGACGCAACGGCGCCGGTGCGCAAGGGCCCGTACGAGTACTTCAGCCGCACCATCGAAGGCCGGCAGTACGGCATCCAGTGCCGGCGGCCGCCGGGTACGCCCGGCCTCCCTGACCCGTTCGCGACGCCGGGCTCGGCGCCCGGTGAGGAGGTCCTCCTCGACCAGAACGTCCTCGCCCAGGGCCACGACTACTTCGCGTTGGGTGGCTTCGCGGTCAGCCCCGACCACTCGCGCCTCGCCTACTCGGTCGACACCACCGGCGGTGAGCGTTACGAGCTCCGGTTCCGCGACCTGACGACCGGTGACGACCTGCCCGACGTGATCCCGGACGTGTACTACGGCCTGGCGTGGGCGAACGACGACCGGACGTGCTTCTACGTCCGACCGGACGTCGCCATGCGCCCGTGGCAGGTCTGGCGTCACCAGCTCGGCACGTCGAGCGGCGACGACGAGCTCGTCTACCAGGAGGACGACGAACGCTTCTACGCCGGGGTCGGACGGACGCGCACCGGCCGGTACGTCGTGATCGCGCTCGGCTCGAAGATCACGAGCGAGTCCTGGTTCGTGGACGCCAACGAGCCCGGCACGGCTCCGCGCGTCGTCGAGCCGCGCCGGGAGGGCGTCGAGTACGACGTCGAGCATCACTCCTCGCCGGAGCACGGCGACCGGTTCTTCGTCGTCACGAACGACGACGGCGCCGAGAACTTCAAGCTCATGGTCACGCCGGTCGACCGCCCCGGACGGGACCACTGGCGCGAGGTCGTCCCGCATCGTGACGACGTGCGACTCGAGGGCGTCGACGCCTTCGCCGGCCACCTCGTGCTGTCGGAGCGCGCGGAAGGGCTCGAGCGGATCGTCGTGCGCCGCCTCGCCGACGACGAGTCCCACGTCGTCGCGATGCCCGACCCGGTGTACTCGGCCGGCGTCGGTGCAAACCCCGAGTTCGACACCCGCACGCTGCGCTTCGAGTACACCTCGCTCGTCGCCCCCGTCTCCAGCTACGACTACGACCTCGACGCGCGGGAGCGGACGTTCGTCAAGCGCCAGCCCGTCCCCGGCTACGACCCCGACGCGTTCGAGTCGCACCGGCTGTGGGCAACGGCTCCCGACGGCACCCGGGTGCCCGTCTCGGTCGTCCACCGCCGAGGCGTCCCGCACGACGCCACCGCTCCCGGCGTCCTGTACGGCTACGGCTCGTACGAGATCTCGATCGACCCGTCGTTCTCGGCGGCGCGGGTGAGCCTGCTCGATCGTGGCGTGGTGTTCGCGATCGCGCACATCCGCGGCGGCGGCGAGCTCGGCCGGCGCTGGTACGAGGACGGGAAGCTCGAGCGCAAGCCGAACACGTTCACCGATTTCATCGCATGCGCCGAGCACCTGATCGACGCGGGGTACGCAGCGCGTGACCGCCTCGCCGCCCGCGGTGGGAGCGCCGGCGGGCTCCTGATGGGCGCGGTCGCGAACCTCCGACCGGACCTGTTCCGCGCCATCGTCGCCGAGGTGCCGTTCGTCGACAGCCTGACCACGATCCTCGACGAGACGTTGCCGTTGACGGTGACGGAATGGGAGGAGTGGGGCAATCCCGTCGTCGACCCCGAGATCTACAAGGTGATGAAGGCGTACGCGCCCTACGACAACGTCGAGGCGAAGGACTATCCCGCGATGCTCGTCACCGGCGGGCTGAACGACCCCCGCGTCTCGTACTGGGAGCCGGCGAAGTGGGTGGCGAAGCTCCGCACGATGAAGACGGACGGCAACCCGCTGCTCCTCAAGACCGAGATGGGCGCCGGCCACGCCGGCCCCTCGGGTCGCTACGACGCCTGGCGCGACGAGGCCCTCGTCCTCGCCTTCCTCCTCACCGAGCTCCAGGTCGTCTAGCCCGGGAGGGGCAGGATCGCCGCGAGCTGGCGGCTCTGCGCGAGGAGTACACCGTCGCGGCTCCAGATCACGCCGTCCTCCTCGAGGAAGCCCTCGGCGACGACGTTGGTGCGGAACTCGGCCAGCACGTAGTCGTCCGGCTTCGCGTTCGGAAGCGGGAGCGACGAACGGAAGTGGACGGTGAGGTCGACGGTCGGGACGATGATCTGCTCCTCGATCCGCCCGAAGACGGCGGGGATGACGGCGTCGGTGATCGCGGCGGCAACCGACGCGTCGACGACCCGGCCCTCGGGCAGGCGGATCCACCGGGCGATCACGGCCTCGCCCGTCGGCTCGGGTGGGAAGCCGCCTCGCACCATCCGGTTCTCCCACCGGAACGCGATGTCCGGCATCATCGGATCGTCGGTCGGCGGCTCGATGACGGGGCTGTCCTCCACCGCGGGAGCGACCGGCGGCGCCAGGTCGGCGAACTCGGGACCAGGACGCGGCTGCGAGAACGCGCCCAGTGCGAGCCCGATGAGCTTGTCGCCCTGGCTGAGTCGGGCCGAGCCCGTCGTGAGCGACCGGCCCGCGCGCTCGATACTCGTCGCGATCTCGAGGGCGCCCTCCGTAGGCGGCGCCGCGTAGTGCACCGTCAGCGAACGCGGTGCGCGCCCCGCGTCTCCCACCGTCTCGGTGAGCGCCCGTAACACGATCGCCGCGAGGTATCCGCCGTTCGGCCCGCGGTGCACCCACCACGCCCGGTCGAGGTACGCCTCGTAGCGGCCGTCGCCCAGAGGGCGGATCGCCGTCTCGCGGTCGAAGTCGAATGTACGCGCCATGGCGGCGGCATCCTACGATGCGCAGGTGCCCGAACCGATCGAGCTGAAGACGGCCGACGGCGTCACGCTCGAAGCCGAGCTGTCGATACCGGCGGAGCCCCCACGCTGCGGCGTCGTGCTCTGCCACCCGCACCCGCAGTACGGCGGCACGATGCGTTCCATCGTGATCAGCGCGCTGTTCGACGCACTCCCCGCGCAAGGCGTTGCGTGCCTGCGGTTCAACTTCCGCGGCGTGGAAGGCAGCGAGGGCATGCACGACTTCGGCAACCTCGAGCGCGTCGACGCCGAGACCGCCGTCGCGGCACTGAAGGATCAGCTCTCTCCGGCCATCCCGTTGATCCTGACCGGCTGGTCGTTCGGCGCCGATATGGCGCTCTCTGTGCGCGACGCGCGAGTGGATGCCTGGCTGGCAATCGCGCCACCGCTCGTCGTGGTCCACGACGTCGACGGGCTCGCCGCCGACCCCCGGCCCAAGTTGCTGGCCCTCGCCCAGCACGACGAGTACCGCGACCCGGCCGAGGTGACGGAGATCGCCGAACGCTGGGCCAACGCCGACGTCCTGGTGGTCGGCGGCGCGTCGCACTTCTTCATGGGGCGCACCGACCGGCTGATCGAGGTCGCCGGCGGCTTCGTCGACCGGCTGGCGCCCGTGTCCAGCTGACCTTGTCTACATCTTGGCCAGGCCGATCACGTTGCCGTCAGGGTCGGTGAACATGGCGATTTCGGGGCCGTCGGGCACCTGCATCGGCGGCATCACCGTCTTGGCACCGAGCTTTTCCGCTTCGTTCAGCTTGGCCTGCACATCCGAGACGTTCACGTAGAACGTCGTGTACGGACCACCTTCGGGCGGCTTCGCGATCCCGCCGCCGACACCCTCGCCACCGCTGTCGGTGTCGACCATGCCGTAGTTCGCCGGGTTGTCGGCGTTGATCTTCCAGCCGAACAGCTGGGCGTAGAACTTGTTGGCAGCCGCTTCGTCCTTGACGCCGATCTCGAAGTGAACAACTGGGTTACCCATCGTTTGCTCCTGTTCGTTCGGGGGTCTTGCTGCTCTTACGTCGATTCGTCGCCTGGGGATCGCAGCCAGGGATCGGGACCGGGATCGCCGTCGCCCACCGTCACCGCGAGTCGGTCCAAGTAGTGGTCCCATCCTTCGGCGTGCGGGTCGTCCGGACCGCCGGGCAACCCCTGGTGCCGCAGCCTGACCACGGTGGCGGAACCATCGGGCACGAGCGTCACCTCCACGGTGCTGGAACCGGGACGCACCGGGTTCCCTTCACCTTCCCAGCCCCACGTGAACACGACGCGCTCGTTGGGTGAAACCTCGACGTACTCGCCCCGTGCGACGTCCTGCCCAGTGACGTTCACGCGGAAGATTCCACCCGGGCGCGGTTCGAGGTCGGCGTCGACGCCCATCCAACGCACCATGTGCTCGGGGTCGACGAAGAACTTGAAGATGACATCGGGCGGCGCGTCGATGCGGACCTCCCGCTCGACGGGAAGCTGCTCCTCATGGACGGCCACGGCGACCTCCTCGACGCTTGGCGCGCCGGACACGATCGTCCGCTTCGGCCGCGGACTTCAGCCGCGCCAGGCCCTCGCCCCAGAACTCGTCGAGATACCTACGGAGCTCGTCGAAACCCTCGGGACGAACCCGGTACAGGCGGCGGGTCCCGTCCCGGCGCTGGTCGAGCATCCCCGCGTCCTTGAGGACCCCGAGATGCTGCGAGATCGCAGGACGTGAAACCTCGAAGTGCGACGCGATCGCGCCGGCGCTCAGCTCATGGTCGCGGACGAGGCGAAGGATCTCACGACGTCTGGGTTCGGCGAGCGCGCGTGCAGCGGCATCCACGCCTGCTACGTAAGTAGATGCTTACGCAGCTGTCAAGGCGGAACCTGGCGTCAGGCCCCGGTGTGCAGCTCCGAGGCGAGCGGGGCGAGGCCGTTCCGTTCGAGGAGCGTCATGCGACGCTCGACGATCGACTGCCATTCGGCGAAGTCGTGGTCGTAGTGAGCCCGGTCTCCGTCCTCGTAGGCATGCTCGAGCTCGTCGAAGGCGGCGTCCTCGGCATCCAGGAGTTGCCGGTACCGCCGCAGGAATCCTTCGTCGACCACCCCGTTCGCCTCGGACATGCGTCCCCCTTCGCGCCGTCGCGGCGCCGGCTGACGCCGCCCGCGCCGACCGTACCCGACTCACCCGCCGGCGACTACGGGGTCAGCTGACGGCGGCCAGGGCCTCGTCGACGCCGAAGCGGCCCTCGTAGATCGCCCGCCCGACGATCGCGCCCGCGAGCGCGCGCCCTCCGGCGCGCAGCCCACGCAGGGCGCTGAGATCCTCGAGCGCACCCACACCACCGCTGGCGATCACGGGCAGCGACGTCACCTCGAGCACGCCGCCGAGCTGGTCGAGGGCCGGCCCCGCCATCGTGCCGTCGCGGCCGATCTCGGTGACCATCACGGCCGACGCCCCGCTCTCCTCGAGCTGTGCCGCCACGTCGAGAAGGTCCTCGCCTGTCGAGTCGAGCCAGCCCCGCACGGCGACGTCCCGCCCACGGGCGTCGAGCCCGACGGCGACCCGGCCCGGGTGCAGGGTCGCGAGCTCTTGGACGAGCTCCGGGCGCTCGATCGCGCCCGTGCCGACGACGACCCGGGCGGCCCCCGCGGCCAGGAGGTCGCCGCCGGCCTCGACACTGCGCACGCCGCCGCTGGCCTGGATGTTGCACGGCACGGCGGCGCAGATCGCCTCGACGACGCCGAGGTTCACGCGCTCACCCGTGCGGGCGGCGTCGAGGTCGACGACGTGGATCCAGCGCGTGCCGGCCGCCGCGAACGCCTGCGCCACCTGCACGGGGTCGTCGCCGTACACGGTCTCGGTTGCGAAGTCACCTCGCTGCAGCCGCACGACCTGCCCGCCGCGCAGGTCGATCGAGGGATACAGGTCGAAGGGCACCCGCTACAGCGCACCCTTCGTCGACGGCACGCCGGTGCCTTCGATCTTCACGGCGTCGCGCAGGCTGCGGGCGACACCCTTGAACGACGCCTCGATGACGTGGTGGCCGTTCTTCCCCGACAGGGAGCGCATGTGGAGCGTGATGCCGGCGGCGAACGCGAAGGCGCGCCAGAACTCCTCGGCGAGCTGGGGATCGAACGTGCCGATCCACTCCGACTTCGGGTCGACCTCGTACACGAGGAACGGGCGTCCGGAGAGGTCCAGCGCCACCTGCACCAGCGCCTCGTCGAGCGGAACGACCGCGTCGGCGAACCGGCGCACGCCGGCCTTGTCGCCGATCGCCTCCTTGAACGCGGTGCCCAGCACGATGCCGACGTCCTCGATCGTGTGGTGCGTGTCGATCTCGAGGTCGCCCTCGGCTTCGATGCGGAGGTCCCATCCGCCGTGCTTCCCGAGCTGCTCGAGCATGTGGTCGAAGAACGGGATGCCGGTCGACGCGCTCGCCTGCCCCGCCCCGTCGATGTCGAGCGCGAGGTCGATCTTGGTCTCCTTGGTCTCGCGATGCTGCGTGGACGATCTGTTCATGCGACCCTCACCTCCTCGACAGCCTCGCGCAGCGCGGCGAGGAAGGCGTCGTTCTCCTCCGGGGTGCCGACCGTCACGCGGAGGCACTCCTCGAGACGCGGCCAGCGCGAGAAGTCGCGCACGAGCACGCCGCGCTCCACGAGCCGCTGCCAGAGGGCGTGCCCATCGCCGTGCACCCGCATGAGCACGAAGTTGGCGCCGGACGGGAACACGGTCACCCCATCGACGGCGTCGAGTTCGGCCCGCACGCGCTCACGCTCTCGCACGAGGAGCGCGACGCGCTCGTCCATCTCGCTTCCGTAACGGAGGGCGAGCACGCCCGCGAGCTGCGTCGGCACGGCGAGGTGGTACGGCAGGACGACCTTCTCGAGCTCCTCGACCACCCACGGCGGGGCGACACAGAATCCGAGCCGCAGCGCGGCCATCGACCAGACCTTCGAGTAGGTACGCGAGACGATCAGCGGCCGGTCGTCGGCGACGAGGTCGATCGCGCTGTGGTCGGCGAACTCGCCGTACGCCTCGTCCACGACGACGAGCGCACCCGACGCGTCGAGGAGCGCCTCGACCGTCCCCGCCGTCTCGACCGTTCCGGTCGGGTTGTTCGGGCTGCACAGGAAGACGACCCCGGGCCGATGCTCGGCGACGAGCGCACGTGCGGCGGCCGGGTCGACGGTGAAGTCCGCCGCCCGCTCCCCCACGACGACCGACGTGCCGGTGATCCGGGCGATGTGTGAGTGCAGCGCGTACGTGGGCTCGAAGACGGCCGCGGCGCGTCCGGCGCCGCCGAACGTCAGCAGCAGTGTCTGGAGCACCTCGTTCGATCCGTTGGCGCAGAACAGCCGCTCGATCGGCTGACCGAGCTGCGCGGCCAGCGCGGCGCGCAGCTCGCGCGCGGCACGGTCCGGATACCGGTTGAGCGGCGCGGCGCGGAGCGCGTCCAACCACGCACCGACGAACTCGGGCGGCGGCGCGTACGGACTCTCGTTCGTGTTCAGGCGGACGGGGACGTCCAGCTGGGGCGAGTGGTACCCGTCGAGGCCCTCGAGATCGCCGCGCGGGGACGGGCGTTCGGTCGTCATTCGGTGCCCCGGAGCGTGACGGAGCGGCCGTGCGCGTCCAGTCCCTCCACCTCGGCGAACGCTCGCACGTACGGCGTGACCCGCGCGAGCGCGTCCCGATCGAGCGTGACGACGTGGACGTGCTTGCGGTACGTGTCGACGCGCAGCGCGCTCGCGAACCGAGCGGTGCGAGCGGTCGGGAGCACGTGGTTCACGCCGGCGACGTAGTCACCCACGGCCGCCGGCGACCACGGACCGCAGAACACGGCACCGGCGTTGCGGACGTGCGCCACCAGCGCCTCCGGATCGGCGGTCATGAGCTCGAGATGCTCGGGCGCGATCGTGTTCGCCACCGCGACCGCGGCCTCCGGCCCGTCGACGACGATCGTCCGGCCGCCCGTGACGAGTGTCGACTCGATCTCCGCCCGACGCGGCGCGTCAGCGAGCAACGTGGCGACCGCGGTTTCGACCGCATCGGCAACCTCCTCGTCCCAGGTCACGAGGATGGCGGCTCCGTCGGGGCCGTGCTCCGCTTGCGCGAGCAGGTCGGCGGCCGCCAACGCCGGGTCGGCGGTGTGGTCGGCCACGACGACCACCTCCGACGGCCCCGAGAGCGATTCGATGCCCACCACGCCGGCGACCTCACGCTTGGCCAGCGTCACGTACACGTTGCCGGGACCGACGACGACGTCGACGGGCCGGATGGACTCCGTCCCGTACGCGAGGGCGGCGATCGCCTGGGCACCGCCGACCCGGTACACCTCATCGACGCCAACCAGCGCGGCCGCGGCCAGCGTGGCCGCCGGGATCCTGCCGTCGCGGTCGGGCGGCACGCACAGCGCGAGCTCCGGGACGCCGGCCACTCGGGCCGGGATCGCGGTCATGAGCACGGTGGACGGATACGCGGCGCGACCGCCCGGGACGTACAACCCGGCGCGGTCGACGGGCACCACCAACTCGCGCAGGAGCACACCGTCGCGCTCGACACGTACACCGTCGCCCACCTGGGCCTCGTGGTACGCGGTGATCTCGTCGCGTGCGTAGTCGAGGGCGGCGCGGAACGCGGACGGCGCGCCGTCGAGGGCGGCGCGCAACTCGTCGGACGGGACACGAAGATCGTCGACCCGGCAGCCGTCGAAGCGCTCGGTCAGCTCGCGGAGCGCGTCGTCGCCGCCGGCGCGCACCGCGCCGATGATCTCGCGGACGGCGTCGAGAGCGGAGCCATCGTCGGCTGTGTGCACGAGCACGTCGCCGAGATCGGCATCCGCGCCGCGAAGATCGAGTCGGGAGAGCATCGGGGACCGGGAACATCGTAACCATCGACTTCTCCTCGACCGTCCGAATTGCCCGACCTCGGCAGGCGCGGGAAGGCTGGCCCGGTGCCTGCGTCGTCGG
The DNA here is from genome assembly GCA_035316005.1 of Acidimicrobiia bacterium. Classification (GTDB taxonomy): domain Bacteria; phylum Actinomycetota; class Acidimicrobiia; order IMCC26256; family JACDBD01; genus JALZAA01. The sequence goes on along the minus strand of DATFXK010000031.1, from coordinate 2,083 downwards.
ACCTCGCCGAGCTGACCACGGTGCGCTCGCAGCTCGAGGAGCTGGCGCGCCGTGCCGTGGCAGTCGCCGACCGTTATGACGACACGCCCGACTCACAGATCGCGTCCGACCTCTACGCCGCCGAGCGCACGCTCCTCAACGCCCGGCGATCGCTAGACAAGGCCATCGCCGCCCTCGACGACCTCGCCCGCTCGTAGTGCCGCCCGACCTGATGCGTACCGACGTCAGTAGTTGTCGAACAGGTAGGGGCGGGGGCCGGCGAAGGCGGCGTCCAGGGCCGCGAGGTCGGGCCGGCCGGCGTGGTGCACGAGCCCGGCCGCCGCCAAGACCGACGCGCTGGCCCAGCCCGTGTACAGCGACGCCAGGGCGTTGATCGAGAGGTGCACGTCGCCCGTGCCGCCCGGGCTGAGCTTCCCCTCACCGCCCTCGACGCGGAGCACGAACCGCCCGTCGTTCCAGGGCGCGACGCGGTCGACGAGCTGCAAGTGCACTTCCGCCCGCACCCCCTGCGGATACCCGCGGGCGGCGACGGCGCCGGCTGCGTCGACGATGCGCGTCATCCAGTGGTTGGCGCCGGTGAGATCGATCACCTGCTCGGGGAGGAGAAGGGTGAGCACGTCGAGGGGAAGGGCGAGCACGGTGATCGTGTCGACCTGGGCGACGTGCGACCCGAGGTGCCGCCACAGGGTCACGGCGGCGCGGGCGTCGGCGGCCACGAGCTCGTGCATAGTGATGCCGAAGCCCCATTGCGCACGGGTCTGGTGCTGGTCGTACACCACGTACCCGTCGATGCGGTCGTCGGCGTCGTACACGTACAGGTACCGCTGCGGACGGTCGAGCGTCAGTTGGTCGATGCGCCAGCGCGCCTCGCTCCGGTCGATGGCACCGTTGATCGACGGCGCCACACGCTCGTAGCACTCGCGCACGTCGTCGAGGTCGTCGCTGCGCCCCGGGCGCAGGCATTCCTGCTCGCCCGGCGGCAACGCCGCCAGCGACGCGGTCGGGACCCGTCGCACACCGAACTCGCCGCCGATCTCCCAGCCGAGCCCGCGGTAGAAGCGGGTCGTCGCCGGGTGGAGCGTGCTCACCACCAGCCCCTGCTCGTGCATGCGCTCGACGGCGAGCGCGAGCAGGCGGGGGGCGATCCCGCGGCCGCGGTGGTCGGGACGGACGGCCACCGACGCCACCGCGCCCATCGGCACCGACCGGCCGCCGAAGAACTGACCGACGGGCATGACCTCGGTGGTAGCGACGAGCTCGTCGCCCACCCACGCGCCGAGGAACTCCTCCATGCGCTTGGTGGCGAGCCACGGCTCCCGCCGCTCGGCCCGCGACGCGAACGCCTCGCTGCAGACGGCGAAGACGGCCTCGCCCTCGTCCGGGCGCGGCGCGCGGATTTCGACGTCCACGCCCGTGATGCTAAGAGGGACGGCGCCGCGTGCGCTCGGTTGTCAGCCCGTGAACGCGGGTCGGGCGACAACCGCGGGCGCGGGCGTCGGGGCCGCGGCTGGCGTGAAGTCGAGGACGACGAGACCGCCGCCCGACCGCACACCTGCCTCGAACGCGCTGCATACGTCGGGCACAACCCGGACCCGCCACCCCCGCCGCCGGTTGCTCCCGCAGTGACGGCACCGCCACCACCGCCACCGCGCACATTGCCGGTGCCTGCACCCGCGCCGCCGTCGCTGCCGATACCGGCCGATCCGCCCGGAGTTCCTGGCCACCCGGCGCGCCTGAGGTGCCGGGCCCGCCGCCGGTGCCGCCGTTGTTGATCCCGTCGACGCCCGGAGTGTCCGCAGCGCCGCCGCCGCCACGTCGGGCCGCGCGATTGCGCCCAACGGGCCGACGAGCATCACGCCCGCCAGCGCTCCCAGGTAGGCGCCGGGCCCACCGCCTGCGCCCCATCCGACCTGCTCCCCCCCGAGGCCCGTCCGATTCGCGGTTTTCGCCCGAAGAGAGGAAAGTATGCCATTTGCCGCGCTCGGCGGCAACGTGGTCTGCGGGGCGGGCGGCGGCGCCGGTGGAGCTCAGCCCAGCAGGCGGTACTCGGCGCGCAGCGAGGTCCCCCGGTCGCCGGTGGCTA
>DATFXK010000030.1:0-21824 GCA_035316005.1 Acidimicrobiia bacterium | reverse complement strand
GCCGTAGAGCCAGGGTCTGGCGTTCGCGCGCGCGGTGTCGTAGGTCGCCCGCTTCTCGAACCCCACGCGGAACACCTCGCCGAGCAGCGCGTCGGCGTCGTCGACGCCCACCCGGCGGACCAGATACCGGAACACGACGGTGGCGTGACGGTCGAACATGGTGCCGAAGCGTCCCGGCTCCTCGAGCGACGCCGCGATCACCTCGGCGTCCGATTCGGCCGCCATCACCCAACTCTTTCCCGTTGTCGCGCCTCGGTTCGCGCTTTGGCCACTCAGCTGGCGGTGCCGAGCGCGAGGTCGGCCGCGACCACGATGTCCCGGGCCGCATCGCGCAAGGCCTCGGCGGTCGCGACATCCGAAAGCCCGTCACCGAACGCGGGCACGTCGACCACGGTCTCGAGCACGCCGGGCTCGGCGAACTCGAACTGCGCCCCGGCGCGGCGGAGGATCGCGCGCATGGGCTCGTTCTCGGCGAGGACGCGGGCCCGGAATCGGCGGATGCCGTTCTCCGTCGCTGCGACGGCCAACGCGCCCAACAGGAACGATCCGAGCCCACGCCCCTGGTAGTCGTCGACGACCGAGAACGCCACTTCGGCGATGTCGTGCGCCTCGCGCTCGCGGATGTAGCGGGCCGAGGCGATACCGGGCTCGTCGGGCTCGTCCGCCGCGAGCACGACCCACGCGAAGTGGTCGCAGTAGTCGATGTCGATCAGGTAGCGGATGACGTTCTCGCTCAGCGGCGGGGCACTGAAGAAGCGCCGGTAATGCGACTCGCGGGAGAACCCCGGCTGCGTGTCGGCGAGCTTCCCGCGATCGGACGGAAGAATCGGCCGCACCCGCAGATGGGCACCGTCGCGAAGCGTGACCGGGACCGGGCGCGTGTTCGCGGCCAGACGCTGGCGCGCCGTGCGTTCGATCCGCTCCGCGACGCCCGGGACCTCGAGCAACGCCATGAACGCGTGCGCGTCGCCTTCGTATCCCGTCAGAGGTCCGGTCGCGACGACGGTGGCGGACCGCGGCGCGCCCCGGAGCACGCTGAGCTCTCCGACGACCGAGCCGGGCGCCACGGTACCGACGCGTTGCTCTCCGTTCCCGTCGTCGCGAGTCACCGCCGCCTCGCCCGACACCACGAGGAGGAACGAGTCTGCCGCCTCGCCCTGGCGAGCCAGCACCGTCCCGGCCGGCTCGTCCACCGGGATCAGCATCGACGCCAGCGTCGCGAGCCGGCGCTCGTCGGATCCGGAGAGCAGATGCAGGCCCGAGAGCTCCTCGACCACGCGGGAGGCAGCCACGGCCTCAGTTCAGCGCGAACGACGGCTCGCCCGCGGCGTGGGAATCTGCGCCCGGGTGTCGATTCGGCCGTCCGCTGTTCGTCGGGGTGATGAACTGGCACGACGAGGAGGAGCCATGCGATACGCACTGTTGATCTGCACTGACGAGAAGGCCGTCGAGGCGGTCAGTCCCGAGGAGGGTCAGGCCGTCCTGAACGAGTACCTCGCCTTCGGCGAGGAGATGGGCAAGCGCGGCGTGCTGCAGGGCGGCGAGCGCCTGCGGCCGACCACCGACGCCACCACCGTCCGGGTGCGTGACGGCGAGGTCCTCACCGCCGACGGCCCCTTCGCCGAGACGAAGGAGCAGATGGGCGGGTTCTACCTGGTGGACTGCAAGGACCTCGACGAGGCGATCGGCGTCGCGTCGAAGATCCCGGGCGCCCGCATCGGCACGATCGAAGTGAGGCCGATCTGGGAGATGTAGCCCCCGACGTCCCCGCCGCGGTCGCGGGGGCCTTCCGCGACGAGTGGGGTCAGGTCGTCGCCACCCTGATCCGGGTGACGGGCGACTGGGACGTCGCCGAGGAATGCGCGCAGGACGCCTTCACGCTGGCACTCGAGCGGTGGCAGCGCGACGGCGTCCCGCGCAATCCCGGGGCGTGGCTCACGACCACGGCCCGCAACCGTGCGATCGACCGGCTGCGCCGGGCGGCGACGGGAGCCACGAAGCTCCAGGAGGTGGCCGTGCTCGCCGGCGACGACCCGATGAACGAAGACGAGAGCGGTGTCGGCGACGACCGGCTGCGGCTGATCTTCACCTGCTGCCACCCCTCGCTCGCGCTCGAGGCGCAGGTCGCGCTCACGCTACGCACGCTGGTCGGCCTGACGACGGCCGAGATCGCCCGGGCGTTCCTCGTCCCCGAGCCGACGATGGCCCAGCGCCTCGTCCGGGCGAAGCGGAAGATCCGCAACGCGGGAATCCCGTATCGCGTCCCGCCCGCGCACCTGCTTCCCGAGCGCACGGGCGCGGTGCTGGCGGTGCTGTACCTCCTCTTCAACGAGGGCTACGCCGCCACCGCAGGCGCCGACCTCGTGCGCCGGAGCCTCACGGACGAGGCCGTCCGCCTCGCTCGCACACTTGCGCAGCTCATGCCGGACGAGCCCGAGGCGCTGGCGCTGCTCGCACTGATGCTCCTCCATGCCGCCCGCGTCGACGCCCGCGTCGACGCCGTCGGTGACCTCGTGCCGCTCGAGGACCAGGACCGCACGCGCTGGGACCGCGTGACGATCGACGAGGGCGTCGCGCTGCTCGACGCCGCGCTCCGGCGCGGCCGGCCCGGTCCGTACCAGGTGCAAGCGGCCATCGCGGCGTGCCACGCGACCGCACCGGACGCGGCTGCGACCGACTGGGGCCAGATCGCGGCGCTGTACGGCGAGTTGGCGCACATGGTGCCGACCCCCGTGGTGGACCTGAACCGGGCGGTGGCGGTGGCCATGGCAGACGGCCCGGACGCGGGCCTGGCACTCGTCGACGAGCTCGACGCGTCGGGCGCCCTGCGCGACTACCACCTCCTCCCGGCCACCCGCGCCGACCTGCTCCGCCGGCTCGACCGCCGCGCCGAAGCCGCCGCTGCCTACCGCGCTGCGCTCGCCCTTGCGACGAGCGACGCCGAGCGGCGTTATCTCGAACGCCGGCTGGCCGAGACGAGCGACTCGGGCGCGTAGCGGGCGGTCGGACGCCTATCGCTCGTCGGCGAGCTCGGAGGGCCCCACACGCTTCTCGAGCCAGTCGTGGAGCGGCTCGGACGCCCGGAGGAACGTGACCACTCGGTCCTTGGCCTTGCGCGTGCCCAGCCACGCGCCGACCGGCCACTGCTTCCAGCTGATGAGGCCCTTGTGCCGGAGGAGCTCGATGCGGGGATGGTCCTTCGGGTAGCCCTTCGGGGCCGTCTTCAGGACGTCGTGGGCATCGACCGTGATGCCGCTCTTGCGGAGCTCGGCGACGATCTCGACGAGCTGCCGGCCGCTGCGGTTGTCCGCCACCGCGCTCCGGTATCGCTCGAGCTGATCGGGCGCCGGCATGTACAGGCCCTGACCGGCGCCCAGGCCCTCGGCCGACAAGCTGATGTATCCGCCACGCGCGAGCGTCGCCGCGATCGCCGTCTTGTACGGCGATTTGTCCTTGCTGAAGCGGACGTCGCGGTACGGACGGAAGATCCTGCCCTCGCCGTATTCGGGGGCGAGCTCGGTGAGCAGCTCGTTCATAGGCGCGCGGACGACGTCCTCGTAGACAGACTTGTTCTCCTGCCAGTACGTCCTGGAGTTGTCCGCTTCCAGGCCCTCGTAGAACTCGATCGCCTCCGCCGGCCAGCCCCGGAACGCCATCGCGGGAAATCTACCCAGCTGGTGGCGCTCGCCGGCCCAGGCGCTCGAGGACCGCGCGGCCGCGCGGCGACAGCCGGTAGCCCCTCTCCAGGCTCTCGGTGAGACCGAGCTCCTTCAGCTTGCGCACGTCGCGCTTGAACGGCTGCGTGTTCTGACCGAGCACCGGCGCAAGGTCGCCGGCGCGCACGGCCGGGCGGTCACGGATCAACCGCAGGACTGCGATGGTCCATGCGCCGTGCCGGCTGGCGGCGTCCAAGCGCGCGAGTCGTCGCTCGATCTCGCCGAGCTCGTCGTCGGTCAGCCCAGGCCGCTCCCGCAACGCCACGCGTGGATCGGGCCCGTCGACGCGGAGACCGATCCGGTACACCTGACCCTCACGCTGCCCGGCGAGGTCCGCGAGAAGATCCGCGCGCGACGCGAACCCGGCACGCCGCGCCTCCGCGTTCGTAATCTCGGCTTCCGTGACCTCGTCGACGCGGTCGACGGCGAGCACGCCCACCGCGGTTCGGAGCCTGCTCCCCGTCCGGACGCGCGGGCGCGCCCATCGCCGGAACGCGGTGTCGATGGTGCCGTCGGCCAATCCATCGAGGACGTGGCGCTTGAACAGCATCCGAGCGTCTTCCTTCGCCGCTCAGGCGCGCACCTCGGCAAGGCCGCCTTCGCTCTGCTCGTAGCCCTTGCCGGTCGGCTGCATGAACCCCCAGTCGTAGCCCTCGGGATCGGTGACGTTGAACATCCGGACGCCATACGGCTTGTCCTCGGGCGGGTTGGCATCGACACCGGCTGCCTTCACGCGCTCGTACTGGGCCTCGACGTCGTCGACCCAGACCAGGATGAGCTGCTCGGGACCGCGGCCCTTCTCGTCCCAGTACCCAGGGTCACGGCCCGAGAGCCAGAGCTGCTGGTCCCCGACGTGCATCTCCGCTTCGCGCACCCTGGCGCCGTCGTCGACGAATCGGGACATCTCCTCGAAACCGAACACGCGCGCCAGCCACTCGAGGCTCGCGGCTGCGTCCTCGTAGTGCAGGTACGGCGTGATGCCCTGGAAGCTCACCCTGCTCATCGCTGCTCCTTCTCCATCTCCATGTACTCGGCGAACCAGCCCAGCAGCACGGGCTCGCCGATCTGCACGTTCGGGACACCCTCCGCCGCCACGGCAGGTGGTAGCGCGTCCCACCCGCGATGCTCGAGCACCACGCGCGTCCCCCCGTCGGTCGGCTCGAAGCGGACCTCGACCTCGGTCACATGGCCGCGGTCGTGGAGGAGGTAATCGAACACCAGCCGCTTCCCCGGCTCCCATGCCGTGATGCGGCCGAAGTCGTAGCCCTCGCCCGTCTCCTCGTCCCACACCTCGATCCAACGTCCGCCGACGCCGGGCTCGAACCGGATGCCGACCGCGCGCTCGGGGTGCTTCCAGCTGTGCGGACCGCGCTGGTACCAGGTGTCGATCTCCTCGGTGAACACCTCGAATGCCGTGACGGGGTCGACGCCGACCTCGACGCTCGTGGTCACGGAGTCGGTCGCGCTCATCGCGCCCGACGCGTCCGCGTGCCCCGGCGTTCGGCGTGGGCCTTGAACGCACCGAGCTGCTCGCTCCAGAACGCCTCGACCTGATCGAGCCAGGCCTGCAGCGCCACGAACGGCTCGCGCCGCAATCGATACACGCGCAAGCGCGCGTCGTCGTCGACGCCGGCCGCTTCGACCAGGCCGCTGGCACGCAGCACGCGCAGGTGGCGGCTCATTGCGGGCGCGCTCGTCTCCGCCGACGTGGCGAGCTCGCCCGCCCGGCGCGGCCCCCTCCGCAGCAGGTCGACCACGTGACGCCGGGTGGGATCCGCGAGCGCCGACAGTGTCGCGTCCAGGTCCTTCATGACGTCGTCCATGCTTTCAGGTCGCCGATCAGCGCGGGCGGTGCTGCGTGCCCTCGCCGCGCGTGATGTGCAGGGTGTCGCCGGGCTCGCGGACGTTCGCGCTGTGCCACACACCCTTCGGCACGATGCACGTGTGTCCCGCCTCGAGCGCGACCACTCGCTCGCCGCGCTCCTCCTCGATGATGACGTCGATGGCGCCCGATAGGAGGCACACCACCTCGTCGCCCGCCGGGTGCATCTCCCAGATGTCCCAGTCCAGGGCGTTGTGAAAGGTCCCGACGAGCCGCCCGCCCCGTAGCTCGGGCCGCCGGTCGATCGTCTCCCAGAACCGGTCGTCGACCTCGACCGCGAACGCCGCCGGGCCGTCGTCGAGCTGCACGTAGGTGTTGGCCAGGTCGAACGCATCATTGAGTGTCTTCATAACTATTTACTATCACGTTAACTATATGCCGGTCAACCGGTGCCCGTGACGGCGGGCATGATCGGGGCGTGAGCGAATCGGCCCGGGGGCGGCTGCTCGTGGCGACACCGACCCTGTACGACCCGAACTTCTTCCGTTCCGTCGTGCTCGTGCTCGAGCACGGCGAGGACGGCGCTCTCGGGGTGGTCCTCAACCGGCCCAGCGACACCGCGGTGGGCGAGAACCTGCCGGATTGGGATCGCGTGGCGTCGGAGCCGGGCGTGGTGTTCGTGGGCGGCCCGGTGTCTCCCGATGCCGCCATCGGCGTGGCCCGGGCCGGCAACGTGGAGCACGCAGACGGATGGGCACCGCTGTTCGGGCACCTCGGCACCGTCGACCTCGGGCGCGCCCCGGTCGAGCTGCCCGTCGACGTCCAGAACGTGCGCGTCTTCGCCGGCTACGCGGGCTGGTCCGAGGGACAGCTCGACGGCGAGCTCGACGCCGGCGGCTGGTTCGTCGTGGACGCCGCCCCCGACGACGTGTTCACCTCCCAACCGGATCGGCTGTGGGCGTCCGTCCTGCGCCGCCAGGGCGGCCGGCTGGCCATGTTCGCCAGCGCTCCCCCGCATCCGTCGCTGAACTGATGACCCGGACCGTGGTCGACGGCATGAACGTCATCGGCGCCCGGCCCGACGGGTGGTGGCGCGACCGTGACGGCGCCGCCCGTCGCCTGCTCCGGCGGCTGCAACGCGCCGCGACGCTCACGGACGACGTCGTCACGCTCGTGTTGGACGGCCGGCCTTCGCCCGACCTGGCCGAGGGCGACCACGGCGGGGTCGACGTCCGTTACGCGCGACGCGGCGGACGCGACGCCGCCGACGACCGGATCGTCGAGCTCGTGGCGGCCGACGCGGATCCAGGCGCGCTGCGCGTCGTGACGTCGGACCGTGACCTCTCAGAACGGATCAACGCTCTCGGCGCGACCACCGAGGGCGCCGGCACGTTCCTGCGCCGGCTCGACCGCCTGAGCGCGTGAGCCCGGAGGTCAGTTGCCGGTCAGCGACAGGCACGACTGCTCGTCCTGGAGGAACCCGAGCCGGAAGGCCTCCATACGTTCGAACGCCGTCCCTCGGACCGCCTCCTTGGCCCCGGCAGGATCACCGAAGACGAGGAACGACTGCACGACCTCGTCGAGGTCGCCGGGCGAGAGCGAGAAGGCGGCCTGACGTGTCTCGGGCCCGCCCCGGGCGGACTCGGTGCCCTCCTGGTCGACGGGGACGCTGCCGACCCAGGCGCCGGTCAAACAGTCGGCCTGCAACCCGATCGTCTTGTTGTCGCCGGTGATGTCGAGCCGCGACTGCATGGCAGATGCCCACGCATTCCCGACGAGCACCGCGACCGCGAAGTCGCCGAATTCTCCGTAGACGTTGCGGATGAGGTTGCGGTCGTACGCGACGAAGTCGCCGTCCTGGCAGTAGAGGATCGTGTCCTTGAAGTCACTGGCCTTGAACCCCGAGCACTTGGGCAGCGACCCCTTGTCCTTCGGGTTGTACGAGACCACATCGCTCGGCGCCTTGTAGGGCTCGCCGCCGAACGTGAACTGACCCCAGTAGAAGTCGAGGTCCTGCTTCGTCGTCGGGAGCACGTCCTTGAACGGGAGGTTCCCGCCCTGCGCGACGTCGAGCGCGTTCGTGAACGGGATCTCCTGGATGAACGGCGGGTCCGTCGTGTACTGGGCGCAGCGCTGCGTGCCGCTCTCGAAACCCTGCTGGAAGGCGCTCACCCGGTCGAAGCCCGACCCGTGCGAGCCCTCGTTGGTGGGGTCGCCGCCGACCGGGTCGCGGAACTCGAGCATGCCGGCCAACCCCTTGTCGAGGTCGCCGGGGTCGAGCTTGAGCAGCCGGCTGTCGCCGTTGTCCACATGCGCGGCCCAGGCGCCGGCGAAGCAGTCGGCCTGCTGCTCGGCGAGGATCGTCGCCGGGAACTCGGTGCCCGTCTCCGTCTGGATCACGTGACCCCACTCGTGCGACAGCACCTGGGCGAGTGCGAACGCGCCGAACTTCTTGTACAACCCCGGGAACAGGTCCTGGTCGTCGTAGTTGATGGTCATGTCGAGCGGGCAGTGGAACGCGTTGTGCTTGAAGTCCTTGTAGGTGGCGCCGCCACGGGCGCAGTCCGTGATCGACTCCATGTCGGTCTTCGACGTGTACGCGTGGATGTGGCTCTGTGGCAACGCTGCGTAGGCGATGCCGTAGACCGCCGGCATCTGATCGGACCAGAAGTCCTGGATGTCGCGGATCGACGTCCTGAGGATCCGGTCGTACGGCTGCACCGTCGGCCGGCTCGCTCCCGCCGCGCCTGCGGAGCCGGTACCGACCGCCGTGGTCGCGACCGCCATCGTCGCAACGACGAACAGTGACAACACCTTGCTGCGCACGCCTGCCTCCCTGCCCCTTGATGAGCCGCATGAGTCTGCCACGTCACGCGCATCGCCCATACCTGCGCGTACCGTGCGCGTTCCCCTTTGGTGTACTGGTGCTCGGTGGCTGAATCCCTGTCGACCGCCGTCGAACGCGGCGACGTCGACGACCTCATCCGGCTCGTGGACGGGTTGTGCGCCTCCCGCCAATGGGATCGCCTCGTGGAGCTGCGCGACCGCTGTGAGCAGGCCGTCGCGCGGGGTCGGCAGCTGTGGCCGGTCGCTGCCCACGCCGAGTACCGCCTGGCCCTCGAATCGCCCGGACGGTGGGCGGCGACGATGCTCGTGGAGGGGGCGGGACGCTTCGCGCCGGGCCCACTTCCCGAGGTGGCGGCGTCCACACACGAATGGGCCGACCTCGCGCCCCACGCGCCCTACGGGCCACCCTCGGTGCTGGCGGCCCACGAGCGTGTCGTCCGGGGCGAGGATCTCATCGGCGCGACGCTCCCGGGCCCGCCGGTGCTCGACCTCCCGCTCCGGCTCGCCGCGTGGGAACCCGACTACCTCCTCGCGCACTACCGATCCGACGGCGTGGACCTTCCCGGCCCGACGATGCCGTCGTTGGAGCCGGTGAACGCACCGGCGGCGACGCCTGACGGCGCGCGGGACGCGGCGGCGGACGCGCTCATGGACGCGGTCCGGGCCTGGACCGAAGGCTCCGAGGGACGGGCCGAGGCGGTCACGGTGCGCGGCGGCGCCCTCGACGCGATCGCGGCCCTCGGGCGCGACCGCATCCGCATCGCGGAGCTCACCGCTTCCGACGCGTTGCGCGCGCTGGCGTGGGCGGGCGCGAGCGGTGGCGCGCACGCCCGCCGGCCGGGGGCGGCGGCGGGACGCTTCGCCGCCTGGTGGGCGGGGGCCGCGTTGACCGGCCTCCTCGAGGAGTGGCCGGTCGACGCCGACGTGCTCGGCGACCGGTTGGCGTCACTGCGGTGGTACGCATGGGACAGTGGCGGCACCACCACCGGCTGGCAGCTCCACCTCGCCGTCGACGGGGCGGCTGCGGGCCGGGCGTGGGCCGTCGCCGCCGTGGACGTGACCTGATTGGCGCCGTCGCGACCCTAGATTTGGCGTCGTGGACGCACTCCGGTTCTTCGGGCTCGCGCGCGCCGACGGCGACCCCGACCTCTGGCACCTGCCCGTCGTGCCGGCGTTGTGCTCGGGGCGCGGCACGCTGTTCGGCGGGTGCGGCCTCGGCGCCGCCATCGAGGCGCTCGAGCGCACGACTGGCCGGCCGTTGGTTTGGGCGACGGCGCAGTACCTGTCGTACGCCCGGCCGCCGTCCGTCGTCGACATCGCCATCACCGAGATCGTGCGCGGCCACCGCTCGTCGCAGGCGCGCGCGGTCGCGCGCGTGGACGGCGAGGAGATCTTCACGGTGACCGGTGCCCTCGGGGCGCGCGACTTCCCGCTGTCGGGGTCGTGGGCGATCCGCCCCGACGTCCCGTCGCCCCGGTCCAGCCCGCCGCGCGAGACGCTGCCGCGGCATCAGGGCACGATCATGGACCGCCTCGAGGCGCGCCTCGCCGCCGGTCGCAATTTCCAGGACCTGCCGGGACCGCCGGGAGACGGCCGCGCCGCGCTGTGGGTCCACCTCCCGGAGCTCGACATGTCGGCGGCCGCGCTCGCGATCGTCGGGGACTTCGTGCCGTTCGGCGTCGGCCAGGCGCTCGGCGAGCGCGCCGGCGGCAACAGCCTCGACAACACCCTGCGGGTCGTGACCCGCCACCCGACGGAATGGATCCTGGCCGACGTGCGGATCCACGCCGTGCAGCACGGCTTCGGCCACGGCCTCGTGCACCTCTGGGCCGAGGACGGCACCCTTCTCGGCACCGCCAGCCAATCCGCGATCGTGCGCAAGCACCGGGACCGGGACGAGGATGACCGCGCGGCGGAGGTCGCCGGCGAGTCGGTGCCCGCACCGCCCCGGGAGGGAGAAGGCACATGAGCGTTCCGCAGCGCCACGGCATCACCGTCCCCTTCGACGGCGTCCCCTTGCACGCGCATCGCGAGTGGTTCGAGGAGATCGCCGCGCTCGGCTACACCGACCTCTGGTCAGCGGAGTCGGGCGGGGCGGACGCGTTCACACCGCTGGCGCTGGCGGCGGCGTGGACGCCCTCACTGCGACTGGGTACGGCCATCGTGCCCGCGTACACGCGCGGTGCGGCGACGCTCGCCGAGACCGTCGCCAGCATGGTGCAGGCGGCTCCCGGCCGTTTCGCGCTCGGCATCGGGACGTCGTCGAACGTCATCGTCGAGAACTGGAACGGCATCCCGTTCCAGGAGCCGTACCGCCGCGTGCGCGACACCATTCGGTTCCTCCGCGCTGCGCTCGCCGGCGAGAAGGTCTCTCAGGAGTACGACACGTTCACCGTCAAGGGCTTCCGGCTCGGCATACGGGTCGACGAGATCCCGCCGATCCTCGTCGCCGCCCTGCGTCCGGGCATGCTCCGGCTCGCCGGGCGTGAGGGCGACGGCGCCATCATCAATTGGCTCTCGGCCGACGACGTGAAGGCGGTCGTCCCGCACGTCGGCGATGACAAGGAAATCGTCGCCCGGATCTTCGTGTTGCCGACCGACAACGAGGAAGCGGTCCGCTTCATCGGCAAGCGCGCCATCGCCGCGTACCTCAACGTGCCGGTGTACGCCGCGTTTCATGCGTGGCTGGGGCGGGGCGAGACCCTCCAACCGATGTGGGACACGTGGAAGGCCGGCGACCGGGAGGCGGCGACGGCCGCCATCCCCGACGAGCTCGTCGACGAGTTGATCGTGCACGGCACGCCGGACGAGATCCGCGAGCACCTCGCGCGCTACGCCGCCAACGGCGTCACGACTCCCGCTCCTGCGTTCCTCGCCGGGCCCGACGACGCCCGCCGGGCGCTGCGGGAGCAGGCGCCGAACCGCGGATGAGGATCGCCGCCGACGCAGTCGTGCTCAGGCGACCTGCTTGAGCCTGATCTCGTCGTGGCGCACGGTGACCTGACGGCACCGGAGGAGCGCGCGCACCACCCACCACCCCGGGTCCAGCTCGCCGCGGCCGAGCGCGAAGTTGGCCGACGTCGGTGCGGCGTGGTGGTTGTTGTGCAGTCCCTCGCCGCCGGTGAGGAGCGCCAGCCACTGCGAGTTGCCGGCCGGGTTGTCGAACGGCCGGCGGCCGCGGGTGTGGCCGACGGCGTTGATCGCCCCGCTCAACGCCACGTAGCTCACGGCGTGAACGGCGGCGGCGAGCAACCCGGTCTGCCATCCGAACGTGACGCACAGGATCCCGATGCCGATCGCCAGACCGAGCAGCCCGTGGTCGAAGAACCAGCGGTCGAGACGGTCGGGAGGAAGGTCGCGGGCGTACCTGCGCACGGTGAGCTTGTCGCGCGCGACGCGCCGGTACAGGCCCGCGTTCGCGAGCTGGACCCGCCAGAACCCGAGGACGCGCGGGCTGTGTGGATCGGACGGCGTGTCGGACGTCGCGTGATGGCGGCGGTGGACCGCGACCCACTCGCGCGGCCGCATGCCCGTCGTGATCCACACGGCGAAACGGCACAGGAACGTCGCCGCCGGCCGCATGGTCAAGGCCCGGTGCGCGAGGGTGCGATGCAGGTAGACCGTCGTGGCGACGACCGAGATCTGGGTCACGACGATCCCGGCGAGCAGCGCGAGGGGAACGTTCACGAAGCGGGTCTCCTGTTCGGACGGCGGACCTTCCGTCCCTGCCGACGCTACTCTACCTACCGGTAGGTAGAAGGAATCGGGCGTATTGTGTGAGTTCGCGGCGAGTTCGCAGCGAGTTCGCCGGGGAGTCCCCACCATGGCAGCAACGGCGGCGACGCAGGCGCAGGACACGAAGTCGCTCATCCTCGCGGCGGCCCTCGGCCGGTTCGCCGAGCACGGCTTCAACGGCACGAGCCTGAACGACATCGCCGACGAGGTGGGGATCCGCCGGCCCAGCCTCCTCCACCACTTCCCGTCCAAGGAGGCGCTGTACCGCGCCGTCCTCCTCGACGCCTTCGCCGACTGGTTCGCCCTCGTCGACGAGGCGATCGCCGGTCCCCAGAAGCAGGGCTGGCCCCAGGTCGAACGGGTCATGCGGGCCGCGTTCCGGTTCTTCGAGGAACGCCCCGAGTTCGTGCGCCTGGCGCGCTGGGAAGCGCTCGAGGGCGGGCCGATCCTCTCCGAGGAGCTCGGCGCTATGCTGCGGCCGCTGTTCGAGCGCGGGAGCGCGTTCCTCGAGCGCGAGATGGACGCCGGTCGCCTCCGTCGCTACGACGCCGGCCAGTTGCTCCTGACCGGCTACGGCGCGGTGCTCTCCTACCTCTCGGACGCTCCGTTGACGAAGTCACTGCTGGCCGCCGACCCGTTGAGCCCGGCGATGCTCGCCAGGCGCCGCGAGCACGTCATCGACGTGCTCCGAAACGCGTTGGAGCCCTAACCGAAGCTGGCGTGCTTGCGGAACCGCTCGAAGAGCGGCGCCTCGCCGAACACGTCGACGGCGCCCATCGTCTTGCGGCCCATGAGCACGAGCAACACCTCCGACGCGGGACCGCGTATCGCGACATCGCCTTTCGCGTGTTCACGAGTCAACTCGACGCCCTCGGCATCGAGACGAACCAGCCACTCCCCCGGCGTGTCGGTCGTGTGCAGATGGATGGACCCGCCCTCGGGGAAGCGCCGACCGCGGAACGCGCCGAGGATCCCCAGGTACTCGTCGACGCCGTCGGCGGCGAGCTCAGTCTCGACCCCATCGGCGTCGCCACCGGTGTTCTGCGCGTCCCAGCGGTGCATGGCGGTCTCCTGCGTCGTCCGCCGGGACCAGAAGCCGACGGTGTCGTCGAACGGCACCCACGTCCAGCACGGCTTGGCCGGGTCCGTCGCCTCGAGCTTGTTCGCGAGCATCTCGGCGCCGTCCGCGAGCCAGTCGGCAATCCCCTCGTCGGCGGGAGGCTCCTCGCGCTGTTTGTACGCCTGGCCGTCGGGCGGCTGGTCGAGGTTGCCCGCCACCCACCGGTGGTGCGACCCGAGATGGTGCGCGAGATCACGCAGGTTCCACTCCGGACACGACGGCACCATCGTCTCCATCGACGTGTCGCGCGCCGCTTGCGCGGCGGCGTTCCCGTTCCATCGCAGGGCGGAGATGTAGTCGCCGTGATCCATGCGGCGACGCTATAGCCCGAGTGACGGCTGCGGCTCGACCCGTTCGACCAGGTGTGGACCGTCGTTGTCGGCGCTGTTCACCGCGGTGCCGACGGGATACGCGACGAGCAGATCCTCGGACGCGGGGCGCAGCAGACGCGCGAGCGCGTCGAGGTCGGGGGCGTCGGGGTCCAGCCACGCATCCCAGTCGCGCTCCTCCAGCACGACGGGCATGCGATCGTGCAGCGGCGCGACCGTGCCGTTGGCGCTCGTCGTCACGATGGTGCACGAGCGCACCCAGTCGGTATCAGGCGCGTCGCCGGGCCGCCATGCCGCCCACAGGCCGGCGAACGCCATCGGCTCACCGTCCCGGCGATGGATGAACGACGGCTGCTTGCGGACGCCGCGCCGCTGCCATTCGTAGAAGCCTTCGGCGGGCACCAGGCAGCGGTGGCGCCGGAAAGCGCGCTCGTAGGCGGGCTTGTCGGCCAGCGACTCGGCCCGGGCGTTGATCATGCGGTCGCCGACCCTCGCGTCCTGCGCCCACGACGGGATCAGGCCCCAGTGCAGCTCCGAGAGGTACCGCTTCCGGCCGTGGTCCTCGGCGCGGTCCCGGACCGCGTACACGCTCGCCCGGGGGGCGACGTTGTAGCTCGGCTCGTGCGCCGGGGCCATCACCTCGTCGACGCCGAAGCGGGCCACCAGTAGCTCCGGCGACGATGCCTGCACGAACCGGCCGCACACGGATTCCCCTTTCGCCGTCGCAAGCTCCGGCTCTGCGGCGGCGGTCGGCGGAGCCGCCACCGCCGCGACGCGGACGGTACCGAACGGCGGCGCTCCCAGGAGCGGTGTCCCACGTCACGTTGCATCGGGCGGGCTGCCTCCTCATAATCAGACCGAACGGTCGGTTTTTTGGAGAGGATCCCATGGTCACGACGACCCGGCTGCGCAAGGGCGAGGCCACCCGCCGGCTGATCCTCGAGCGGGCGGCGCCCGTCTTCAACCAGCGGGGCTACGCCGGCGCCTCGATGAGCGAGCTCGTCGAGGCCACCGGCATCGAGAAGGGCGGCATCTACAACCACTTCGGCAGCAAGGAAGAGCTCGCCGTGGAGGCGTTCGACTACGCCATCGGGCTCATCGTCGAGGGATACGCGGCGGTGCAGGAGGGCAAGGCGGGGCTCGACCGGCTCGTGGCGATCATCGAGATCTTCGGTAACTGGTCGGGGCACCCCATCGTGGCGGGGGGCTGCCCGATCATGAACACCGCGATCGAGGCCGACGACACGAACCCGGCGCTGGCGGCACGGGCGCGGGCAGCCATGGACTCGTGGCACCGGCTGATCGGGTCGATCGTCAAGGAAGCCAAGGCCCAACACGAGATCGACGAGGAGGTCGACCCCTACGAGCTCGCCACGCTCGTGACGTCGACGCTCGAGGGCTCGCTGATGCAGGCGCGCCTCTTCGACGACCCTGCATACAAACGCCGCGCCGTCGCGTCGCTCGTCCATCACGTCGAGAGCCTGCGCACGGCACCACGCCAGCGGAAACGGAAGGAATCGCGATGACCACGATCGAAGAACGAAGCCGCGTCGTGACCTGGGACGACCCCGTCGAGAGCTGGAAGGCGGCCCGCGGCCTCGGCGGCATCGACGTCCTGCGCGCGATCGAGGGCGGCGACCTCCCCCCGCCGCCCGTCGCGCGTCTCATCGGCCTCGAGATCGAGCAGGTCAGTGAGGGGCTCGTGACCTTCGCGTTCGAGCCCGCCGAGTTCCACTACAACCCGCTCGGCGCCGTGCACGGCGGCATCGTGACCACCGTGCTCGACAGTGCGATGGGGTGCGCAGTCCACAGCAAGCTGCGCGCCGGACTGAGCTACTCGACACTCGAGCTCAAGGTGAGCTTCCTGCGCCCGGTACGCGTCACAACGGGGCGCGTGCGCGGCGAAGGAAAGGTGGTGCACCTGGGGGGACGGGTCGCGACGGCAGAGGCTCACCTGGTCGACGAGCAGGGCGCGCTGTACGCACACGCCACCAGCACCTGCCTCCTCTCTTCCTCGAGGTCGGGCGACTCCGCCGGAGCCGCGTGATGGCGGCGGTCGAGCAACCCGAGGCCGAGCTCCGAGCCCCCCGCGCCGACCTGGTCGAGCTCGACGACGGATCGGCGGTCGCGGTCCGACCGATCGAGCCGGCCGACGCCTACGCGCTCCTCCGCATGTTCGACCGGTTGTCGCCCGAGTCGATCTACCACCGGTTCTTCTCGCCGATGCCCCGGCCACGCCGGGCCGCGCTCCTCCACCTCGCCGGCCTCGACCACGAGCTCCACGAGGCGCTCGTGGCGACGTCGGGCCGCGAGATCGTCGCGGTGGCGCGTTACGACGCGCGGCCGAACGAGACCGACGCCGAGGTGGCGGTCATCGTCGACGACGAGTGGCAGGACCGCGGCCTGGGAACACGGCTGTTGCACCGTCTCGCACGCGTGGGTGCACGGCGCGGGCTTGTGGCGTTCCGGGCCACGGTCCTCGGTGAGAACCGGCGCGCGCTCCCCTTCCTGCGCCGCCTCTCACCCGACGCCGAGGTGCTCTTCCGCGACGGCGAGTACCAGGTCTACGCGCCCTTCCGGCGCCGCGCTCCCGAGCCGGGACGAGGTCGGTCGGCGGCGCGGTAGACGAAGCGGGCGCCGGACCAGACCTCGTCGATGGCGCACGTCTTGTTGTCGACGAGCCCGGCGTCCAGCCCGATCCTCTGCACCGACTCGAAGCGCAGCTCGGTGGGGACACCCGAAGCCTGCTTCGGCCACGCAACCCACAGGCCCCCGTCGGGCTCGAGCGCCCGGGCCAGCGCCGGGAAGCGCCGCTCGAGCGGCGCGGCGCGGGTCGCGAACACGACGATCACGTCGAACCGACCGCGTGCCTGCGTGCGCACGTCGACTCCGGGCGGCAGCGACCCCAACGTGCGCCGGAAGCCGTCGGGCACGTCGACCAGGCCCAGCCTCGCCCCCTCCTTGATCCCGAGCTTCCTGGGCAGCGGGGTGCCCGAGTACTCGGCCATATTCCGACCTTTTTACTCGACTTTTGCTCTCCCGCTGGTACCGTAAGGGCAAACGACGGACGTACGGACGAGGAGAGGCACACATGTCACTGCGCCTGGGAGACACTGCTCCCGACTTCACCGCGGAGACGACCGAGGGCACGGTCAACTTCTACGACTACCTCGGGGACAGCTGGGGGATGCTCTTCTCCCACCCCAAGGACTTCACGCCGGTGTGCACGACCGAGCTGGGCGCGTTCGCGAAGCGCAGGTCGGAGTTCGACCAGCGCAACGTGAAGCTGATCGGCGTCAGCGTCGATCCGCTCGACTCGCACAGGGGCTGGTCGAAGGACATCGAGGAGACGCAGGGGGCGGCGCCGAACTACCCGCTCATCGCCGACCCTGACCGCAAGGTCGCCGACCTCTACGACATGATCCATCCGAACGCGAGCGACACGGTGACCGTCCGCTCGGTGTTCATCATCGGCCCCGACAAGAAGATCAAGCTGATCATCACGTACCCCCAGAGCGCGGGCCGCAACGTCGACGAGCTGTTGCGCGTGATCGACTCGCTGCAGCTGACGGCCAACTACAGCGTCTCGACACCGGTCGACTGGCGCGAGGGCGAGGACGTGATCATCGTGCCCGCCGTCTCCGACGAGGACGCCAAGCAGAAGTTCCCGAAGGGCTGGAAGGCCCTGAAGCCCTATCTCCGGGTCACCCCCCAGCCGAATAAGTAGGTCCGACGCTCGGAGGCCGGTCGCCGCACCGGCCCCGGACGTCGGCAGGCGGGAATCCCTGCTGGTAGCGGTATCGCTCGGCGTCGGCGTGGGAGAGCCCCAGTGAAGTGATCGCTTCGTCGACGCCGGGTTGCAGCTGGAACTGGGCGAGCAACCCGGGCCGCGACGCGCAGTCCCTTGCCCGGATCGCGAACGTCTCCGGCAACGCGGAGGCATCGAGCGAGGCCACGAGGTCGGGACGGTCGTGGAAGATTCGCTTGAAGTCCTCGTATGCACGCGCCTTGTCGACGAAGGCGAACTCGCGCACGTCAGGCGAGCGTCGGAGGTAGTCGCGAACGGCGTCGACCTGCAACGGAGCCGCGTCCGACCGCATGTACACCGTCACATCGGCCTCAGCCGTCAGGAGGCGGTCGGGAGACGTCTCCTTGCCCTCGGTCGCAGGGGTCCGGACGCCGGAGCTGCCGCCGCCGCGGAGCAACACAACACCCGCGGTGAGCGCGACGGCCACCGCCAGGACAAGAGCCGCTGCGATCGCGGGCACGAAGAAGCCCCGGCGGGGCCGGCGTGCCGGCGGGTGAGCCGCGATCACCGACCAGCGATCGGCGCTCGGCCGGACCTGGCTGGAAGCCTCGGCGAGAGCCGCGCGCAGGCGGCGTTCCGTTTCCTCGTGTGTTTGGGTCATCGCTCGATCACCTTGCTGAGGTTGGCCAACCCTCGGCGGACAAGGGAGCGCACGGTTGCGGGGCGACAGCCGAGAGCTTCCGCGATCTCCCGCTCGGGTCGGTCCTCGTAGAAACGCAGCACGAGCGCGGCCCGTTGCCGGTAGGGAAGCGCGGACAGAGCGTCGAGGATCATCGGAGTCTCGGGTGAGACGGCCTCGACGACGAGATCCGGGAAGTGGTCACGTTCGCGCCTGGCGCGTCGGTGATGGGCGCGTGCCGCGTTGACGACAGTCGCCCGCAGATATGCGGATGGGTGCTCTATGCGATCCCAACGTCCGTGCAGGCGGATGAACGAGTCCTGAACGAGATCCTCCGCGATCGCCTGGCTCCCGGTCAGCAGGTAGGCGAGGCGCACCGCCGAGCCGTATCGCGATACGAACAGGTCGGCGATCGATCGGAGCTCAGGCGATGACGGTTCTCCAGCTCCACCTGGCTCCCCCACCAGCTCTCCCACCCTCGGCTGCCTCACTCATTGGAGATGCCGCAGGAGTCGGTTTCGTTGCAGTGATCTGCGACTAGACCCAGCCCATCGGGTCGACGGGGTTGCCGTTGACGCGCACCTCCCAGTGGAGGTGCGGACCGGTCGAATTGCCGGTGGAGCCGACGTAGCCGATGACCTCGCCGGTGCTCACGTGCTGGCCGACGGACACTGCGATGCGGGACTGGTGGCCGTAGCCGGTCGCCAGCCCGCCGCCGTGGTCGATGAGCGTGAAGTTGCCATATCCGCCGTTCCATCCGGCCATCTTCACGACGCCGTCGCCGGCTGCCTTGATGGGCGTGCCCTGTGACGCGGCGATGTCGACACCTGGGTGGAACGTCGAAGCGCCGATGATGGGCTGCACCCGGGGGCCGAACGGGCTCGAGATCGGGCCGTTGACCGGCCAGATGAACCGGTGGTTGCCCGGTGTCGGGTTGCCGCGGCTCACGGCCGCCGCGATCTGCGCCTGCACCGCGTTGTACTGCGCCTCGAAGTCCGCCTTGCGAGCGCGAATGTCCTCGATGACCGCCTGCTCGTGTTGCTCGGCCGCCGCCACCTGCTCGCGTTGGCCGTCGGCCTCGGTGCGGAGCTGACCGACACGGTCCCGTTCCTGGGCCGCGACCTGCTGCGCCTCCTGCGCCTTCGCCTGTTCCTTGCGGAGGTCGTTCTGGGCGTCGTCGAGCTGGTCCTTGAGGCTGCCCTGGCGCTGCAGCTCCCGGTCGAACTGACGTGAGTTCTCGCCGAGGTACTTGCTCCCCGCGATCAGCTCGTGCGCGCCACCTCCGGTCGACAGCAGCGTGAAGTTGTTCGAGCCGTTGCCGCCGCCCTTGTACAAGGTGAGCACCGACTGGTTGAACTTCGCCTTCGACGCCTCGATCTCGGCCTGGATGCGGTCGATGTCCCGCTGGACGGTCTCGATCTGCGCCTGGATGCGCGCGACCTCGGCTTCGGCGGCTTCCACGCGCTGGGTCGCCTCTGCGATCTGCGCGTCGAGCGCGGCGACCTTCGACTCGAGGTCCTGACGCTGGGCGGAGATCCCCTGCAGCTCGGTGATCGCAGCCGCCTCCTCGGCGGAGACGTCCTCGATGGCGTTCGAGAGCTCGTCGCGCCGCGTCTTGGGGTCGGGGGAGGTCTGGCCCCCGGCGACGCCGGGCGCGACGAGGCCGACCGCGAGCACGGCCCCGAGGAGGCAGAGGAGGAGTCGCCGAGACATCAGTCGGCGAAAAGCGTAAACAACACGAGTCACACAAGCAACAGTGGACGGCAAAAGGCCCATCTACCAGGAGGAAAGGGGCGCAACGGGACCGGCGGAGGGGGATGCGGCGCCGTCGCGTCGAGCGGGGCGTCAGACGTTCAGGAAGCGGCGCAGCCCGACCCCGGCGCCGACGGCGCCGATGAGCGCACCGCCGATCAGGAGCCCGATGCTGATCGCCCCGGCGTTGCCGGTGGTCACGAAGAACCCCTGGAAGAAGCCCTTCGTCGTGTCGAGCTGGCTCAGCAGGTACTGGAGCGCGAACACGCCGCTCACGGCCAGCCCCGCCCCTACCGCGCCCTGCACGAGCCCCTCGGCCATGAACGGGATACGCACGAACCAGTTCGACGCACCGACGAGCTTCATTACCTCGATCTCACGCCGGCGGGCGAAGGTCGCGAGGCGGATCGTGTTCACGATGAGGAACAGCGACGACGCGATGAGGATCGTCGAGATCGCGATGAACATGTACCGCAGGAAGTTCGTGATGTCGATCAGCTGCTTGATCGCCTTGTCGGCGGTGATCGCCTCGTCGACGCCCGGCCTCGTGTTGTACTTGTCGCGCAGCTGCGTGGTCTGTTTCACCTGCGTCGGCGCCACCCGGAACGACGCGGGCAGCGCGCTCGGGTCGACCGAGCTCACCAGGTCGGGTTTGTCCTTGAAGATGCGCTTGAAGTCGCTGTACGCCTGCTCCTTCGAGATGTACGTGGCGCTCTTGACCTGCCGGTCGCGATCGAGCTGACCGCGCAGGGTGTTGATCTGCTCCCGCGTCGCGTCCGTCTTCATGTAGATCTCGAACTCGACGCCGTGCTTCCACTTGTCCGTGCCGTGGTCGACCCACTGCTGGAACAGGAGGATCCCGCCGAGGAGCAGCAACGACACCGTGACGGTGAGGATCCCCGCCAGCGTCATCAGCAGGTTGCGGCGCAGCGAGATCAGCGTCTCGCGCGCGAAGTACGTCAGGCGCCGCACCGACCGATCAACTCCCTACGCCGTAGACGCCGCGGGCCTGGTCACGCACCATGTGGCCGTGATCCAGCTCGATGACGCGGCGCCGCATGGCGTCGACGATGCGCTGGTCGTGTGTTGCCATCACGATCGTGGTGCCCGTGCGGTTGATGCGGTCGAGCAGTCGCATGATGCCGACCGTCGTGGCGGGGTCGACGTTCCCCGTCGGCTCGTCGGCGAGCAGGATCAGCGGCCGGTTCACGAACGCCCGGGCGATCGACACGCGCTGCTGCTCGCCACCCGACAGCTCGTTCGGGAAGCGCTGGGTCTTCCTGCTCAGCCCGACGAGGTCGAGGATCTGGGGCACCTGGGCGTCGATCACGTGCCGGGGCCGGCCGATGACCTCCTGGGCGAACGCGACGTTCTCGTACACGGTCTTGTTGGGAAGGAGCTTGTAGTCCTGGAACACGCAGCCGACGTTGCGCCGCAGCTGCGGGATCTTCCACGAGCTCAGCCGGGAGATGTCGCGGCCGGCGACGATGATCCGGCCGGAGGTGACGTTCTCCTCGCGCAACAGCAGGCGCAGCCCGGTCGACTTCCCCGAGCCGGAAGGCCCGACGACGAAGACGAACTCGCCCTTGCCGATGTCGAACGAGACGTCGCGCAACGCGACGACATTGCCCTTGTAGATCTTGGTGACGCCCTCGAATCGAATCATCGATGCTCAGTCGTGAGAAAGGACCGGTGACGAGGAGAGGCCGCGCGCCCCACGCGTGCTCCGGGGGAGGTTAGCAGCCCGGCCTCGGGCGCACTGGAATGGTGGCCCGGCCTGCTCAGCTAGCTGTGAGCGGCGTCGTGCGGACCCGGTGGGGACGGCGCGCCGCCGTCGTGCCGGCGGCGCCACTGGAGGTACGCCTCGACGAACGGGTCCAGCTCACCGTCGAGGACCGACTGGACGTTGCCGGTCTCGTGGCGCGTGCGCTCGTCCTTCACGAGCTGATACGGCGCAAGGGTGTACGTGCGGATCTGACTGCCGAACGCCACGTCCTTCTTCTCCCCCGAGAGGGACTCCATCTCCTGTTGCCGTTCCAGCCGTTGCCGTTCGGCCAGCCGGGCGGCGAGGATCTG
>DATFXK010000029.1:0-11311 GCA_035316005.1 Acidimicrobiia bacterium | reverse complement strand
GTACGGTCGGCGGTGAGGATAGGCCCGCCTCCCCGGGGGCTGCGCTGACCCGAGCGAACAGGCCACCAACGCTCGCTGAACATCGGGGTGGTGTGCCCTCGACCACGGACCGCGGTCCTCGGCCCGCACAGCGTTAGCCTGCGGAGGCGAGCTTCCCGGGGGCAGGGGGGAAATCGTTGGGCCGAAACGGACGAAACGGCGTTGCCAGACCGAGTTCCCGGTGCGTGCCCTGATCGATCAGGTCATCGCCGACGGGGTGTTCCAGTCCGTCGTCGACTTGGAGACCCGAGAGGTCGTCGGCTTCGAGGCGCTCACCCGCTTCGACGACGGCACCCCGCCCGAGCGCGCTTCCAGGAGGCAGCCGAGATCGGCGCCGCCGTGGCGGTCGAGCACGCCGACCGAGACGAGTCACGCTTGCTGGTCCTGGAGCTCACCGAACGCGAGCCCGTCGACGACTACGGCGCGCTGGCGCGTGTGCTCGAACGTTTCGGGAACGTGCAGCTCGCAGTCGGCGACGCCGGCCTCGTCCTGGGGACGCTCGTCGCCGGCATCAATCACTTCGCGATGCTCACGAACTGTCACATCATCGCCGAGGGCGTTGAGACGAATGTCCAATGCGAAGCCGTGCGCCGGCTGGGCATCGACTTCGGCCAGGGCTTCCTGTTCGGCCACCCCGAGCCGGTCGAGCGGCTAGCGGTCGCGAAGGAACCAGCCGCGCGGGTCCCACCGCCGTAACGCGGCGATCTCGTCGGCGGCGGGCGGCGGGAGCTCGCGCACGTCGGCGGCCACGGCGAGGTCCCACCCGCACGCGACGCGGGCGGCGTCGACCCGCTCTTCGGTCGTGCCGTCCCCGGCGGGCACGGCCGCGAGCACGAGCTCGTCGCCGTCGCGCTTCTCGAGCGTGCCGAGGTCGGTGACGAGGGCGCGAACGGCGCGGCCCGGTGAGGTGACGTACCCGCACTCGGGCGGGGTGCGCTCCGGCGTGAGCGTCGCCACGACGAGCGCTTCGGCGGCGACGCTGGCCACGTCGTTGCCGCCGCCCGAGCCCACGAGGAACGGACCCCCGGGAACGAGGGTCGAGTTGATGTTGCCGAAGCGGTCGACCTGGGCACCGCCGAGGCACGCGACGGTCGTGGTGCCCGGTCCACCGACGAGCGTCCCCAGGACGAGGCCGGCGTCGCCGAGCATCGTCGACCGCGGGAAGTTGCGGTGGTTGAGGACGAACGGGTCGGCCGGCGTCGGGTCGTAGCCCCAGAGCCCGATCTCGGCCGTGAGCCGAACGTCGCACCCGTCGGCGCGCGCCTCGGCCACGCCGAGCCACGCCGACAGGTTGGCGACCCCGGCGCCGGCCAGGACGGCGTCGGCGTCGAGCGCGCGCACGCGATCGGCGAGGTGACGGGCGCCGAACACGGCCGCTCGCTCCCACCGGTTCGACGGCGCGTCCAGATCGGGCTGATACGCGGCCTCGTCGGCGCGCCACGAGCCCGGGTCGGCCTTGGCCCGCAGCGCCGCCACGTGGTCGTCCCCGAGCCGCGCCAGGTACTCGCGCTGGTCGTCGACGTCGAGCACCCAGTGGCGGATCCAGTCGTCGAAGTCAACCCGGCGGGTCGCCGCCCGCGCCCCCACCCAGAACTCGTAGTCCTCGCCGTAGCCGTCGACCGGGAGGTCGCCGGTGAACAGGCCGCCGGGGTGCGCGCCCAGCGGCGCCTCGCAGACGGCCAGCACCCGGTGGGCAGGGATCCGAACCAGGTGCGACCACGGTCGCAGGTCGTCGACAACGCGCTCGACGGTCACGATCGCGCCCCGGCGCGCCGCGAGCGCGCCCCACACTCCCTCGAGCATCGGAGGATGGACCGCCACGTTGCCGTCTCTGTCGGCGACGGGCGCGTGCAGCAAGGCGACGTCGGGCGCGAGCGGGGCCACGAGGCCGACGTCGCCGAACGGCGTCGTCGCCCGTGCGTACGCGTCGTTCTCCTCCATGGACGACCCGGCGATCGACCGCGTCACCACGGCGGGCAGTCCGCAGGCCGCCGCCTCGAGCCGCTGCGCGAACGCGAGGAACGACCAGTGCTCGACCGACACTTCGCCCCGTTCGTAGGCGCGGGCGAAGATCGGGTTGGGCGTGAAGTTCGGGAACGTGTCGCCCGAGTAGCCGGTCACGACCCGCTCGACGAGCCCGCCCCGGAAGAACAGCGTCCCGAGGCTCGACAGGCTGAGCATGACGAGGGTGAACCGTGGCTCTCTCCCCCACCACTGACGGACGACCTCGCGCGCGGCGGCGGTCCAACGGGTGTGACCGACGAGGATGTGCAGCGCGTCGCCGGCCCGAACGTGCCGGGCGACCGCGTTCTGGAGCGAGGTGACCTTGTCGTGTCCCGTCGGGGTCACGCGTGGTCGAGCACGAGGTCGGCGAGGCGGCGGCGCTGCCAGCCCTGGTAGCCGAGCATCGCGTCGTTCATCTTGGCCCGCTTGTAATAGAGGTGCGCGTCGCAGTCCCAGGTGAAGCCGACCCCGCCGTGGATCTGGATGTCCTCGCCGGAGACGAACACCGCCGCCTCGGCGACGAACCCCTTCGCCATGGCGGCCGCACGCTCACGGCTCTCGTCGTCGACGTCGGACGCCCACGCCGCGTAGTGCGTCCCCACCCGTGCCAGCTCGAGGCGGTGCAGCATGTCGACGGCCTTGTGCCGGATGGCCTGGAACGTCGCGATCGGCCGGTCGAATTGGACGCGCGCCTTGGCGTACTCGGTGGCGAGCGCGAGGGCGGCGTCGCACGCGCCGACGAGCTCCGCCGCCAGCATGACCGCGGCGTCGTCCACGACGCGGCGCCACAGCGCGGTCTGGTCGCCGCGGGGGCCGATGGGAACAGCGCGCCGCTCCTCGAGCATGAGCTGCGCCGCCTTCCGGGTCGGGTCCATCGTCGGCGCCGCGTCACCGCGCGGCGCCTCGAGCAGGAACGAGCCCAGGCCCTCCTCGGTGCGGGCGACCACGATCACCCAGTCGGCGGTGTGCCCGTCGAGCACGAGCGGCTTGTGGCCGGTGAGCACCCAGTCGGCGCCCTTGCGGCGAGCGCGCGTGTGCACGCGGTCGACCGGGTCGTCGTGCCCGAGCTCCTCGAGCGCGACCGTGCCACGGATCGCGCCCGACGCCAGCTGCGCGAGGAGGTCGTCCTCGCCGAGTTGCCGCGCCGCGAGCGTGGCGAACACCGCCGAGGAGAAGAACGGGCCTGGGAACGGCAGGCGACCCATCTCCTCCATCACGACCGCCATGTCGACCAGACCGAGACCGAGGCCACCGTTCGCCTCGGGCACGAGCAGCCCGGGCCATCCGAGCTCGGCGAGCTTCTCCCACATCGCGTCGGTGAAGCCGCGCTCGTCGTCGGCCATCTCGCGCACGTAACTGCTCTGCGCTTCCTGCGCGAGGAACGCGCGCACGGTGTCGCGCAGCGCGTCTTGATCGTCGCTGAAGGTGAAGTCCAACGGAACGCGGCCTCCCCGAGAAACCTGACACGGATGTTAGTGTTCGGACGATGGATTTCGCGTACTCGCCCGAGGACATCGCGTTCCGCGACGAGCTTCGAGGGTGGCTCGAGGAGAACCTGCCGAAGTTCCTCGCCGACTGGGGCGGCGACGAGGAAGTTCTTTCTGGCGCCGTCGCAAGCTCCGGCTCTGCGGCAGCGGTCGGCAAAGCCGCCGCTGCCGCGGGTGGTGGTCGCGCCGGCGGCGTGCAGTCGAGCGTCTCGCGCAGCCAGGAGCGCCGCAAGGACTGGCAACGCCGGCTCAACGAAGGCCGGTGGGCCGCGATCAACTGGCCGAAGGAGTGGGGCGGCCGCGAGGCGACGCCGGTGCAGAACGTGATCCACGCCGAGGAGAACGCGCGTGTGCGCGCCCCCGGCGTCTACAACGCCAACGGCATCTGGCAGATCGGCCCGATGATCATCAAGTGGGGCACCGACGAGCAGAAGCAACGCTGGCTGCCCGGCATCCTCGACGCGTCGGAGCACTGGTGCCAGGGCTTCAGTGAGCCCGAGGCCGGATCCGACCTCGCCAACCTGCGCACCAACGCCGTCCGCGACGGCGACGAGTACATCGTCAACGGCCAGAAGATCTGGATCTCCACCGCGCATCTCGCCGACTGGGGCTTGTTCCTGCTGCGCACGGATCCCGGGGCAATCGAGCGCGGCGCCAAGCACGAGGGCATCACCGCGTTCATCGTCAACATGCACACGCCCGGCATCGAGTGCCGTCCGATCCGTGACATCGCCGGCGACGAGCTCTTCAACGAAGTGTGGTTCACGGACGCGCGCGTCCCCGCCGACTGCCGCCTGGGCGAGGAAGGCCAGGGCTGGGAGGTGGCGATGGGCACCCTGGGCCACGAGCGCGTCGGCACTGCCGGCCTCGCGATCACCATGGCCGCCGACCTGCGCTCGATGATCTCGGCCGCCAAGGCGACCAACCCCGACGCGTTGCGCGACCCCGAGATCCGTGACCGCATCGCGCGGGCGTTCACCGACATCGAGTACACGAAGCTCCTCAACTACCGTGCGCTGACCAAGATCATCAAGGGCGAGAAGAACTGGCCCGAGGTCCCACTGGCCAAGCTGCAGTGGAGCTACCTCGCCCAGACGCTCGCCGAGCTCGCCGTCGACCTGCTCGGGCCGGCCGGGGTCCTCGCCAAGGGCGGCCCGGACGCCGTCGACGGCGGCACGTGGACGCGCCTGTACTCGTTCCAGCGCTACACGACCATCGGCGCCGGCGCCACCGAGGTGCAGAAGAACATCATCGCCGACCGCGCCCTCTTGCCCCGCAAGTAGCGCACCCGCAAGGCGCGTTGGGTCGGAAACCGGCGCTATGCACCAGGTTTGTGACCCAACGCCGCAGGGGTAGGCCGTGAAGCTCGGTATCGTCACACCGGTCGTCACCAGGCTGCCGCGCGCTCACGCGGCGTGGGAGGAGACGGCGGGGATCGACGAGATCGCGCGCGTCGCGATCGAGGCCGATCGGCTCGGCTACCACCACCTCACTTGCAGCGAGCACGTCGCCCTCCCCCGCGAGGTGGTCGACACCCGCGGCGGCACGTACTGGGATCCGCTGCCGGTCTTCGGGTACGTCGCCGCCCGCACGTCCACGATCCGGCTCGCGACGCACGTGCTCGTCCTCGGCTACCACCACCCCCTCGCGATCGCCAAGCGGTACGGCACGCTCGACCGCGTCTCGGGCGGCCGGCTCGTCCTCGGCGTCGGCGTGGGCTCGCTCCAGGAGGAGTTCGAGCTGCTCGGCGCGCAGTTCGAAGGGCGCGGCGAGCGGGGCGACGATGAGATCCGCGCACTGCGCGCCTCGCTCTCGCAGCTCGAGCCCGAGTACCGCGGCTCGCACTACGCGTATGCCGGCTTCGTGGTCGATCCGTACGCCGTCCAACCCCGGGTCCCGATCTGGGTCGGCGGCCGCACGGCGCGGTCGCTGCGTCGTGCCGTCGAGCTGGCAGACGGGTGGACGCCCTTCGGCCTCGCGCGTGCCGAGCTCGCCACGATGATCGCTCGCGCCCGCGACAGCGAGGCCTGGGCAGCGCGCCGAGAGCTGGCCGGTGCACCCGCGTTCGAGCTCGTACTCCAGAACGAGCATCCGTTCGACCCCGGCGCCGAGCCCGATCGCGTCCGCGACGCTGTGGAGCGCCTCGTCGGCGCAGGCGCGACCACGCTCAACGTGCGGTTCGTGCACCACTCGCTCGAGCACTACCTCGAGCAGCTGGCCGCCATGCGCGAGCTCGTCGCCTAGCCCACCCGCCAGTCGCCCTAACGACCCGCGAGCGCGCCGGTGTGACGGGCAATGACGAGGTCCTCGTCGGTGGGCACGACGCGAACGGTGCACCCGGCGCCGGACGCGCTGATCACACCCGCGTGGGACTCGTTGGCCGCGCCGTCCAGCGCGACGCCGAGGTGCTCCAGCCCGCGACAGATCCCGGCGCGGATGGACGCGGCCTTCTCGCCGATCCCGCCTGTGAACACCAGGGTGTCGATACCCCCGAGGACGGCGGCCAGCGCGCCGACGTGCTGACGGGCGTCGTAGCAGAACGCGTCGACGGCGAACGCGGCCCGGGGGTCCCCTGCCCGCCGCTCGACGAGCGCCTGCATGTCCGACGTGCCGCCCAGCGCGACCAGGCCCGACTCGCGGTCGACCAGGCGCTCGAGGCGATCGGCGTCGTAGCCCAGCTCGCGCAGCAGGTAGATCGGCACGCCCGGGTCGAGATCGCCAGTCCGAGTGCTCATGAGCAGGCCGCTCGTGGGCGTGAACCCCATCGTCGTGTCGACCGACCTCCCGTCGCGCACCGCGACCATGCTGGCGCCGTTCCCGAGATGGGCGATGACGCTCCGGCCGAGCTCGGTCGCGCCCACCGCGCCGACGACGTACTCGTACGAGAGCCCGTGGAACCCGTAGCGCCGCACACCCGCATCCGTGATGGCGTCCGGCAACGGCAGGCGTCGCGCGAGCGCCGGCATGTCGTGATGGAACGCGGTGTCGAAGCACGCCACCTGCGGGATGTCCCACCGGTCGGCGATGGCCTCGATGCCCGAGATCGCCGCCGGCATGTGCAACGGCGCGAACGAGACGAACTCGCGCAGCTCGGTCAGCACGCCGTCGTCGACGAGCACCGGTTCGGCGTGGTGGGGACCGCCGTGGACGACACGGTGGCCGACGGCCGCGGGCGCCGGGAGGCCGCGCTCGTGGAACGCGGCGAGCGCGGCGTTGAGTGCTCCTCGGTGGTCACCCGCTTCGACGGGCTGCGCGGCGCGTCCGAGGTCCTGCTCGGTCTTGGCGCCGACCTCGAACAGCGCCGTCTTCAACGAGGACGAGCCGCTGTTGACGCAGAGGACGACGAGCGGCCCGCTGGGGCTCACGGGCTCCAGCGCCAGTCACGCACCTCGGGCATGTCCTCGAGGTGCTCGACCACGTAGCGCTCGTGCTTTCGCAGCATCCCCTTGCAGTGCTCGACGAGCGTCTCGGCGCCGACCGGCACGTGCCGGGAACGATGCATCGCCTCGATGCAGAGGTGGTACCGGCTGATCTCGTTGCGCACGACCATGTCGAACGGCGTGGTCGTCGTCCCCTCCTCCTGGTAGCCGCGCACGTGGAAGCGGTGCGGGTTGGGGCGGCCGTGGATCAGGTGGTGGAGGGCGCTCTGGTACCCGTGGAAGGCGAACACGACGTCCGTGTCGGCGGTGAACGCGTCCACGAAATCGCCCTCGCCCATCCCGTGCGGGTGACGCGCCTCGGGGAACAGGGCCATGAGGTCGACGACGTTCACGACGCGGAACTCGAACTCGGGGCAGTGCTGGCGAAGGAGCTGTGCGGCGGCGACCGTCTCCATGGTGACGATGTCGCCCGCCGACGCCAGCACTACTTCGGGCTCCTTCCGGTGCTCGTTGCCGGCCCAGTCCCACACTGATGCGCCGTGGGCGGCGTGCTGCCGGGCGGTGTCCATGTCGAGCCACTGAAGCTGGGGCTGCTTGTCGATCACGATGAGGTTCACGTAGTCGCGGCTGCGGAGACAGTGGTCGGCGATGGCGAGCAGGCTGTTGGCGTCGGGCGGCAGGTAGATGCGCGACACCGTGCCCTTCTTGCTGAGGACCGTGTCGATCAACCCGGGGCCCTGGTGGCTGAACCCGTTGTGGTCGTTGCGCCAGCACGTCGAGGTGAGCAGCACGTTCAGCGACGCGACCGGCGCTCGCCACGTGAGGTCACGCGCCGCCTCGAGCCACTTGGCGTGCTGCACGGTCATCGACGCCGACACCATGGCGAACGCCTCGTACGAGGCGAAGACGCCGTGGCGACCCGTGAGGACGTACCCCTCGAGCCAGCCCTGGCAGTTGTGCTCGCTGAGGACCTCCATCACGCGCCCGTCCGGCGCGACGTGGTCGTCGTTGTCGACGATCGGCTCGAGCAGCACACGGTTCTCCACGTCGAACACCGCGCCGAGGCGGTTCGAGTTCGTCTCGTCCGGGCACACGAGCCGGAAGTTTCGGTTCTTCTCGTTCCGGGAGAACACGTCACGCAGGAACTCGCCCAGCCGGCGCGTCGACTCGTGGAGGTCGGCCCCGGGGCTCTCGACGCTGATCGCGTACTCGGTGAAGTCGGGAAGGTCAAGCGGCTGGAGGAGCTCTCCGCCGTTCGCGTGCGGGTTGGCGCCCATGCGGCGGTCACCCTCGGGCGCGAGCTTCGCCAGCGGCTCCACGAATCGACCTTCGCCGTCGAACAGCTCGTCGGGCCGGTAGCCGCGCATCCACTCCTCGAGCTGACGGAGATGGTCGAGGTCGTCGCGCACGTTGGCCAGCGGCACCTGGTGGGCGCGGAAGGTGCCCTCCACGGGAAGGCCGTCGACGACCTTGGGCCCCGTCCAGCCCTTCGGCGTGCGCAACACGATCGCCGGCCAGCGGGGGCGGGCGCCGAACCCGTGGGCGCGGGCCCCGTCCTGGATCACTTTGATCGCGTCGAAGCAACGGTCGAGCGTCGAGGCCAGCTCGCGATGCACGACCTGAGGGTCGTCGCCCTCGACGAAGTGCACGTCGTACCCGTAGCCGGCGAGCACGGACTCGACGGCGTCGTCGCTGGCCCGTCCGAACACCGTCGGGCCCGAGATCTTGTAGCCGTTCAGGTGCAGGATTGGCAGCACGGCGCCGTCCCGCACCGGATTGAGGAAGTCGATCCCCTGCCACGAGCCCGACAGCGGTCCCGTCTCCGCTTCGCCGTCCCCCACGACGCACGCCACGACGAGATCGGGGTTGTCGAACGTGGCGCCGAACGCGTGGACGAGCGCGTACCCGAGCTCGCCTCCCTCGTGGATCGATCCCGGTGTGGGAACGCTCACGTGGCTCGGCACACCGCCCGGCGTCGAGAACTGCCGGAACAGTCGTCGCATGCCGTCGTGATCCTGTGAGACCACCGGGTAGATCTCGCTGTAGGTCCCTTCGAGATAGACGTTGGCCACCACGGCCGGGCCGCCGTGACCGGGGCCGGTGATGAAGATCACGTCGGCGTCCCGTTCGCGGATGACGCGATTCAGGTGGGCGTACAGGATGCTCAGTCCGGGCGAGGTGCCCCAGTGCCCGAGGAGGCGGGGCTTGATGTGCTCGGGCCGCAGCGGCTCGCGCAGCAACGCGTTGTCCCGGAGGTAGATCTGCCCGACGGTGAGGTAGTTGGCGGCGCGCCAGTACGCGTCGATCGCGGCGACGTCGTCGTCAGTGAGCGCCGTCGGCATCCTTCGTCTCCTACCCCGCCTCGATGCGCCATGACCACGTGGCCGTGGCGACGAGCGGCTCGCCCGGGCGCGCCACCTTCGGATCCAGGTTGAAGGCGTCGGGCGGGCCGGTCTGCGGCTCGACGCAGATCGCGTGCTGCGGCTCGTCGAACACCACCACGCAGGGACACGACGTCGCGAGCGTGACCGTCAGCGCGCCCGGCCAGCGCAGCACCGCGGGAACGTCGCCGAGCCGGGTGAAGCAGTCGTCCCAGGGATGCGGCCCGAGGGGAGCGAGATCGCCGGTCGGGATGCCGTCGTCGTCGCGTCGGTACATCGCGTCGGCCTCGAGGTCGACCTGCAGCGGCCGGCCCCGACCGGCGTGACGGCTCCACCACGGGTGCCATCCGCACGACACCGGCATCGCCTCGTCGCCAGCATGCACCTCCATCGTGAGGTGCAACGCGTCGGGCGCGAGGCCGAAGCGCTGCACGACCCGGCCGCCGAACGGCCAAGGCGGCCCGAGCGGGACCGAGATCACGCCCTCGCCGTCCACGGTCCACGGATGGTCGCGGGCCGTGCCGTGGATCGCGTGGGGCGGGTGGTTCAACGGGAGCTGGAACCGCTGCCCCTCGAAGTCGAAGCTGCCGTGGCGGACGCGCCCGGCCCATGGCGCCATCGGGAAGCATCCGTAGTTGTGGTCGTCGACGTCTGGCGTCACGAGAAGATCGAGGTTGTCGACGCGCAGGGAGACGATCCGGCCGCCCGCCTCGGGCGAGACCTCGAGACGAGCCGGCCCCGATTCGAGCGTGAGCACGCCCGGCAGTCTCGCGCCTGCGCCGGGTGTGTCAGCCCAGGCGCTCGATCACCGTGGCGTTCGCCTGGCCGCCGCCCTCGCACATGGTCTGGAAGCCAAGCGGCCGCCGGTCGCTTCGAGGTCGTTGAGCATCGTCGTCATCAGACGCACGCCACTCGCGCCGAGCGGGTGCCCGACGGCGATGGCGCCACCCCGCGGGTTGTAGCGCGCCGGGTCGGGGCGGAACTCCTTGGCCCACATCAGTGCGATGGCGGCGAACGCCTCGTTGCACTCGATGGCGTCGAACTCGTCGATCTTCATGCCGGTGCGCTCGAGCAGCTTGCGCGTCACTGGGTTCGGGGCCGAGAGCACGAGCACGGGGTCGTCGGCGAGCACGGCGAAGTGCACGAAGCGCGCCCGGACGGGCAGCCCGAGGCGTTCGGCGGTCGCCCGGTCCGCGATCAGCATCGCCGAGGCGCCGTCGCTCATCGGCGACGAGTTCCCCGCCGTGATGTCGGGCGCCGGCTGCTCCTCCGACTCCCAGGCCGGTGGCAGACCCGCCAGCTGCTCGAGCGACGTGTCGGGCCGGATCGCCTCGTCGCGCTGCAGCACGTCGCCCGTCGTTTCGCCGTGCTCGTCCTTGATCGGCACCGGCAGCAGCTCGCGCGCGAAGAAGCCGGCGTCGCTGTTCGCGGCAGCGCGCCGGTGGCTCTCGAGCGCGAACGCGTCCATCTCGTCGCGGGTGATGCCGAAGCGGTCGGCGAGCACCTGAGCGACCCAGAACTGGATGCCGAGCGTGTGGTTCGTGTGCTCCATGAACGCACCGCTGAACGGGCCCGTGCCACCGCGGGCGTTGGTCGACATGGGCGAGCGCGTCATGGATTCGACGCCGCACGCGACGGCGAGGTCGTAGGCGCCGGCGATGACGCCCTGCGCGACGAAATGCATCGCCTGCTGCGACGACCCGCACTGGCGGTCGACAGACGTCGCCGGCACGTGCCATGGGAGGCCGGCCGCGACCCACGCGTTGCGGGTCACGTTGCAGCCTTGCTCCCCCGACTGGGTGACGCAGCCGCCCACGACGTCGTCGATCGTCCCCGGGTCGACGTCGTTGCGCTCGAGCAGGGAGCGCAGCGTGAACCCGAGGAGGTCGGTGGGGTGCCAGTCGGCCAGAGAGCCCTTCCGCTTGCCGATCGCGGTGCGCACCGTGTCCACGATGACGGCCTCGCGTGTCTCCATGGCGCTCCCTCACTGGAACCGGCTGAACCTGACATGGTAGTCAGG